>DATDJF010000289.1:0-6762 GCA_036520715.1 Burkholderiaceae bacterium | reverse complement strand
CCTCCTTGCCGGTATGCCGGTCGTGCCGAAGTGGCACTCGACGGCATGCGTGCATGGTCGCGGCCGGCCGCTCGATTCAGCAAGGCAGCGCGGCGCACAGCCACAGATCGTCGTGACGCAGTGCCGGCACAACACCACGCCGATGCCTCGAACCCGGCAAGAAGGATCAGCAGGTCGTGGAACCAGCGACCTGAAGCGAGCAGAGCGCGCCGCGGTTGCGCGCCCGCTCAGCGCCGCATCACGCCAGGCGCGGCGCCACCCCCTCGCGCGTTTATGCCGCATCGCGCGGGGCGAAGCGCTGTGCCGAGCGCAAGCGCGCCTTGGCCGCCTCCTCCTCGCGGTTGCGCGGCTGCGCCTGCGTGACCATCGAGCGGATCAGCTCGCGCGCGGCCTCGGCCACCTTCTCGACCGCGGCCTCGAAGGCCGCCTCGTTGGCCTTCGACGGCACCGTGAAGCCGCTCAACTTGCGCACGAACTGCAGCGAGGCATCACGGATCTCCAGCTCGGTGGCCGGTGGTTCGAAGTTGAACAACGTCCGGATGTTCCTGCACATGATGGCTACGCCTTCAACTCGAGCTCGGCTTCGACCTCGACCGGGATGTCGAACGGCAACTCGGCCATGCCCACCGCGCTGCGCGCGTGGCCGCCGGCCTCGGGCCCATACAGCTGGAGAATCAGATCGGAAAAGCCATTGATCACCGCCGGCTGCCGGTTGAACCCGGGCGCCGAATTGACCATGCCGAACACGCGATTCCACTGGCGCACGCGGTCGAGGTCGCCCACTGCGCGCTGAAGGCTGCCGAGAATGCTCAGCGCCACGTTGTGTGCCTGTTGGTAGCCCTGCTCCAGCGTCAGTTCGCGCCCGAGCTTGCCCAGCGGCGCGGCGAGCGAGCCGTCGGCGCTCTGCGGCCCGTGGCCCGAAACGAAAACCCGCGTGCCGTCGACGCGAACGAACTGGAACGGCAGCTTCACGCCCGGTGGCACCTGCAACGGGGCCGGCAACTGCAGGCCCAGCGCAGCGAGCTTGGCTTCGATGGTCGACATGAGTTCCTCGATGAGTGATTGCAATCAAGCATGACAGGCCACGGCCGATCGATCAATTCGCCGGGCGCGTCACGACACCGGTAGCCTGAGCTGCGGGCGCACGCGCTGCGGCTGCCCGTCGATCGGCGCGCTCACCTGGCCCACGCGCGCGGCGCCTTGCGCGATGTAGAAGGCCTCGGCATGCGGGTCGGCGTCGATCTGGATCTCGCCGGCCCCTGCGGCGCGGGCGTCTTGCCGTGCGCGGGCCAGCAGCGCGGCGCCGATGCCGCGATGCATGAACGACGGCAGCACCCAGAGATGGTCGAGCAGCGCCAGGCCGCCTTCCACGTGCTGCTGGAAGAACCCTGCGACGGCGTCATTCACCACGGCCACGACCGTGGTGCGATCGAGCACCGACTGGCGCGTCACCGTGAGGTCGTGCTGCCACGCTGCCAACTCCGCCGGCGCGTAGCCCCAGTGGGCCTTGGCCCGGTGGGCGATCTGCGACAGCAGTGCATGTTCGTCCGCCTGCGCGGCGCGGATTCGCACGGGCGGACCCCTCCCGAGCGCGGCTACACCATCGTCGAGTAGCCGCCGTCCACCGCGATGGCGGTGCCGGTGATGAAATCCGATGCCCGGCTCGACAGGAACACCGCGATGCCTTCGAAGTCGTCGCTCGTGCCCCAGCGCCCGGCCGGCGAGCGCGCCAGCACACGCTCGTGCAGGCCCTGCAGCTGCTGGCGTGCCGTGCGCGTGAGGTCGGTGTCGATCCAGCCCGGCAGCACCGCATTGACCTGGATGTTGTCGGCAGCCCAGCCGACCGCCAGCGACTTGGTCAACTGCACGATGCCGCCCTTGCTGGCGCCGTAGGCCGGCGCGAACCCCGCGCCGAAGATCGACAGCATCGAGCCGATGTTGATGATCTTGCCGCCACCGGCGTGCTTGAGGTGCGGATGCGCGGCGCGCGAGCATACGAAGGCGCTGGTCAGGTTGGTGTCGATCACCTGCTGCCACTGCTCCAGCGGCAACTCGTGCGCCGGCTTGCGGATGTTGATGCCGGCGTTGTTGATGAGGATGTCGATGCGGCCGCAGTGCCGGGCGGCGTCGGCCACCAGCGACTCCACCGACTGCGGGTCGGTCACGTCCACCGTGAGCGCCAGCGCATCGCAACCCAGCGCTTTCAACTCG
The DNA here is from genome assembly GCA_036520715.1 of Burkholderiaceae bacterium. Classification (GTDB taxonomy): domain Bacteria; phylum Pseudomonadota; class Gammaproteobacteria; order Burkholderiales; family Burkholderiaceae_C; genus JAEUPI01. The sequence continues at coordinate 4,551 of DATDJF010000289.1, read as the reverse complement.
CCCACCGCGTCGCGCGACTTCTCGCTGTTGCGTGCGGCCACCACGACGCGTGCCCCGGCCTTGGCCAGGCCCTTGGCCATGCCCAGGCCGATGCCGCCGTTGCCGCCTGTGACGATGGCGACACGGCCCTTCAGATCGAACATGCGTGCTGCTCCCGTTGCCGAATCACAAGGGGCCGAACGAGGTGTCGCTGTGCGCGCGGGCGTCGCCCACGAACAGCCGCAGCACCGTCAACTCGCCTTCGCGCTCCCACACCCGCGTCTGGATGACGAACTGCCGGCCGCCGAAGCGCACCACGTCGCCGACTGCAGGCGCCGCCGGGTGGCCCTGCCAGAAAGGCGGCACCACGATGCCCTCGCGCCGGATCCATGCCTGGTCGTCGGCGTTGAACACCAGGCTCACCTGCAAGCCATGCTGTGACATCGAACCTCGAACCTCCACGGGCGCGAGCATATCGCTCATCCCGCGTCGTTGCCGGCGCCTGGCAGGGCCGCGTCGCGCAACGCCCTCGCCTGCGCCTTGCCTGCGTCGAACGCCGCACGCCGGCGCTGCAGCTCCTCGGCGGACATGCGCTGCACGTTGTTGTAGTCGAGCTTCCAGTCGGCGCTGGCGCTCCAGCGCAATGGCGACTGCACGGTGGTGCGCGCCGCGGGAGCCGACTCGAGCAGCCGCAACGCCAGCTCCAGCGTGGCGTCCTGCGAGCGCACGTCGTGCGGCCGGCCCGCGGCGTTGCCGAGCGGAAAGTCGGAGAACAGAAAACGCGGCACACCGGCGTGCTCGACGATGTCCTTGGCGCAGCCCATCACCACGGTGGCGATGCCACTGGCCTCCAGCGCACGCGCGGCCAGGCTCACGCTCTGGTGGCACACCGGACAGTTGGGCACCAGCACCACCGCATCGACTGCGTCGGCCTTGCAGCGTGCCACCAGCTCTCGGCAGTCGACATCGACCGTGACGTGATGGCTGCGGTTGGTGGGCAGGCCATGAAAGCGCGCGGCCAGTGCGCCGATGCGGCCCGCCTGCACGCAGCGGCGCAGTGCCGCCAGCGGAAAGTAGCTGCCGATGTCGGCGGCCGTGGTGTGCGCACGGTCGATCGCCACGTGCGAGATGCGCAGGTCCGGGTCGCCCGCGGCGTCGCCGGAGTAGACGCCGTAGAACTTGGCCGCCGCGTTGTACGGCGCGCCAGGCCCCTGGTCGCCGCACTCGGGCCGGTACGGCGCGGCGGTGGTGACGATCGCCACCCGGCACTGCGCCAGCGGCCTGGCCAGCGGACTGAAGGGCACCTCGGCGTGGTGAGCCCATCGGTACGGCTCGCCATAGCCGAGCGCCGCGTAGTACTCGCGGGTGCGCTGCATGTAAGCGATCGGCACGTCGTGCGCCGGCACGGCAGCTCAAGCCTGCTGCGCGAGCAGCGCGATCGTGATGCGCGACACGCAGGTGAGCTGGCCCTTGTCGTTGCTGAGCTCGATGTGCCACACCTGCGTCGTGCGGCCCACATGGAACGGCCGCCCGACCCCGACCACCCAGCCGGATTCGACGCTGCGCAGGTGATTGGCGTTGATCTCCAGCCCCACCGCGCGTTGGCCCTCCGGTGACGAGAACGCGGCGCCGCACGAACCCAGCGACTCGGCCAGCAACACCGAGATGCCGCCGTGCAGGATGCCCATCGGCTGGCGTGTGCGCGCATCCACCGGCGCACGCGCCCGGATGAAATCGTCGCCCACCTCGAGGAACTGAATGCCCAGGTGGGCCACGGTGGTGTCGACGTGGATCGAGTTGAGCAACTCGACCGAGATGGGGCGCTTCCAGATCGACGTCATGAGACTCGTAGTTTCTTGTTACGCGCAGATTGTCCGCCAGGCGAGCCATGCTGCACCGCAGCGGCGCGGGCCGCCGGAGCCCATCCGGTCCGGGCGGTTGTTGCACGCGGCCGCAACCTGGACGAAACTGCGCTTCCAACCAGGCGCAAACGCAGGATCCACCATGCGCTCTGTCGAGTTCTTCACCTACCTGCTGCCGAGCGATCGCGCCGACGGCGAGCCGCAACCTTCGCGCTTCAAGCTGACCTCGTGGCAAGCCAAGGGCTTCCCGGGCGCCACGTGCGTCAAAGACTCGCGCGAGGTGCGAATGTGCCCCGAGTCGCCGGACGAGCGTGCGCTGCTCGGCGTGCCCGGGTTCGACGACGACAACGGCACGCCCAGGCAATAGGTCGCCGGCCAAGCGGTAGCCGCTGCCTCTGCGGCTGCGGCTGCGGCTGCGGCTGCGGCTCGAACAGGTTCACGCCGCGCGTGCCGCGGCGCTCGGCCACGCTGGCCGTCAACGCGACCCGGCCCTTGGCACGAGAATGTGCCCCCGCGCCCACCTTTGTCGGGGCGCCACGGAGCACGCGATGGCCGACCTGTTTGACAACCCGATGGGCCTGATGGGGTTCGAGTTCGTCGAATTCGCATCACCCGATGCCGATGCGCTGGGGCCGCTGTTCGAGAAACTCGGCTTCTCGCTGGTGGCGCGGCACCGCTCGAAGGACGTGCTGCTGTACCGCCAGGGCGGCATCAACTTCATCGTCAACCGCGAGCCCAGGAGCGCGGCAGCCTACTTCGCCGCCGAACATGGCCCGTGCGCCTGCGGGCTGGCGTTCCGCGTCAAGGACGCGCACAAGGCCTATGCCCGCGCGCTCGACCTCGGCGCGCAGCCGCTGGAGATGCCCACCGGCCCGATGGAGTTGCGCCTGCCCGCGATCAAGGGCATCGGCGGCGCGCCGCTGTACCTGATCGACCGCTTCGAGGACGGCAAGTCCATCTACGACATCGACTTCGAGTTCATCGAAGGTGCCGATCGGCGCCCGGCAGGCCACGGCCTGAAGGAGGTGGACCACCTGACGCACAACGTGTACCGCGGCCGCATGGCGTTCTGGGCCGGGTTCTACGAGCGAATGTTCAACTTTCGCGAGATCCGCTACTTCGACATCCAGGGCGAGTACACCGGCCTGACCTCCAAGGCGATGACCGCGCCCGACGGCAAGATCCGCATCCCGCTGAACGAAGAGTCGTCCAGGGGCTCGGGCCAGATCGAAGAGTTCCTGATGCAGTTCAACGGCGAGGGCATCCAGCACGTCGCGCTGCTGACCGACGACATCCTCGCGACCATCGACAGCCTCACGCTGGCCGGCGTGCCGTTGATGACCGCGCCCAACGACGTGTACTACGAGATGCTCGAGGAGCGCCTGCCGGGCCACGGGCAACCGGTGGCCGAGCTGAAGACGCGCGGCATCCTGCTCGACGGCAGCACCAAGGGCGGCCAGCCGCGCCTGCTGCTGCAGATCTTCTCGCAGACCGTGCTCGGGCCGGTGTTCTTCGAGTTCATCCAGCGCAAGGGCGACGACGGCTTCGGCGAGGGCAACTTCAAGGCGCTGTTCCAGTCGATCGAGCGCGACCAGGTTCGCCGCGGCGTGCTCGAGGTGAAGTGACGATGAGCGCCATCCGCACCGACGAGACTCACGATCCGGCACTCACGAGCTGGGTCGAGTCGGCCAACGACCCGGACACCGACTTCCCGCTGCAGAACCTGCCGTTCGGCCGCTTTCGCGAGGCCGGCGATGCCGACTGGCGGCTCGGCGTGGCCATCGGCGACCAGGTGCTCGACCTGCGCAAGGCCGGCCTGGTGCAGACGCACGAGGTGAGCCGCGTGATGCGCCTGCATCCTGCTGCCCGCATCGAGCTGCGGCGCACGCTCTCCCAGGGCTTGAGCAAGGGCAGCGCACAGCAGTCGCGCTGGCGCGAGGCGCTGGTGCCGATGGCGCGTGTACGCATGGGGCTGCCGTGCCGCATCGGCGACTACACCGACTTCTACGTCGGCATCCACCACGCCACCGCGGTGGGCAAGCAGTTCAGGCCCGACAACCCGCTGCTGCCCAACTACAAGTGGGTGCCCATCGGCTACCACGGCCGCGCATCGACGGTGCGCGTCAGTGGCCACGCGTTCGTGCGGCCCAGCGGTCAGATCAAGGGCCCGCAGGACGACGCGCCGCGGCTCGGTCCCTCGCAGCGGCTGGACATCGAGCTCGAGCTCGGCATCTTCATCGGCCGGCCCAACGCACAGGGTCAGCCGATCGGCATCGCCGACGCCGAAGACCACGTGTTCGGACTCGCGCTGTTCAACGACTGGAGCGCGCGCGACATCCAGGCGTGGGAGTACCAGCCGCTGGGCCCGTTCCTGTCGAAGAGCTTCGCCAGCACGGTGTCGCCCTGGATCGTCACGCTCGAGGCGCTGGCGCCGTTCCGGCGGCCGTTCGTGCGACCGGCCGGCGACCCCGCTCCACTGCCCTACCTGGATTCGATGCCTAACCGAGAAACCGGTGCATTCGACATCGACCTCGAGGTCTGGCTGCAGACCGAGGCCATGCGCAAGGCCGGCTCGGCAGGCGATCGCGTGAGCCGCTCGAACTTCGCCGATGCGGCCTACTGGACCGTGGCGCAACTCGTCAGCCACCACACGGTGAACGGCTGCAGCCTCGCCAGCGGCGACCTGTTCGGCTCGGGCACGCTGTCGGGG
>DATDJF010000288.1:0-7500 GCA_036520715.1 Burkholderiaceae bacterium | reverse complement strand
GGCGCGTTGCGTGCCATCAACTGGCTCTGCTCGGGTTCGGCGATGGCGATCAGGCCGTTGAGCGTCGTGAACGTCATGAACACGGCGATCGCGGCGGCGGTGGCACGGACGGCGATGGGCAGGTGGCTGGAGTTCATGCGGGTTCCTCTGGGGGTTGGCGAGGTCTGGTGTCCTCACTGTGCGCCACCAAGGCCCCTCGGTCGATTGCGCAATGGCCCTGCGCGCGTTCAATAGTGAACGGCGGTGTTTCAACGGCAATGGCAGCGCGGTAACCTCTCGCTCCCTCCAACCCCGGTTCGGCTGCCATGGACGCGCTCGTCATTCACGCCCCGGGCGACCTTCGTGTCGAAGACGTCGCCACGCCTGCGGTGGGCACCGGCGAACTGCGCGTGCGTGTGCGCGCCGGCGGCATCTGCGGGTCGGACCTGCACTACTTCCAGCACGGCGGCTTCGGCACCGTGCGCATCCAGCAGCCGATGGTGCTGGGCCACGAGGTGGCCGGTGTCATCGAGGAGGTGGGCCCTGCGGTCAGCGGCTGGGCGGTGGGCGAGCGCATCGCCATCTGCCCCAGCCACCCGTGCGGCCTGTGCAGGTACTGCCAGCTCGGCCTGCAGAACCACTGCCTGGACATGCGCTACTTCGGCAGCGCGATGCGCATGCCGCACGTGCAAGGGGCGTTTCGCCGCGAGATCGTGGTCGGCGTGCGCCAGGCCTATCGGCTGGCCGATGGCGTGAGCAACGCCGAAGGCGCGATGGCCGAGCCGCTGGCGGTGGCGCTGCACGCGGTCAACCGGGCCGGGCCGCTGCTCGGCAAGTCGGTGCTCGTCACCGGTTGCGGCCCGATCGGCGCGCTGGTGGTGGTGGCGGCACGTCGCGCCGGCGCGGCATGGATCGCCGTCACCGATGTCGTGGCGCAGCCGCTGCGCAGCGCGCGCAAGGTGGGGGCCGATCAGACCTTCAACGTCGCCGAGGATCCCGCTGCGCTGCAGCCGTTCAGCGCCGACAAGGGCCGCTTCGACGTGCTGTTCGAGGCCAGCGGCAACGAGCGCGCGTTGCGCGCCGGGCTCGAGGTGCTGCGGCCGCGCGGCGTGATCGTGCAGGTGGGCTTGAGCGGCGGCGAGATCAGCCTGCCGATCAACACCATCGTGGGCAAGGAGTTCGACCTGCGCGGCACCTTCCGCTTTCACGAGGAGTTCGGCGTCGCCGTCGAGTTGATCAACCGCGGGCTGGTCGACCTGAAGCCCCTGGTCTCGGCGACGCTGCCCTACCGCGATGCCGGGCGCGCGTTTGCGCTGGCCGCCGACCGCTCGCAGGCGATGAAGGTGCTGCTCGATTTCGACTGACCGCAGCCGAGCCCCGACTTGCGCTGCCGTCCTACAAGAGGGCGGGTGCTTGGCCGATGCCCGCTGCCGCGGTCGACACCGACACTGACGCCGGCCCGTGAGACTTCGCAAATGTGGACTGTCAACGTCATCCTCCCCTACGGCATCCGCTTCACCATCACGCCGCATGGCTTGCTGGTGGCGGGCTTGTGGCTGGCGGTGGCGCTCTTGCTGGGTTGGTACGTCACGGTGCTGCACCAAGCGGTTGAGCGCGGCGAAACGCTGCGCGCCGAACAGCGCCTTGCCGCGACGAAACCCAGCGAGAAGGCACGACACACCGCGTCGTTCTCACCGGCCGCCACCAAGCGATGAACGCCCTGCGGGGGGCATGCATCACGCGGCGAGGGCGGGCGACGCGACCGGAACACGCTACAATGCCCGCCATCTTGCCGCGCCTTGCTCACTAGTGCGGCAGTTGTCGCCTGACACGGCCCGGCCTCATCTTGGCCCGCGCCACGCCCCCCGGCCGGCCCCAACGGGCCCCCACGGTTGTCAGCTTCACCTCTAGCGGCGAGCTCTTCTTCCGGTCCCGTTTGACGCGGCCGGATTCCGGCATGGCGGCTTGCAAGTCGTCGATTCTCCTGCGGGTCACCTGGTGGCACCGTTTTTCCCTGCGCTCTAGCCATCGAAGGCCCGGGCGATGCACAAGTCAATGAACCAGATCCAAAAAAACACTTTCATGGTGGGCAAGTACCTCGTCTCGCCCCTCGTCACACGCACCGACTCCGGCCGTTATGCCGCCTCGGTGTCCATCCGCAGCGGCCAAGGCAGCGCCACGCACCACCGTGTGCTGCGCTTCGTGCCCCGTTTCGACACGCGCGACGTAGCGCAGCGTTATGCCGTCGACCACGGCCTGGCGTGGCTGCAGCGCACATCACAATCACCCCAATAGGAGCTCGATTGGCCAAGGAAGAACTGATTGAAATGCGCGGCAAGGTTGCCGAAGTGCTGCCCGACTCGCGTTTTCGCGTCATCCTCGACAACGGCCACAGCCTGGTGGCTTACACGGCGGGGCGCATGCGCAAGCACCACATCCGCATCCTGGCTGGCGACAACGTCTCGCTGGAGCTGTCGCCCTACGACCTGAGCAAGGGCCGCATCACGTTCAGGCACATCGAAAACCGGCAGCCGGGCCCAGCGCCGCGGCCGGGACAGCGCAATTTCCGTTGAGCGGGCTCGCCTCGAGACACCGCTCTTTTCTCCCCGCGTCGCATGCCAGGATTGGCCGCTGCGCGCGTTTACTTCGAAAGGCTCCCAAGTGGGCAACAAACTCTACGTCGGCAATCTGGCTTACTCCGTGCGCGACGAAAACCTTCAAGAACGCTTTGCCGAGTTCGGCACTGTCACCTCCGCCAAGGTGATGATGGATCGCGAGACCGGCCGCTCCAAGGGCTTCGGTTTCGTCGAGATGAGCTCGCCGGCGGAAGCGCAGGCGTCGATCCGCGGCCTCAACGGCCAGTCGATCGACGGCCGCGCGATCGTGGTCAACGAGGCGCGTCCCAAGGAAGCCGGTGCCGGCGGGGGTGGCGGCTACGGCGGCGGCGGCGGTGGCGGCTACGGCGGCAAGAGCGGCGGCGGTGGCGGTTACGGCGGCGGTGGCGGCGGTGGCCGTCGCGGCTACTGATCGCCGGTAGTTCCTGATCCACGCGCCGGCTTGCCGGCACGTGGAATCCCCGCAGACGCGGGCTCGCTCACGGCTTCTTCACGCGCAGAGCGACCGTCGTTGACTCGGGTTCGATCGGCTTGCCTTCGCCGGTGAGCGCGATGCCGGGCGACACCCGTGGCTTGCTGCCGCCGGTGTCTACGCCATCGATGGCCAGCCCCTGGGCGACGCCCCAGCCTGCCGGCAGGTGCGCCACGCGTCCGGCCGGGTGCGGCCGTGCTGCGAACAGCGTCGACTCGCTGAGCCACGCGAACATCTGCAGCAGCGTGACACCGGGGTCGCTGTCGTTGTGGTTCGTCCAATCGGGTGCGTGGGGCAACCCGGCGTGCCGGCTGGCAGCTTGCAGCGCAGCCGTGTCTGCGGTCGATGTCGCGACGCCGTCGATCGGCTTCACCCCGGACGCGACTTCGGTGACGTAGACACCGGGATACAAGCGCTCGACCATCGTGCCACCTCGCTGTCGTGTGGTGCGCCAATCGCAGCGGCGCGAGCACTGGGTTGCGCAGGATGCGCAGCCGGTTCAACGCGACAGCGCTTGAGCCGCCGCTCTCAACCGGCGGTGCTGCGAGCCCGGGGACGCGCTCTCTCTTGCTGGCCGAAGCGTTCGACGGCGCGCAGGAAATCAGGTTCGGACAACGTGTAGAACGGCCGGCCGCAGGCCTCGTCGAGATAGGCCGACAGCTTCTCCGGGATCAGGTGCGGGATCAGGTTCGGGTCGGCCTTGTCACCGTTGTACAGGTCGTGGAACAGCTTGTGCAGGTACTCGAGCAGCCAGATGTCATCGGCCGTCTCGACCCAGCAGTGAATCAGTTGCACCATCTCCGGCTGCTCGAGGATCTGCTGGCGCTGCCGTGTGCTCGCCTCGCGCAACCAGGCGCACAGGTCGTCGGCGCAGATGCCCCGGAGGCGGCACTGCAGGGTCTGCCCCACCGCCAGCAGGGCCTGCTGGAACAGCTCGTAGCCGATCTCCGAGCCGGCGCTGTACGCGGCATCGACGGCGCCATACAGCACGCGCCACTGGCGCGCGGGCGCTGCGAGCAGGCGCTTGACCAGCCACTGGCGCTTCTTGTCGCCCTTGATCAGGTCGGACAGCAGGTTCGCAGCGGATTCCGTCACGTCCCACAGCGGATGCAGCAGCACCAGCGTGATCAGCTCGAGCGCGAACTCCTGCTGTTCGGAGGTGCCGTCGACGAGCCGGGCGATGTCGTCGTGGGCGTCGTCCAGCAGCGACTTCTCGCTTTGCTGCCTGGCCGGTGGCGAGCGCACGACGTCGTGCAGGCGCTCCTTGTGCGGATCGTGTTCGCCACCTTTCAGGTACGGATGGCCGAGCAGTTCCGAGCGCAGGCGCTTGGCCGCTTGATGCTGCTCGAGGCAGGCCTGCAGGCTCGCATCGTGGGCGTCCAGCGCGGCGATCGTCGCGCTGCGCTCGGCCTCGACCACGCGGATGGCGTCGACATCGGCGCGGTGGTTGGGCCAGATCGGATCCCAGAAGTCCATGCCCGCAGGTGCGCCCACCGGCCAGCGCGTGACCGCCTCGCCCTGGATCGCCAGCGCCAGCAGCATCTCGCCGGCCACCATGCGGTCGATCGGCGACTCGCTGGACGCGTAGATCGCCACGCACTTCTTGATGTCGGCGGCGATCGGCTGCCACCAGGGGGACGGGCTGGCGCGTTGGCAGATGTGCTTGAGTGCATAGCCGGCGATCTCGCGCCTCGGCCCGCCGGGCGCGGTGTCGACCAGCTCGGTGATCTGCTGCAGCCGCGCCGGCTTGAGCCCGGCATCGGCCGCGTGCCAGGCTTCGGCCATCGCGACGCCGCTGTCGCAGCGGAACACCAGGTCGTTCTTGTCCGTCGGCAGCAGGCTCTCCATGATCTCCTGCCAGGCGCCGGGGTGGTATTGCACCAGCGTGCGGATGACAGGCTCGTACTTGCCGGTTTCGTAGCCCTTGCGTTTCAGCACGGTGGCCAGCGCGTCCACCGGCAGCGCCTTCAGCGTGTCCGCCGCCGCGGGCTTGCCGCCGCGGGCCAGCGCGAGCTGGCGCGCCAGCGCGTCGATCACCTTGGATTCGTCACGCGGATACGAGCTGGCCGCCGGCAGCAGCGACAGCGACAGCGCCAGCTCATGGATGTGCAGCAGGTGATTCACCCCGAACGCCGCCAGGTACGGCCCGAAGTCGCCGGCCTTGGCCATCGGGTCGGGCAAGCGGGCCAGGCGCTCGCAGTGCTTTTCGATGCGTGCCTCGGAGCCCGGGCGGTCGAATGCGTACTCGGTGGACTTGGGCAACTCGCGCGAGAAGTCGCCGAGCCGGGTGGGATCGAGCCAATCCTCGAGCGACACGTGGTCGAAGGTGCAGCCACCGCCGCGGCTGGCGTCGTGCTTGATGAAGCCGCCCAGCGCCAGCACCACGCTCTTCACTTCATCAGCCGGCAGGTCGAGCACGGCGGCGATGGCGCGCTCCGACAACGGCAGCCGCGCCACACCGATGATGCCGAGCACCGCCACCGTCTTGGCCTTGCTCACGCCCGAGCGCGGCACACGATAGCGGAAGGCCTCTTCGTAGAACGCGACGATGCCCGGCACCGAGGCGCTTTGCTGCAGAAAACTCGACATCGCCCTGGCGCTGAGCTCCTTTCGTTCGATCGACTCGAACAGGTGCGACGCCAGCAGGAACTTGCCGTTGCAGGCAGCGACCACGCGCTCGACGAACGTCTGCTGCGACCCCGCGCCGCCGAGCTCGGCAAACGGTATTCGGGCCGCATGCCGCGCGGTCTGGCTGGCCACGTGCGCGCGCAGGTCGGCGGCGTTGTCGATGTCCTGGTCGTTCAGCAGGTCGACGATCTTGAACCTCGCCTGCAGCGCGGACAGCTTGTCGCTGGGACGCGAGGCGATGACCAGGCGCATCCAGCGCGGCAGGCGGTTCTCGGTGGGTCGAGCCACCAGGTCGAGCAGGTTCTCTCCACCCTGGGCGCCGGTGTCCAGCAACTCCGTCGATTCGTCCAGGCCGTCGATCAGCAGCAGCAGCGGGTGCGGCGGGATGTCGGCTTCGCTCAGGCCCTGCAGCGGCGCCAGCACACCCTGCGACCAGGCGCCCAGCGGCGTCTCGTCAGCGGCTTGTTCGGCGAGCCTGGCCCGCAGATCGGGCGATTCATCGACGCGGCGCGCGTACGCCGGCACCATCTTCGCGATCTGGCCGGCGATGGCGCGCACGATGCGCCCCGGCCGCAGCGACTGGCTGTCGTCGAAGCGGCAGAAGTGCGCGATGGTCACCCGCGGGACCTGCCGCTCCCGCTCGCTGTACAGGTGCGCCATGAAGGCCGACTTGCCGACGCCGAACGGCGCCGTGATCAGCATCGCCCGGTGCTGACCGTGCGGGTCGTCGACCCATTGCAGGATCGACCGCGTGAGTTGCACGCGGCCATCGAAGTCCTTGGTCTTGAGGCGGGCGAACTCCGAGAAGTCCTGCGGCGCGGGCCACACAAAGGCCGCAGTGTCCGGCTGCTGCGGCAGTGCCGGCGCGCGAGCGACCTGGCGCAAGGCGTCACGCCGCTGTTGGCGCGACAGCTCGAACAGCCGGTTCAGGCCGTCGTCATCGACCAGCTTGCGGGCCATCAAGGCCAGGAAGTGGCCACGCCAGCCATGGCCGCCGCCGCTGCCGGAGAAGTGGCGCATGAAGCGGATCGGCGGCTCGAACGGCGTCTGGCTCTTCACCTCGTCGAGCGTGCGGTCGTACGACTGCTGGCCCAACGAACCGTCTCTGGGCACTTCACCCTTGGCCGGGTTGCCGCTGGCGTTGAGCAAGGCGTCGTCGACCACCTCCTGCTGCAACGAGCCGACCTCGATGGTCTTGTCGGTGTGCAGCTTCAGGCGGGCAGCGAGAAAATCATGCAGCGCGTCGCTGAAGGCCTGATCGTCGTGCAGCACCTTCTCGGTCTGTCGCGCCAGCTCGTCGCGGTGCGCGCGATGGATCAGCCCGATGGCCTCGAGCTGCGCGCGCCGGATCGCCTGCAGCAGATCCTGGTTGACGGCGGAGATGCGTCGGTCGCGGTAACGTCCCAGCAGCTTCTTCAGCGTCGACTTGACCTTCGGCAGGTGCAGCAGCTCCAGGATCTCGTCGACCTTTTCGAGAATGGCCCCGAACGTGCCCACCGTGCCCTCCTGTGTCCCTCGATGTCCGAGCTTACCGAGACTGCGGTGCACGTCCAGGGGGCGGGCCACGTTTGAAACGCGGCGAGTAAGCTGCTCGTCGGAGCGAACTCATGATCCCAAGATTGTTTGCAGGCTTGTCGGCGGCCGCACTGGCTGCCGTCTGCCACGCCGCGCCAGTGGATGCCAACACGGCGACGCTTGCCGAGCTCGAAGCGGTCGCTGCCATCGGGCCCACGATCGCCCAGCAGATCATCGACGAGCGGCGCCGCGGCGCGTTCAAGGACTGGCAACAACTGATCGATCGCGTCA
>DATDJF010000287.1:0-11957 GCA_036520715.1 Burkholderiaceae bacterium | reverse complement strand
CCATCCTGCTTGTGCTGGGTTGCCTGCTCGAAGGCGGCACCATCCTGTTGGTCATCGTGCCGATCTTCATCCCCACCGCGCAGGCGCTGGGCATCGACATGGTGCACTTCGGCCTGGTCGTCACGGTCAACCTGATGATCGGCCTGATCACGCCGCCCTACGGCCTGCTGCTGTTCATCGTGGCCAGCCTGTCGAAGCAGCCGCTGATGGCGGTGGTGCGCGAGACCATGCCTTTCGTCTACGTGCTGATCGCGGCGCTGGCGTTTCTGACCTACGTGCCCGACAGCGTGCTGTGGCTGCCGCGTGTGCTGGGCTACAAGGGTTGACGCAGCGGCCCGGCGCTGACCGAATGATCGATCCCCAACTGCAACCCTTCCTTGCCGACTGGGCGCGCCTGTGGGCCGAGCTGCCGCAGCCGGCGGGGCCGGCCGAGCGCCGCGCGCACTTCGAGCGTGTGGCCGAGCGCATGCGCCAGCCCACGCCGGCGGGGGTGCGCGCCGACGAGCAGCACCGCATCGCCGTGGCGGGCCGCGGCCGCGACGTGCCTGTGCGTGTGTTCCGACCCGCGGCCGCCGGCCCGCGCGCGGCACTCATCTACCTGCACGGCGGCGCGTGGATGCAAGGCAGCCCCGAGACGCACTGGGACATCACCGCCGCGCTGGCCGCCGCCTGCGAGATGGTGGTGATCAGCGTCGACTACGCGCTCGCGCCAGAACATCCGTTCCCGGCGGCTGTGGACGATGGCCGCGCGGTCGTGTCGTGGGTTTTCCGCGAGGCCGGCACGCTCGGCCTGCGGCGCGAGGCCATCGCCATCGCCGGCGACAGTGCCGGCGCCAACCTCGCCGCCGCGATGACGCTGCTGTTTCGCGGCACGCCCGAGCAGTTGCGCGCGCAGCTGCTGGTCTACCCCTCGATGGACTTCTCGCTCGACCGGCCGTCGCACCGCGAGAACGCCGACGGCCCGATCGTCACGGTGGCCGGGATGAAGGCAGTCGATGCCGCCTGGTGCCCGAACCCGCAGGACCGGCTCAACCCGCTGGCCGCGCCGTTGCTGGCCGACAGCCACGCCGGGTTGCCGCCGGCGTTCGTGGCCGTCGCCGAACACGACCCGCTGCGCGACTCCGGCATCGCCTATGCCGACGCGCTGCGCGCGGCCGGCGTGGCGGTCGAGCTCGACCGCGGGCCGGGCCTCACCCACAGCTACCTGCGCGCGGTCACCTACTGTGCCGCGGCGCGCCAGACCTTCGAGCGCATGGGTGCCTGGCTGCGCACCGCCTGCGCGGCATGAGCCAGCGAGAGGCCGCCGCGAGCTTGCGACTCCGCCACCGCACGCCCGTTGCGTGCGTTGTCACTTGCGCGCGAAGCGCACCACCCTCTCGATGATGCTGTCGCGGCGCGCGATCAGCGCCGCCGACGACTCCAGGTCGCGCTTGAAGATGAGCGAAAAGGTGTGCTTGTTGGCCACGTTGAACACGCTCAGCGCGCTGATCGACATGTGCAGGTCGATCGGATCGAGGCCGACGCGGAACACGCCGTCGGCGACGCCGCGCTCGTAGACGCGGCGCAGGCCATCGATGGCCGGCACGTTGAGTTTCTGGATCGAACGGCTGCGCGCCAGGAATTCGCCGCGGTGGATGTTCTCGGTCATCACCAGCCGGATGAAGTCGGGGTTGGCGAACTGGTAGTCGACCGTGAACCCCACCAGCTTGCGCAGCGCATCCTCGGGCGACAGATCCTCCAGGTGCAGTGCGGACTCGATGGCCCGCATGCTGCGGTACGCCTCTTCGAGCACGGCGACGTACAGGCCCTCCTTGCTCTCGAAGTAGTAGTAGATCATCCGCTTGCTGGTGCGCGTGGCAGCGGCGATTTCGTCGATGCGCGCGCCGGCGAGCCCCTTGTCGGCGAACTCACGCGTCGCGACCTCCAGGATGTTGGCCATCGTGCGCTCGGGATCGTTGGTGCGCCCCGGCGCGGCACTCGGGCGCTTGGCGCGCACGCTCTTGAGCGGCCGCTTTTGTACTGTCTGGTTCATTCGCGCCAGCTTAACGCACCTGAGGGCGTGCGAGCGCGCTGCGCCGGGCAGTCCGTGACGAAGCGCCGGACGCGGTCCAGCCAGGGGTTTCTCGGGTTCCGGCGCGTCGGGGGCCGGGCAAAGATGCAGCAACACCGAGCCGAGGCCTGCCCGGCCGCGCCGGGTTCCACCCACGAGGAGACAGCAATGGTTTTGGCCTTCCTTCATCCGGCATCGCGCCGCGGCCTGGCTCGCACCCTGGTCGGCACCGCCGCCGCGTTGTGCCTGGTTGGCACAACCCACGCGCAGGAAACCTTCAAGCTCGGCATCGTCAGCTTCCTGTCGGGGCAGGCGGCCGAGAGCTTCGGCATTCCGGCGGTCAACGGCGCCAAGGTGGTGATCGAGGCCTTCAACGCCGGCAAGGCGCCGGCGCCATACAACAAGGTCGGCTTCGGCGGCGTCAAGATCGAGCCGATCTACGTCGACGAGAACGGCGGCGCCACCAAGCAGGTGCAGGAGCTGCGCAACCTGTACGACCGCGACAAGGTCGACGCGGTGGTCGGCTACGTCGGCTCGGGCGACTGCCTGGCGGTGGCGCCGGTGGCCGAGGAGTTGAAGAAGTTCCTGATCCTCTACGACTGCGGCACGCCGCGCATCTTCGAGGACGGCAAGTACACCTACGTGTTCCGCACCGCCAGCCACGCGGCGATGGACAACGTGGCGCTGACGCGTTACCTGAAGGCGCGCAACGTCGAGGTCGAGACCTTCAACATGATCAATCAGGACTACGCCTGGGGCCAGGATTCGAAGAAGGACTTCACCTGGTCGATGGAAAAGCTCTTCCCCGGCGCCAAGGCGGGCGAAGACCTGCTGCCCAAGTTCGGCGCCGGCCAGTACGGCACCGAGATCTCGGCGCTGATGGCCAAGCCGGCCGACGTCACGCACTCCAGCCTGTGGGGCGGCGACCTGCAGGCCTTCATCCTGCAGGCCGGCCCGCGTGGCTTGTTCCAGCGCACGCAGGTGGTGTTCTCGGCGGCCGACCACGTGCTGCCGGGCCTGGGCGAGAAGATGCCCAACGGCGTGATCCTCGGCGCACGCGGCGCCTACGGCCAGATGTCGCCGAAGTCGCCGCTCAACGACTGGTGGTGGGACCTCTACAGCAAGGCCTACAGCACCTACCCGGTGCAGGCACCGTACCGCATGGTGCAGTCGCTGCTCGGCCTCAAGCTCGCGGTGGAAAAGGCGATGGCCGCCAACGGCGGCAAGAAGCCCACACCGGAGCAGCTTGCCGATGCGCTGCGCAGCTCCGAGTGGGAGTCGCCGGCCGGCAAGATCCGCATGGCGCTCGGCGGCGGCCACCAGGCGGTGCAGGACACCGCGATCGGCAAGACGCGCTACGACGCCGGCAAGAAGATGGTGGTGCTCGAAGACATCCAGCGCTTCAACGCCGATTGCGTGAATCCGCCGGCGAACATGAAATCCGAGGAGTGGATCAAGGCCGGCTTCCCCGGCGCGAAGTGTGAGTGAGCTTCGCCCGCTGAGGCTGCCGGCGTGAACGCCGTGCTCACCATCGTCATCGACGGCCTGGCGTACGCGTCGTGGCTGTTCATCGTCGCGCTCGGGCTGACGCTGGTGTTCGGCGTGCTGAAGATCCTCAACATCGCGCACGGCAGCTTCTACGCGCTCGGCGCCTACGCAGCGGCATCCTTCGTCGGCTGGGGTGTCGCGCTCAAGTGGGCGCCGGCGTTCTCGCTGGTGGCGATGCTGCTTGCCGCGGTGGCGGTGGCCGCGATCGTGGCGCCGCTCACCGAGCGCGGCCTCTTGCGCTTCTTCTACGGCCGCGACGAGGTGCTGCTGGTGCTGGTGACCTACGCGCTGTTCCTGATCCTGGAAGACGTGACCAAGCTGGTGTGGGGCGCCAACCCCTACTACGTGTCGGAGCCGTACGGCCTGTTTGGCAGCGTCAACCTCGGCGTGCAGACCTACGTCGGCTACGACTTCGCGCTGTTCGTGCTGGCCATCGTGGTGGGCGTGGCCGTGTGGTGGGGCCTGAACCGCACGCGCCAGGGCAAGATCGTGCTGGCGGTGATCCACAGCGCCGAGATCGCCTCCAGCATGGGGGTCAACGTGTCGCGCGTGTACATGCTCGCCTTCACGATCGGCATCTTCCTGGCCGGCCTCGGCGGCGCCTTCACCGCGCCGATGATCTCGGTGGTGCCCGGCGTCTCGGTGGGTGTGATCATCGTGTCGTTCGCGGTGGTGATCATCGGCGGCCTGGGCAGCATCGAGGGTGCGGCGATCGGCGCCATCATCGTCGGGCTGGCGCGCTCGCTGGCCGTGCACGTGGCGCCGGTGGCCGAGCTGTTCTCGATCTACATCGTGATGGCGATCGTGCTGATGTTCAGGCCGGAGGGATTGTTCCAGCGCATCCAGGCCAGAAAAATCTGAGCGGCCGCAGGACGCGCATGTCGGCTGTCGCTCCACCCGCCGCTCCCGCCACCCGTGTGCCAGCGGCGCCGCGCCGCATGCGCGCGGTGGCGCTCGGCATCGGCGCCTTCGTGCTGCTCGCCGCCGCCGGGCTGATGGCACCCAAGTGGCTGACCTACCTGGTCACGATGTCGGCCGGCCACGGCCTGGTGTCGCTGGGCATCGTGTGCCTGATGCGCGGCGGCGTGGTGCCGTTCGGCCAGGGCATGGTGTTCGCGATCGGCGGCTACACCGCGGCGCTGCTGTTCAACAAGGCGGGCTTCACCGACGCGCTCGGCCTCACGCTGGCCGGCGGCGTGATGGCGACGCTGATCGCGCTGCCGTTCGCGCCGCTGCTAGCGCGTTACCGCGGCATCTTCTTCGCGATGCTGACCCTGGCGTTGTCGATGGTGACCTACGGCCTGGGCATGAAGATCGACGTGCTCGGCGGATCGGATGGCTTCAACGTCGGCCGCGCCACGCTGTTCGGCTGGCGGCCACCCGATGCGCAGGTGGGCTACGTGCTGTACCTGGTGACGGTGGGCGTGGCCACCGTGATGGCGCTGCTGGCGCGTATCTACTTCGACTCCACGCGCGGCCTCGTCACGCTCGCCACGCGCGACAACGAGCTGCGCGTCGAATACCTCGGCGGCTCGGTGCGCCAGGCGATGACGATCAATTTCCTGATCGCGGCGTTCTGCGGCGGCGTCGGCGGCGCGCTGGTGGTGCTGTCGCTCGGCCACATCGAGCCGCAGTTCAGCTACTGGACGACGTCGGGCGAATTCGTGTTCGTCGCCATCCTCGCCGGCTGGCAGAGCGTGGCCGCGGTGTTCGTGGCGAGCACGGTGCTCGAGGTGGTGCGCTCGTTCTCGAGTGCGTATTTCCCCAACACCTGGCAGCTCGCGCTCGGCTTGTTCCTGTTGTTCGTGATCCGCTTCCTGCCACGCGGCATCGGGTCGCTGTGGATGCGCAAGTGAGCGCCGTGGCCGAGCCGCTGCTGCAAGCCCACAACGTCGGCAAGCGCTTCGGCGCGGTGGTGGCCGCGGCTGAACTCAACGTCAGCGTGCAAGCGGGCGAGCGTGTCAGCCTGATCGGCAGCAACGGCGCCGGCAAGACGACCTTCGTCAACATGATCACCGGCTATCTGAAGCCGGACGCTGGCCACATCCGCTTCGACGGCCGCGACATCACTGCACTGCAGCCGCGCGCCATCGTGCAGTTGGGCGTCGCGCGCTCGTTCCAGATTCCGCAGCTGTTCGGCGAGCTCACAGTGCTCGACAACATGCTGGTCTCTGGTGCCTGCCACGACGAGCACCTGAGCTTCTGGCAGGCGGCGCGGCGCGACACCGCGATCGAGCGTGCCGAATCGCTGCTGCAGCGCTTCGGCCTGGCCGAACACCGCGACCGCCGCGTGGTGGAGCTGCCCGGCGGCGTGCGCAAGCTGCTCGACATCGCGATGGCGCTCACGGTGCGGCCCAAGCTGCTGCTGCTGGACGAACCCACCAGCGGCGTGTCGGCCGAGGAGAAGTTTCCGATGATGGACACCGTCATGGCGGCGCTGGGGACAGAGCGCGACACCACGGTGCTGTTCGTCGAGCACGACATGGACATCGTCACGCGCTACGCCGACCGCGTGATCGCGTTCGCGAGCGGCCGCATCATCGCCGACGACGTGCCGAGCAAGGCGCTGGCCACCGACGACGTGCGGCGCTACGTCACCGGCGAGCTGCTGCAGGAAGCAGCGACCTGATCGCACCATGCTGCAGATCGAAAACATCCATGTCGCGATCCAGTCTCTCGTGGCGCTGCGCGGCCTCACGCTGACGGTGGCCGATGGCACGATGGTCGGCCTGGTCGGGCGCAACGGCGCCGGCAAGACCACGCTGATGCGCACGGTGATGGGCCACCTGGCGCCCAGCCAGGGCCGCATCACCTTCGACGGCCAGGACCTCGCCGCGATGCCGCGCCACGCGAGGGCGGCGCTGGGCATCGGCTACATGCCCGAAGACCGTGGCCTGGTACCCGAGCTGACGGTGGAGGAAAACATCCTGGTGCCGGTGTGGGTCAACAAGTCGTTGAACGTCGACCAGCGGCTGGCGCTGGTGTATCGCGTGCTGCCCGAGCTCACCGAGATGCGCGAGCGTCGCGCGCTGCTGCTGTCGGGTGGCCAGCAGAAGCTGGCGGCACTGGCACGCGCGCTGGCCGTGGGCACGCGGCTGCTGCTGCTCGACGAACCGTTCGAGGGCGTGGCGCCGGCGCTGTCGCGGCGGCTGGCCGACGTGATCTCCGGCCTCAAGGGCAGCGTCGCGGTGCTGATCTCGCAGAGCGACCTGAACCACTCGCGCTCGCTGCTCGATGCGGAGATCACGATCGAGCGCGGCGCCAACGTGGCGAGCGCTGCGGCTTGAGCGCGCAAGCCGCAGCCTTGCGGCCGCTCAGTGCAGCACCAGCAGCGGAATCTTGCACTTGGCCAGCACGCTCTTGGTGTGCGAGCCGAACAACAACTCGCCGAACATGCCGCGGCCATGCGTGGCCATCACGATCATGTCGCACTCCAGTTCGGTTGCGGTGCGCACGATGGCGGCATCGACCTCGTCGGTGCGCACGTGGTGACCGCTGAACTCCACCCCCGCCGCCTGGGCACGCTCGCCGAACTCCGACAGCACCGCGTGCGCATGGGTGTCGGTGCGCGTCTCGTGTTCGGCGAGTTCCCGGTGGTACCTGGTGGGCTGAGTGCCCGCGTTCGGCAACGGCATGTCGGGCTCGGCGACGAATGCCGTGATCGCGGCGCCCAACTGGCGCGCCAGCGCGATGCTCTTGTCCATCGCCCGGGTCGACAACTCGCTGCCATCCACCGGCACCAGCAATCTCTTGTACATGCGTCGATCTCCCGTCGTGCAGCCCGACTCTAGGGCGGCCGCGGTGCCGATGCCTTGATGGCCGTCAAGCATCGGTCCAGCCGCTAAAGTGACGCCATGAATCCCTGGGGCGGATACCCGGTGCCGGCGCAGCGCGCCGAAGCGCTGTATGGCGATCGACTGGTGCGGTGCTTCGCCGAGCGCCCACGCAACCTGGGTGCGATGTTCGCTGCCGCCTGCGCGCGTGCAGCGCAGGCCAGCGCGCTGGTGTACGAAGGTCGGCAAATCAGCTACGCGCAGTGCGACGCGATCGCGCAGCGGCTGGTCGCCGGCCTGGCTGCGCGCGGCGTGCAGGCCGGCGACCGCGTCGTGATGTTCGTCGACAACCGTCCCGAGTTCGTGTTCGTGCTGCTGGCGCTGGCGCACCTGGGCGCGATCGCGGTGCCGGTGGGCGTGCGCGAGCAGCGGCCGGGGCTGGCCTACATCGTGCGCCAGTGCGGCGCGACCGGCATCGTGGCCGACGCCGCGCTGGCCGATCGCCTGCCCGATGCCAGCGAGGCGCCGGCCCTGGCGCTGCGCGTCGCGGTCGGTGGCGCGCCGGGCTGCGTTCACTACGACGCGCTGCTGGCGCAAGAAGCCCCTGCGCCGCCGGCGGCCGACCCGGCCGAGAGCGACGTCGCGGTGATCCTCTACACCTCGGGCACCACCGGCAACCCGAAGGGCGCGATGCTGACCCACCTGGGCATCGTGCACTCGGTGATGCACTTCGAGGCCTGCATGAAGCTCGGCACCGGCGAGGTGTCGGCGCTCGCGGTGCCGGCCAGCCACGTGACCGGCCTGGTCGCCGTCATCGCGACGATGTTCCGCGTCGCCGGCTGCACCGTCATCGTGCCGGCGTTCAAGGCCGAATCGTTCATCGCGCTGATGCAGCGCGAGCGCGTGACCCACACGCTGATGGTGCCGGCGATGTACAACCTGTGCCTGCTGCAGCCGGGCTTCGCGCAGGCCGACCTGAGCGCATGGCGCGTCGGCGGCTATGGCGGCGCGCCGATGCCGGTGGCCACCATCGACGCGCTGGCGCACCACCTGCCCGGCCTGACCCTGCTCAACGCCTACGGCGCCACCGAGACCACCTCGCCCACCACGATGATGCCGATGGGCGAGACCCGCGCCCATGCCGACAGCGTGGGCGTGCCGCTGCCCACGGCCGAAGTGCGCGTGATGGACGACGCCGGCCGCGAAGTGCCGCCCGGCGAGACCGGCGAGCTGTGGATCGCCGGCCCGATGGTGGTGCCGGGGTATTGGGCGAACCCGCAAGCGACCGCCGCGTCGTTCACCGCGGGCTGGTGGCACTCGGGCGACCTCGGTTCGGTCGACGCGTCGGGCTACGTGCGCGTGTTCGACCGCAAGAAGGACATGCTCAACCGCGGCGGCTTCAAGATCTACTCGGTCGAGGTCGAGAACGTGCTGATGGCGTGGCCCGGCATGGTCGAGGCCGCGGTGATCGGCAAGCCGTGCCCGGTGCTCGGCGAGCGCGTGCACGCCTTCGTGCATGCCCCGGGCACATCCCCCGACGATGAGGCGTTGCGTGCCTTTTGCGCGGCCCGCCTGGCCGACTACAAGGTGCCCGAGACCTGGACCTGGAGCGACGCGCCGTTGCCGCGCAACGCCAACGGCAAGCTGATGAAGCGGCTGCTGCGCGATCGCCTGCCGGCCGCGATCGGCAGTTGATCGAGCGCAAGCCGCCGCGCTGGCCCCCATGGTCCACTGCACGGCATGGTGGCAGCGCGCCATGACTTGAACGACGCGGCGCCGCAGGCAGTGGGCTGGCATGCGATGTCCGCCGAGCAGGCGCTGGCGACGTTCGGCAGCGATGGCCGCGCCGGCCTCGACGCCGACAGCGCCGCGCAGCGCTTGCGCCAGCACGGCCCCAACGCGTTGCCCGAGCCGCCGCGGCGATCGCTGTTCGGCCTGTTCGCGCGCCAGTTCAAGAGCCCGCTGATCGGCATCCTGTTCGCCGCCGCGGCGCTGGCGCTGGCGCTGGGCCACCACACCGACGCGGTGGTGATCCTCGCGGTGGTGCTGGTCAACGCGTTGATCGGTGCCGTGCAGGAGGGCCGCGCCGAGCGCTCGATGGCCGCGCTGCGGCAGCTTGCTGCGCTCACGGTGCGTGTGTGCCGCGACGGCCGCGAGCTGTCGATCGCGGCGCGCGAGCTGGTGCCGGGCGACGTGCTGCTGCTGGCGGCCGGCGACTCGATCGCCGCCGACGCACGCCTGCTCGAAGCGGCGCAGCTGCAGGTGGCCGAAGCGGCGCTGACCGGCGAATCGGTGCCGGTCACCAAGTCGGCCGCTACGCTGCCCGAGGCGAACGGGCTGGCCGACCGCCACAACATGGTCTATTCGGGCACCCACGTCACCGCCGGGCGGGCGCGCGCGGTGGTGGTGGCCACCGGCCCCGCCACCGAGGTCGGCCGCATCGCCGACCTCACGGCGCAGGCCGGCGAGGCCATCACGCCGCTGGCCGAGCGCATCGATCGTTTCGGTCGTTGGCTGATGTGGGCCGCGCTGGCGCTGTTCGTCGGCGTGCTGGCGCTGGGTGCGCTGCGCGGTCTGCCGCTCGACGACGTGCTGATGGTCGCCATCAGCCAGATGGTGTCGATGGTGCCCGAGGGTTTGCCGGTGGCGATGACGATCGCGCTGGCGGTGGGCATGCAGCGCATGGCCGAGCGCGGCGCCATCGTGCGGCGGCTGGGCGCGGTGGAAACGCTCGGCTCGACCTCGGTGATTTGCAGCGACAAGACCGGCACCTTGACGCGCAACGAGATGACCGCCAGCGCGCTGTGGCTGCCCGGCGGTATCGAGGTCACGGTGCAGGGCAGCGGCTATGCGCCGCACGGCGCGTTGAGCGCCGCGCCGCCGGCGCTGGCACCGTTGTTACGCGCCGCCGCGTTGTGCAACGACGCCCAGCTGCTGCCGCCGCAGGACGAGCGCACCGCCTGGCGCGTGCTGGGCGACCCCACCGAAGGCGCGTTGAAGGTGCTGGCACTGAAGGCGGGGCTCGACCTCGCCGCGTTGCAGCGCGCGGCACCGCGCGAAGCCGAATGGCCGTTCGATGCCGACACCAAGCTGATGGCCACCCGCCACCGCACCGATGGCGCACCGCGCCAGGTGATGATCAAGGGGGCGCCGGAGGCGGTGCTGAGGCTGTGTGCGGCCGATGGCGCGCAGGCGCTGCACGATGCGCGCGCGGCTGCCGACGCGATGGCCACACGCGCCTTGCGCGTGCTCGCGTTCGCGGTGGTCGACGACGACCCGCTCGATGCGCAAGCCGGCGCCGGCATGCTGGCCGGACGCGCCCGACTGCTCGGCCTGATCGGTGAGATCGATCCGCCGCGGCTCGAGGTCAAGGCCGCGGTGGCGTCGTGCCGCGCCGCCGGCGTGCGGCCGGTGATGGTCACCGGCGACCACAAGCTCACCGGCCTGGCGATCGCGCGCGAGCTCGACATCGCGCGCGACGGCGACCGCGCGCTCGACGGCGCGGAACTGGAGCGCCTGGGCGAGACCGAGCTGGCTGCCGAGATCGAGCGCATCGCCGTCTTCGCGCGCGTGCAGCCGGCGCAGAAGCTGCGCATCGTGCAGGCGCTGCAGGCGCGCGGCGAGGTGGTCGCGATGACCGGCGACGGCGTCAACGACGCGCCGGCGCTGGCGCGTGCCGACGTCGGCGTGGCGATGGGCATCAGCGGCACCGACGTCGCCAAGAGCGCGGCCGAGATCGTGATCACCGACGACAACTTCGCCACCATCGTCGCCGCGGTCGAGCAGGGGCGCCTGGTCTACGCCAACGTCAAGAAGGTGCTGCTGTTCCTGTTCGTCACCTCGATCGACGAGGTGCTGGTGCTGCTGCTGGCCCTGCTCGGCGGCTACCCGCTGCCGCTGGCGGCGGTGCAGGTGCTGTGGATCAACATCGTCACCGAAGGCACGCTGACCGTGAACCTGGTGATGGACCCGCCCGACGGCGACGAGATGCGCCGCGCGCCGCTGCCGCGTGCCGACCCGCTGTTCGACCGCGGCATGCTGTGGCGCATGGCGCTGATGACACCGCTGGCCGCGGCAGTGACGTTCGGCTGGTTTGCGTGGCGCAGCGGCGCCGGCGTGCCGTCGGCGCTGGTGCAGACCGAGACCTTCACGCTGCTGGTGATGTGCCAGTGGTTCAACGTGCTCAGCTGCCAGTCGGCGACGCGATCGGCGCTGCGCCTGGGCCTGCTGCGCAATCCGTGGCTGCTGGGCGGCCTGCTGCTCAGCGTGGTGCTGCAGGCCGCGGTGATCTACACGGCACCGCTCAACACCTGGTTCCACACCGTCCCGATCGAGCCGGCCGCGCTGCTGCCGCTGGTCGGGCTGGCCAGCCTGGTGCTGTGGGCCGAGGAGTTGCGCAAGCTGCTGGCGCGCCGCTTCGCCGGCTGGGCCGCCGCACGCGCCGAGCCGATCGCCAGCGCGCGCGCCTGAACGGCACGGCCGAGCGCGGCCGCTGCCGCAATGCTCTAATCACGCCCCTGGATTGGAGGCGCCTCGTCCATGGCCTACATGTTGTTGATGATCGAGCCCCCCGAGCAGCGCGCCAC
>DATDJF010000286.1:0-9207 GCA_036520715.1 Burkholderiaceae bacterium | reverse complement strand
TCGATCAGGATCGCCGCCAGCAGCACCACACCCTTGATGAAGTTCTGCGCCGAGTACGACACGTCGAGAATCGTCATGCCGTTGAGCAGCGTGCCGATCAGCAGCGTGCCGATCACCACGTTGGCCACGCCGCCGCGGCCGCCCGACAGGCCGATGCCGCCGAGCACGACCACCAGGATCACGTCGTAGATCAGGGTGGAGTTGTAGATGCGCGTGGGCATGCTGTTCACCGACGCTGCCATCACCAGGCCGGCGAACATGCCGATCAGGGCCGCCAGCACGTACTGCAGCACGATCACCGGCCGCGTCGGGATGCCGGTGGTGCGCGCGCCGAACGGGTTGTCGCCCACCGCATAGACATACGTGCCCAGGCGTGTCTTGCGCAGGAAGAACGCCACCCCCAGCGCGACCACGCCGAACACGATCACCGGCATCGGCACGCCGGCCAGCGTGCCGCGCCCGATCCATGCAAAGGTGTCGAGCTGCGGGCTCCACTGCACCATGTCGAGCCGGAACAGCGCCACCTGGCCGAGCCCGGCGAGGAACAGGCCCGAGGCCAGCGTGGTGAACAGCGAAGGCACCTCGGCATACGCGATCAGCCAGCCGTTGACTAGGCCGAACACCAGTGCCAGCGCGAGTGCGCAGCTGAAGGCCATCGGCAGCGAATGGCCGTCCTGCACCATCTGCAGCACCAGCCCGGCCGGCACGGCGAGCACGGCGACCATCGAGATGTCGATGCCACGGCCGATCACGACGATCGCCATGCCCAGGCCGAGGATGCCGAGGATCGCCACGTTCTGCAGCAGGCCCAGCATGTTCGACGCCGTGCGAAAGCCGGGCAGCAGCAGCGCGAAGCCGGCGAACGTGACCACGAAGATCGCGAACACGATCCCCTGCTGGCTGAGCCGGCCGGTGCCGAACGGCAACTTCATCGGGTGGTGTCGATGGTGTTCACGACGCTGTGCGCCGGGTCGTCGGCGGAGCCACAGTCTGTGCCGTGCACCGGGGGGTGTCTTGCGCTGGCACGCAAGGCGCTGTCGCGCGGGCGCAGGCCGAGGGTGGCCCGCCCGCAGGCCGGCGTTCAGCTCGCGGCTTCGCGGGCGTCCGAGGGCGTCACGCCAAAACGTCGGCGAAACGCGCTGCTGAAGTGCGACATGCTGTTGAAACCGGCCGCGAGCGCGATCTCGGTGACCGACCGTCGTCGCCCGGCCGGCATCTCCAGCGCGTCGCGGCAGCGTTGCAGCCGGCGCTCCCAGATGTGGCCCGCCACCGACTCGCCCGTGTCCTTGAACAGATAGTGCAGCGCGCGCACCGACATCTGGCAGGCTGCGGCCACACGCTCCGGGTTCAGCAGCGGATTGCCGATGTTCAGCTCGATGTAATGCTTGACCTGGCGCAAGCGCTCCGACTTGACCGAGCCGTCGAGCTGGGGCACCTCGCCGTTCGGAACGTCCAGCGCCAATGCCAGCACGTCGATCAGCCGTTCGCCCAGTTGGGCGCGGGTGGTCTCGGTCAACGTGTCCGACTCGAGCACCATCGACGCGCACAGGTCGGCCACGATGCGGCCCACGCCATAGGCGGTGTTGACGCTGGCGGTGACCATCGGCCGCGACGGCTGCCAGCGCTGCGCCAGAGCGGCGCGCGGAATCTCCAGATAGAAAGCTCGATGCGAATCGGGGTTGCGCAGCGTGTAGGGCTCCGATGCCGAGAAGATCGTGGCGCTGCCCGGTCCGTAGGCGAGCCGCTGGCCGCGCTGCTCGACGACCTGGTGGCCCTTCTGTGTGAGCGCCACGTAGAAACAATCCTTGTCGCCGCGCGACACGTGCGACTGCCGCCGGTTGATGCACTGGGGCGCGATCAGGCAGTCGGTGATCGTGACGGTGCCGAAGCTCGACTCCTTGACGAAGCCCTGATAGTCGTCGGTCGCGTCGCAGCGGCTGTCGACGCGCACGTACAGCGCACACAAGGCCTCCTGCCAGGCGCGATGGCGCTGCGCGGGCGGAAGGTCCTGGGTCGAGAAGGCAAGGTTCACAGGGGCACGTTAGACCGCGCGGCGCAACACGAACCACCGTAGTTTCCCGATCGGCGCAGCTCGCGCGCCACTCACAGGTACTCGGCCTGGTGGTGCATGCCCACCGCCTGGCCGGTGAGGTGACGCGCGGCCGGCGAGCAAAGGAACAAGGCGAGCGCGGCGACGTCGTTCACCTCGGCCCGCGTTGTGATCGCCTGCGCGTGTTCGCCTGCCGCTGTGCCAGGCAGGATCGCGTTGACGCGAATCCCGTGCGGGCCGAGCTCCTGGGCCAGCGACCTCATCAAGCCGACCACGGCGCCATTGCTGGACGCATGGAGCGAGCCGAAGCCCGCACGCGCGGCCATCGACCCCATCGCGATCAGGCAAGGGCCGGCCACCGATTGCTTCAACAGCGGCACCGCACGCCGGGCGAAGTAGAACTGACTGTTAAGATTCACCGCGATCGTGCGTTCCCAGAAGCCGCCGTCGATGGCCTCGATGGGCCCGATCGGCCCGGTGATGCCGGCGTTGCTGATCAACACATCGAGTCCGCCGAGCGCGCCGCGCACGTCTTCGAACACTCCGTCGACGTCGGCAGGAAAGGACGCATCCGCCATGCTGCCGGTGATCCCCGGTACTCCTGCCGTCAACCGGTCGAGCGCGCTGCGATCGACGTCGCAGACGTGCACACGCGATCCGGCCTCGTGGAACGCTCGTGCGATCGCGGCGCCCACGCCGCCGGCGCCGGCGGTGACCAGCACGCGCAGGTTCGGCAGCGGACGAAGCGAGTCGAGGATCGACATGGCGTTGCGGGCGGGTCCATCGGCTGGCGCCGAGCGGGCCCGCCAGCGCGCGAGTCTCGCCGGTCGGCGCGCAGAACCCAATGTGATCCGCGCACATCGGCAACGCCGCTTCGATGTCGCCGTCGGCTGCTGCGCCGCGCGCTGACGATGAGACACACCCCGCCAGCCGATCGCCACGAGGCGGTGATGCGCGACCTGGTCGAACTGCTGCACCAGGGCGCATCGGCCGACGAGTTCGCGCGTCGCCTGGCGCTGGTTGACGCGCTGCCGCCGGACGATGCCGACAAGCCGGCGCTGGTGGAGATGGTGCGCATGGCGATGGCCGTGCGCAACCGGCTCGAGCTGCACCAGGAGCGCGAGCGCGGCCTGCTGGCGGTGATCGAGTCCGCGCAAGACCTGTCGAGCCGCCTCGACCTCCAAGGCCTGCTGAAGGCCATCGTCACCCGTGCGCGCAACCTGCTGGGCTCCGACATCGCGTGGCTCTCGATCTACGACAGCGACGCCGCCGAGTTTCGTGTGCTGGTGGTCGACGGTGCGCTGTCGCGCAAGACGTCCGACATGGTGGCGCGCCGCGATCGTGGCGTGGTCAGCATCGTGATGTCGACGCGCCTGCCGTTCACGACGCCCGACTATCTGCACGACCGCCGCATCGTGCACGACCCGAAGCTGGACGACACCTTTCGCGAGGAAGGCATCGCCGCGCTGGTGGGCGTGCCGCTGAACTGGGGCGGCGAGGTCATCGGGCTGCTGTTCGTCGGCGATCGTTATCACCGCGCGCACACGGCGCAGAGCGTCTCGGTGCTGTCCGCGCTGGCCACCTACGGCGCGGTGGCACTGAAGAACGCGCACGAGTTCGAGCGCGCCAACGCCGCGCTCGCGCATGCCGACCAGGCCCGCGGCGAGCTCGAGCGGCACCTGCGCAACATCCAGGCCGCGATCGACGCCCACGAGCAGATCACCTCGCTGCTGGCGCGCGGCGCATCGCTGGCCACGCTGTGCCAGTCGGTGGCCCAGCTGCTCGGCGGCAGCATCCTGGTGCTCGACGAGGCGGGCCTGGTGGTCAGCCGCGGCGCCGCCACCGGATACAACGCAGGCGCTGCACAGTCGTATGCACCGCACGGCGAGCATGCCGCCGAACTGGGCCGCGCCCTGCGCAACAGCCGCGCCACGGGGCGCTCGGAAGTGGCCTACCAGGTGAACGGCGAGACCTGCCGGCTGCTGCCGGTGATCGGCGGCAGCGACATCCTCGGCTCGGCATTGCTGTTCCATCGCGGCGAGCTGGAAGAGATCGCCGTGCGCACCTTCGAGCGCAGCTCCAGCGTCATCGGCATCGTGCTGCTGTCGCAGCATCGCCTGGAGGCGTCGCGCAACCGCAGCGCCTCGACCTTGCTGCGCTCGCTCGTTTCGCCGCGCCAGGACGATGCGGCGCTGCTGGCCAACCGCGCCGAGCAGCACGGCCTCGACCTGACGCGCCCGCTGTCGCTGATGCTGGTGCAGGTGGACAGGCCGGGTGCCGACTACGCAGCGCGGCACTTCGGCAGCCTCGCGCCGCTGGGCCACGCGCTGGTCGACGACATCGACGGCGTGCTCGTCGTCCTGTGCAGTGCCACCGCGGCCGCCGACGCGCGGCAGGCGATCACGCACTGGATGCGCCAGGATCTCCACGCGTCGTATCGCGGTGCGATGTCGCGCCCGGTGTCGCGCCCGGCGGACGTGCCGGCGCTGTACGCCACGCTGCGGCGCGCGCTGACGGTGCTGAGCCGCATCGGCGTGCAGGGCCAGATCGTCAGCCAGGACGAACTGGCGATCTACTCGACGCTGTTCGAGACCCACGACCAGGCGAGCCTGGCCAACTTTCTCGGCGCGACCATCGGCCCGCTGATTTCGCACGACAGCCATCGCGGCTCCGAGCTGGCGGCCACGCTGCTGGCCTACTTCGACTGCAACCAGAACGCCAAGACCACGGCGCAGCGCCTGGGCATCCACGTCAACACGGTGCGGCAACGGCTGGCGACGATCGAAGACCTGCTCGGCCACTGGGGCCAGGCATCGCGCGCGCTCGAGTTGCACATCGCCGTGCGGCTGTGGAGCCTCGGCGCGCGGCACGCCTGACGTCGATGCCGCGCCGGCCCGGCCGGCACGGACAGGGTTTTCGCGGTGGCCTTCGAATACATCGCGCGCCGGCCGGCGATGTGAGTGTTCGACATTGAAGCCGACGGTGCACGCACCGAGACTACCCAGCGCTCAGAAGCGGTGACGCTTCGATCGGCGCTTGGGCTGGGTCCTTCGCGCGTGACGAACGCGCGCGCCAAACGTCGAACAACACGCACAGGAGGCAACATGGGAATGTCGAATGCCGCGACCCGCACAGGGCTCGCCGTCTTCCTCGCAGCGCTGCTGGCCGGTTGTGGCGGTGGCAGCGCAGACAGCGACACCGCGCCACCGAGTGAGTCCACCGCCGACGGCCGCGGCCGCCCACCTCCGCGGCCGCTCACCTGCACGCAGCTGGCGGGCATGACGATTCCCGCGTCGTCGATCGGCCTGCCCACCTCCGGCGCGGCGGTCACGTCGGCAGCGGTGGTCGCCGCTGCCGGCACCGGCGCCGCGGCGATTCCGGAGCACTGCCTGGTCAACGGCAAGATCTCGCCGGTCGACACCACTGCGCCCGACATCCTGTTCAGGGTGGCGCTGCCGACCAAGTGGAACTCCAAGGTCTTGATGTTCGGCGGCGGCGGCTTCAACGGCACCATCCCCAACGTCGCCGGCAACGTGCCTGCCGGGCCCACCGACAAGCTGCGTCCGCTCGGCCGCGGCTACGCCACCTTTGCCAGCGACTCGGGCCACCAGGCCAACGCGCTGGGCTCGCTGGACGGCAGCTTCGGCCTCAACGACGAGGCCATCCGCAACTGGAGCGGCGAGGCGCTCAAGAAGACGCGCGACGCCGCGGTCTTCCTGGTCAAGGCCCGCTACGCGGTCGATTCGATCCGCAAGGCCTACTTCGCCGGCGGCTCCACTGGCGGGCGCGAAGCACTGGAGTCCATCACGCGCTGGCCCGACGATTGGGACGGCGCCATCTCCTGGTACCCGGCCTGGAAGCAGGCCTCGGCCATCCTCGCCGGCCACGCCGTGAATCGCGCGCTCGCCAAGCCCGGCGCCTACCCGGCCTCGGCGGCCAAGCGGGAGCTGCTGTTCAACGCCGCCATGGAGGCTTGCGACGGGCTCGACGGCGCGCTGGACCGCCTCATCAACAACCAGTTGCGTTGCAACGCGACCTTCGACCCCGCGACGGCGAGCGTCAACGGCAATCCGCTGCGCTGCCCGGATGGCGCGGACACCGGCGACACCTGCCTGTCCGACGCGCAGATCACGGCGATGAAGACGCTCCAATCCGACACCCGCTTCAACTTCGAACTGGCCAGTGGCGAAGACAGCTTCCCGGGCTACAACATGTGGGGCGCCGACCTGGGTATCACCACGCGCACGTCGCCGCTGGAGCCGACCGTCACCTTCCTGGCCCTCGGCACGTCGCAGCCCACGCTGCCGATGCCGGCGACCGCGCCCTACATCAGCAAGATGACGGATCAGTGGATCCAGTACTTCATCACCCGCTCGCCCGGCTACGACACCCTCTCTTTCGACCCGCAGAACCCGGGTCCCTGGGCAGACCGGGTCAGCCAGTTGAGCACGCTGATGGACGTGCCGGTGAACCTGGACGCGTTTGCCGCCAAGGGAGGCAAGCTGCTGCTCGCGCACGGCACGGTCGACGTGCTCGTGAGCACGCGTGCGACCGAGGAGTACTACGAGCGCCTGCAGGCCCGCATGGGGCCGGCGGAGGTGCACAAGTTCGCCCGCTACTACGAAGTGCCGGGTTATGGACACGCGGTCAGCTCGGACTTCAACGCGGCCTGGGATTCGCTGACGGCACTGGAGAAGTGGGCCGAGAAGGGCACCGATCCGGGCGCGCAGGTCGTCACCGACACCGCTGGCGTGCCCGGCCGCACGCGGCCGTTGTGCGATTTTCCGAAGTGGGCGCAATACAAGGGCACGGGCGACTTGAACCTCGCGGCCTCCTTCACTTGCGTCGAGCACGAAGGGGTGCTGCCGACGCAGCGGCAGACCCACCTGGGCCCCATCCTCGGCAACGACTACTCGGCCACCAGCGGCACCTATGCCTGGAAGGGCATCCCCTTCGCGAAGGCACCGGTGGGCGACTTGCGCTGGAAGCCGGCGGCGGAGCCGGCCGCGTGGACCACAGCCAGGACCACGCAGCAGTTCGGCAACGCCTGCGTGTCGTTCGGCCGTCTGTACGGCCCCGGCTCGAACAACAAGTACGACGCGACCATCGGCACGACCCTCGGACAACCCGTCGGCTCGGAGGACTGCCTCTACTTGAACGTCTGGCGTCCGGCCGGCGCCGCCGCCAACCTGCCGGTGATCGTGTTCGTGTACGGGGGCAGCAACGTCACCGGCTACACCGCCGACCCGGTGTACGACGGGGCCAACCTCGCGAAGGCCGCCAACGCGGTGGTCGTCACGATCAACTACCGCTTGAGCCTGTTCGGCTTTTTCAACCTGGGGCAGCTGAAGAACGGCGAGCCGGTCAACGACTCGGGCAACTTCGCGGTGCTGGACCTGATCAAGGGCCTGCAGTTCATCAACCGCAACATCGCCAACTTCGGCGGCAACCCCGGCAACGTCACCTTGATGGGCCAGTCGGCGGGCGCGGTCAACGTCTACGCGGTGATGACATCGCCGCTGGTCGTGAACGCCAGCCCGGCGCTGGTGCATCGTTTCGTGCCGATCAGCGGCGGCATCGCGCTGGCCAGCGAGGTGCCGGCCGGCAGCATCGCGACGCTGGCGCCGGCGTCGGCGTTCCGGGGTCAAGCCGACTTCCTGCTCGCCAACCTGGTCATCGGTGACGGACTGGCCGTCGACCTCGCCTCGGCCGCGGCCTACATCGCGTCGCAAACGCCCGAGCAGATCGCGACCTATGTGCGGGGCAAGAGCGCGGCGACGATCGTCAACACCATCATCGCCAAGCTGGCGCCCATCGGCGCATCGGGCTCCGGGCCCATCCCCGACGGCAACGTGCTGCCCACGAGCCCGATCTCGGCCATCCGTGCCGGCCAATACGTGAAGGCTCCGGTGCTGGCGGGCAACACACGCGACGAAGGCAAGCTGTTCCCGACGCTGTTCCCGCTGGTGGGTGGCACCGGCAGCGCCCGCTTGCTCAATGACGCGACGGTCTTCTCGCTGGCCTTCAACTACAAGCCCAACGGCCCGCCGACGACGACCATCGAGGAATGGATTCCACCGTCGTACCTGCCCATCACCGCACCCGTCACGGGGTTCAACGCGCGGGCCGAGCAACTCGGCAAGATCTTCTTCCTCGACAACCGCGACGTCGTGCTGTCGGCCCTGCAGACGCAGCAGAGCAACATCTGGTTCTACCGCTTCGACTGGGACGAGCTGCCGGCTCCGTTCAACGACATCTACGGCGCGTCGCACGGATTCGACTTGTGGTTTGCGTTCGGCAACTTCGGCCCCTCGCTGTACGCCAACATCGCGTTCACCACGGCCAACCAGCCGGGCCGCCTGGCGCTGTCGGACACGATGATGCGCAGCATCGGCGCCTTCGCACGCAGCGGCGACCCGAACAACAGCGCGCTCGGCGTCAACTGGCCCACCTGGCCGTCGACGCTGCTGCTCGATGCCACGCAGACCACCAAGGTGATCTCTGTCCAGTAGCCAGCCATTGCAAGCCGAACCACGGGGCGCCGAGACCCGGCCCAGCCGGCGCCCTGTGTTTTCGAGGCAGCGGTCGGCGCTGCTGCGCATGCTCGTGCAGTTGCGCGAGGACGCCGGCTTCAACCAGACCGAGCTGGCCCATCGGCTGGGCATCACGCAGAGCGAGGTCAGCAAGTTCGAGCGCGGCGAGCGCGCGCTGGACCTGCTGCGCCTTCGCGCCTGGCTGCGTGCCCTGGGCGTGGGGTTGGCGCAGTTCGCCGACGCGCTCGATCAGGAGCTCGACCGCCTGGATGGTTTCATCGACTGAGGGCGAGCGGCGCTTCCTGCGGCGAACCGAGACCGCCGTGCCCCCTCTTGCGCACGGTCATCAGGCCCCGACGCGCTTGGTGTGACGCAAGAGGTTGTCCGGGTCGTACTGGCGCTTGAGCGTGGCGAGCCTTTCCAGGTCGGCTGGGCTGTACGCCGCCTCGATGCGGTCACGCCCTTCTTCCTCGGTCAGGAAGTTGATGTACGTGCCGCCGGTCGAGCACGAACGTGTCGCCTCGAAGCAGTCGCGCGCCCACGCCACATTCACGGCGTCGTCGGCAGCGTTCTCCCACGACCCGGTGATGTTGAGCACGTAGGCCGCGTTGCGGTTGCCTGCCG
>DATDJF010000285.1:0-8568 GCA_036520715.1 Burkholderiaceae bacterium | reverse complement strand
CGATCAGACGATGGCGCTGGCCACCAAGCTCGCCGCGATGCCGACCAGGGCGCTGGCCGCCACGCGCCGCACGATCGACGAAGCGATCATGGTCGACTACGCGAGTGCGCTGTCGCTCGAGGCGCGCGTGCAAAACGAGATGGGCGCGCAGGCCGACTTCCGCGAAGGCGTCGCCGCGTTCCTGGAAAAGCGCGCCGCCAAGTTCAACGATCGTTAGATGTTGGCCCCCACGCTTGGCGCTGCGCGCCTGCGCTGCCCCCCGCGGGGGCGCAGTCCGGCTTGGGGCGGCCCGGCGCCGGACTGACCGCTCCGATGCACATCGAGATCCTTGGCGGAGGTCCCGCGGGGCTGACCCTGGCGATCCTGCTGAAGCGCCACGACCCGTCGCACCAGGTGCGTGTGGTCGAGCGCGGGCCGCGCGGCGCGACCTGGGGCTTCGGCGTCGTGTTCTCCGACCGCGCGCTCGACTTCCTGCGTGCCGATGCGCGCGACCTGCACGACGTGCTGACGCCGCGCATGCAGTCGTGGCAGGACCTCACCATCGTGCACGGCGACACGCGTATCCCGATCGGCGGCAACGGCTTCGCGTCGATCGGCCGCCTCGAGCTGCTCGACGTGCTGCAGGCCGAGGCCGAGCGCGCCGGCGTCGTGCTGGAGTTCGAGCGGCCGCTGGCCGACCTCGACGAGCTGGGCGACGCCGACCTGCGCGTGGCGGCCGACGGCGCGTTCTCGGCGTCGCGCGACGCGCGCGCCCAGGCGTTCGGCACCCAGGTGGATTGGCGCCACAACCGCTTCGTCTGGTACGGCACGAGCTGTCCGTTCGACACCCTGACGCTGACCTTTCGCGCCCACGCGCACGGTGTGTTCTGTGCGCACCACTACCGCTACGCGGCCGACCGCAGCACGTTCCTGGTCGAGGTCGACGAGGCCACCTACCAGCGTGCGGGCTTCGAAGCGATGCCCGAGGCCGCGAGCCTGCGCCTGTGCGAACAGGTGTTCGCGGCCGACCTGCAAGGGCACCCGCTGCTGTCCAACCGCTCGACGTGGCGGCGCTTCCCGGTGATCTGGAACCAGCGCTTCCACGACGGCCGCACGGTGCTGATCGGCGATGCGCTGCGCACGGTGCACTTCTCGATCGGCTCGGGCACGCGGCTGGCGATGGAGGATGCGATCGCACTGGCGCGCGCACTACGCGAGTGCGAACGCGTCGACGATGCGCTGACCCGGTTCCAGCGCGAGCGCGAGCCGCCGATGAAGAAGATCTGGGACGCCGCCAACGTGAGCCTGCGCTGGTACGAAGGCATGGGCGATCTGATGACGCTCGATCCGCACGAGTTCGCCTACCGCTACATGACGCGCAGCGGCCGCGTCGACCACGCCGAGATGCGCCGCCGTGATCCGCGGCTTGCGCAGGCCTACGAGCGGCTGCACCCCGAATCGTTCGGCTGAGCCCGGGCTCTTGATTTCGATCAAGACCCGCGCGGCGGCAGCCCCTTGAAATCGGCGCCTGCGGTTCCCATCTCATGGGCATGCCGGTCGTCCCCCCCCGCGAGAGGCGGCGCCGGTGATCACCCAACGGAGGCCCAGTCATGTATGAATCCTTGCTGAACTATCCAAGCAGCTTGTTCGGCGACTTCGAGCGCCTGCGCCGCGAGTTCGACGACGCATTCGGTTTCTCTGGATTGCCGAGCAGCATCCGCTCGGTGGCTGCCGGCAGCCTGCCGGCCATCAACATCGGGCGCACGCCCACCAGCGTGGAGGTCTACGCCTTCGCGCCGGGCCTTGACGCGTCGAAGGTGGACGTCACGCTCGACCGCGGCGTGCTGCGCATCACCGGCGAGCGCGCATCGGCGCTGCCCACCGGCGAACGCGGCAAGGCCAGCGTCTATGCGCGCGAGCGCAGCGCAGGCCGCTTCAGCCGCGCGGTCGCGCTGCCCGACGACGTCGACCCTGCGCAGGTGAAGGCCGCCTACAAGGATGGCGTGCTGCAGATCAGCATTGCGCGCCGCGAACCCGTGCAACCCAAGCGCATCACGGTGCAGTGACGCGCTGATCGAACCAGGAGCCATTGCCATGAACCAACCGCAAAGCCAGGTGACCACCCAAGCGCAAGCGCCGCAACGCGCGGTGCTGCCGGCGGTCGACGTGTACGAAGACGATGCCGGCATCACGCTGCTGGCCGACATGCCCGGCGTGCCGCGCGACCAGCTCGAGCTCAAGGTCGAGGGCGACGCGCTGTTGATCGAAGGCGGCGTCGTTGCGTTGGCGCCCGAAGGGCTGGAGCCGGTGTACGCCGAGGTGCGCGTGCCGCGCTACCGCCGCACGTTCACGCTGAGCCGCGAGCTCGACAGTGCGCGTATCGACGCCAGCTTGAAAGACGGCGTGCTGACGCTGCGCATCCCCAAGCAGGCACACGCGCAGCCGCGGCGCATCGAGGTGCAGGTGGGCTGACCCGCCGGCCGCGAGGCGCGGTCTGCGAGGCCCGGCAGTTGCCGGGCCTCTTTTTTGTCTGCGCGCGATACCGGCGCGGCAGCCGGGCTCGCATACTGCAAGGCGGCGCGCCTGACGTTTGGCGCCTCAGGCGGCAGGCGGCGCCGTGTTGTCCGCTCGCGCTTGGCATGAACCCGACTCCGACCGTGTCGCCGTGGCTGTGGGCGTCCGCCTTCGCGCAGACGCTGGCCGCCGGGCTGCACGCGCCGGTGGCCAGGCAGCAGCGCGATGCGCGGCTGGCAGCGTTGCTGCGAGTCGCGCCCGACTCGCCGTTGTATCGGCAGCGGCTGGGTCGCGCCCGCGGCGGCGGGCCGGCTGCACTGCAGGCGCTCGAGCCGGTGGACAAGCCCGAGCTGATGCAGCGCTTCGACGATTGGGCCACCGATCGCGCCGTGACGCGGCAGGCGGTGCAGGCCTTTCTCGACGGCGGCGAACTGGCCGACGCCTTTCTCGGCCGTTACCTGGTGTGGACCAGCTCCGGCACCAGCGGCCAGCCGGGCATCTTCGTGCAGGACCAGCACTGCCTGGCGGCCTACGAGGCGCTGGATGCGCTGCGCCTGCGCGGCCCGGCTTCGACGGCACTGCCGTTGGCGGCATGGAGCGCGGGCCATCGTCTTGCGTTCGTCGCGGCCACCGGCGGGCCGTTCGCCGGCTCGGTGGCGATCGCACGGCTGCAGCGCCTGCAGCGCACTCAGCCATTGGGGTGGCTGGCGCCGTCGCTGCAAGCCTTCTCGGTGCTGACGCCGCTGACCGAGCTGGCGCATCAACTGCAGGCCAACCAGCCGACGGTATTGATCACCTACCCGAGTTGTGCCGCGGCGCTGGCGCAGCGCCAGCTCGACGGCAGCCTGCGGCTGCGCCTGAGCGAGGTGTGGCTCGGAGGCGAGCAGCTCTCCGACGGCCAGCGCGCGCTGCTGCGCCGCGCCTTTGCCTGCCCGCTGCGCAACAACTACGGCGCCTCGGAGTTCTTCAGCATCGCCTGCGAGTGCGAGCACGGCCGCCTGCACCTCAACGAAGACTGGGTGCTGCTCGAGCCGGTGGACCGCCAGCTGCGCTCCGTCGCAGCGGGCGAGTCGTCGCACGCGGTGCTGCTGACGCACCTGGCCAACCACGTGCAGCCGCTGTTGCGCTACCGGCTCGACGATGCGGTGCGTTTCACCGGCGAGCCGTGCCCGTGCGGCTGTGCGCTCGCGGTGATCGAGGTGCAGGGGCGCAGCGGCCACACGCTGCAGATGCGCGACGCCCACGACCGCACGGTCACGCTGCTGCCGCTGGCCCTCGAGACGGCGATCGAAGAGGGCGCCCAGGTCACCCAGTTCCAGCTGCTGTGCACGGCGCCCGACGCCCTGGAGCTTCGCTTCGAGCCCAAGGTGGCCGACCCGGCAGCCGCCTACCGGCGGGCGCGGGCCGCGCTGCACGCGTTCCTGTCGTTGCATGGCCTGGCCGCGGTGCGCATCACGCACGGCCGGCAGCCGCCGCTGCACGAGCGCGCCAGCGGCAAGGTGTGCCGGGTGCGGCTGGCGCCGCCCGAGCCGCACTGAAGGGCGCACGCCGGCGCCGACTCGCCGGCAGAATGCACACAGGCGCCAGGCGGCCCCCTAGGAGCACAACGATGAGTTGGCTTTCGCAACAGGAACTCGATCAACTGGTGTCGGCCGAATCGCTGCCGGCGCTGCCGATCCCCACGCGGCCGGTGTCGTCCGACGAGTTCATGCCGGCGCCGCAATCGCCGCGGCAAAAGCGGTTCGAGGCCAGGGTGCAGCAGCTCGGCGCCGAGCTGGCCAGGAAGCAGGGCGTCAGCCGGCGGCGCTTTTTCCAGACGCCGGCGGGCATGGCGGCCGCCTTCCTGGCGATGAACGAGACCTTCGGCCCGCTGTTCGGCGTGTCGCGTGCCGAGGCGGCGACGCCCGAGCAGGCCAACGAGCGGTCGGCCCGGCTGTCGGGCCAGTTCATCATGGACATGCACACGCACTTCCTGCGACCCGGCACGCGGCTCAGCGGTTTCGTCAACGCGCGCAACGCGGTCGGCCGCGCCGGCTGGAACCCCGCGCTCGGCGAGAAGGAGCAGACGATCGACGACCTGATGTTCCAGAACTACATCAAGGAGATCTATCTCGACTCCGACACCAAGATCGCCTGCATCAGCGGCGCGCCGTCGGAAGTGCCCGAGGACTGGTTCCTCACCAACAAGATGAAGGCCGATGCACGCGCGCAGGTCAACGCGATCGCCGGCACCAAGCGTTTGTTCAGCCACGCGATCTTCACGCCCGGCTACGACGGCTGGCTCGATGCGATCGACCGCGACATCGCGATGCTGAAGCCCGACTCGATGAAGGGCTACACGATCGGCGACAACACGCACAAGGACCTGTCCAAGCACCCCTGGCACATGGACGACGACAAGCTCGTCTATGCGGCCTACGAAAAGTTCGCCAAGGCGGGCATCAGGAACGTCTGCGTGCACAAGGGGCTGTTCCCGGATGCCGCCGAGCAAAGGTTTCCGCAGCTGCTGCGCCACTGCGACGTGCGCGACGTCGGCCGCGCGGCCAAGGACTGGCCGCAACTGAACTTCATCATCTACCACGGCGGCTACCGCTACGGCGGCGGCGGGCGTGCCGACCAGGCGTGGGCGCAGTTCGAGCGCAGCGGCCGCGTCGAGTGGGTCACCGACCTCGCCGAGATCCCGGCCAAGTACAACGTGAGCAACGTCTATGCCGATGTCGGCCAGTTGTTCGCCCAGACCACGATGGCCGAGCCGCGGCTGGCCGCGGTGATGCTGGGGCAGTTGGTCGCAGGGCTGGGTGCCGACCACGTCTGCTGGGGCACCGACGCCATCTGGACCGGCTCGCCGCAGTGGCAGATCGAGGCGCTGCGGCGGCTGGAGATTCCCCCCGAGCTGCAACGCAAGTACCACCTGCACCCGCTCGGCGCCGCCGACGGCCCGGTGAAATCAGCGATCTTCGGCGACAACAACGCGCGGCTGTACGGCGTGCGGCCCGCGCACCGTGCCGCGCTGCCAGGCGACTCGTTGGCGCGCTACAAGGCGCTGTACGAGCAGCGCGGCAGCGAGCGCACCAACCTCGCGTACGGCTACACGCGCCGCGCCGCCTGATGCGGCGCGCGCCTAGCGCTTCTTGGGCGCAGGCGGCTTGGCCTCGGGGGCCTTGGGCGCGTCGCCGATCACCGTCTTGAGCGGGCAGATCGAGAAGGCAGGGCACTTCTGGCAGCCGACAACGACTGCAATCGGGCACAGCGTCATGGGGGCTCCTCGCTGAGATCCGGCGCAAGCATACGCCCGCCGTCGCGCGGCGCAGCGCCGAAATGGCCGCGCCGCTGACCAGCGCCTGCAGCGCCGGCTCGTTGAGGATCTCCACCTGCCGCTGCTGCACCTTGAGCACGCCGTCGTCGTGGAACTTCGAGAAGCAGCGGCTCACCGTCTCGAGCTTCAGGCCCAGGTAGGTGCCGATCTCCTCGCGCGTCATGCGCAGGATCAGCGACGTCGACGAGAACCCGCGCGCCTTCAGGCGCTGCGCCAGGTTGAGCAGGAAGGCCGCCAGCCGCTCTTCGGCCCGCATGCTGCCGAGCAGCATCATCACACCGTGGTCGCGCACGATCTCGCGGCCCATGATGCGGTGGAACTGCCGCTGCAGCTCGGTGAAGTCGCGCGACAGGTTCTCCAGCTGCGCATAGGGGATGACGCAGACCTGCGAATCCTCCAGCGCGACCGCGTTGCAGGTGTGGC
Organism: Burkholderiaceae bacterium; assembly: GCA_036520715.1. Lineage (GTDB taxonomy): Bacteria > Pseudomonadota > Gammaproteobacteria > Burkholderiales > Burkholderiaceae_C > JAEUPI01. The sequence continues at coordinate 2,336 of DATDJF010000285.1, read as the reverse complement.
GGTCGTTGCTGATGCCGTCCAGCCCCAGCAGCTCGCCGGCCATCTGAAAGCCCGTGACGTGCTCGCGGCCGTCTTCGGAGGTGGTGCAGGTCTTGAAGAAGCCCGTGCGAACGGCATACAGCGCGTCGAACGGCTTGCCGGCCTCGTACAGCGGCACCCCACGCTTGACGCTCAGCCGCTGCGCCACCAGGCCGTCGAGCCGCACCATCTCGTCGTCGGTGAAGCCCACCGGAAGGCACAGCTCGCGCAGGCCGCAGCTCGAACACGCAGTCTTCAGGGCCGCCGCCGTCAGCGGTCGTGTGGCGGCAGATGGGTGGCTTGACATGGCTTCAGCGGGTTCGTGATCGAGCGTCTTGCGTTCCGTCAATGCCAGCGATGCACTGCAGACGGATCATGGTTGCATGTGCTCGGTTTCATCGATCGGCCCGACCGAGTCGCCGCCCCCGCTGCCGCAGGACCTGCTGCAACGATTCGACACGCCTGGGCCCAGGTACACATCGTATCCCACCGCCGATCGCTTCGTCGAAGCCTTCGGCGCCGCCGAGGCCCGGCTGGCGATGACGCAGCGCTCGGCCGGCGCGACGTTCGGCGGCCCGACGCCGCTGTCGGTCTACGTGCACATCCCGTTCTGCGAGTCGGTCTGCTACTACTGCGCCTGCAACAAGATCATCACCAGGCATCACGAGCGGGCCGGCCCGTACCTCGACGCGCTCGAGGCCGAGATGCGCCTGTTGCTCGGACCGCTGGGGCACGGCCAGGCGGTGAGCCAGCTCCATTTCGGCGGCGGCTCGCCGACCTTCCTCTCCGACGAGGAACTGCAGCGCGTCGTCGGCTCGCTGCGCCACTCGTTCAGGTTCGAGGCCGACATCGAGATGTCGATCGAGGTCGACCCGCGCACCGTGACGCCGGCGCGGCTGGCGCAGTTGCGCGCGATGGGCTTCAATCGCATCAGCTTCGGCGTGCAGGACTTCGACCCCGACGTGCAGCAGGCGGTACACCGGGTGCAGCCGTTCGACAGCGTGCGCGACCTGATGCACAGCGCCCGGGCGCTCGGCTTTCGATCGATCAATGCCGACCTGATCTACGGCCTGCCGCGGCAGACGCCGCAGAGCTTCGCGCGCACGGTGCAGCAGATCGGCGAGTTGCGGCCCGACCGCATCGCGCTGTATGCCTATGCGCACCTGCCCGAGCGCTTCAAGCCGCAGCGGCGCATCCTCGCCGAGGAGCTGCCCGGCGCCGCGCAACGGGTGGCCATGCTGAGCGGCGCGATCGCCGGCCTGCTGGGCCGCGGCTACTGCTACATCGGCATGGATCACTTCGCGCTGCCCGACGATCCGCTGTCGGTGGCCAAGCGGCTGGGCTGCCTGCATCGCAACTTCCAGGGCTACAGCACGCAGCCGGAGTGCGACCTCGTCGGCCTGGGCGTGTCGTCGATCGGCCGCGTCGGCGCGACCTACTATCAGAACGCCAAGACCCTGCCCGAGTACTACGACTCGGTGCGGCAGGGGCAACTGCCGGTCGCGCGAGGCTTCGCGTTGACGCGCGACGATCTGCTGCGGCGCGCCGTGATCATGGCGCTGATGTGCCAGGGCTGGGTAGAGTTCGAGGCCATCGAGCTGGCGCACCTGGTGCGCGTGCGCAGCCATTTCGCCGGCGAGCTGGAGCAGCTCGTGCCGTTCGCCGAAGCAGGGCTGGTCGAGCTCGATGGCGGCGGCATCCGCGTCACGCCCACCGGCTGGTACCTGGTGCGCGCCATCGCGATGGTGTTCGACCGCCACCTGCAGGCCGACCGGCGGCGCGAGCGCTTCTCGCGCATCGTCTGAGCGGGGCGCTTCAGCAGGCGCCGCCGCCGCGGGGTCAGGTGGCTGCCGGGCCGAGGCCGATCGGGGCCGGCACGAGGTTGACGATGCGCGTGAACAGCAGCGCGTACTCGGCTTCGGGCTGGGCGCCGGTCAGCGGGTCGCGGTTGGCGACGAACGCATCGTCGAGGTCTTTCCAGTCCGCCGCCGTGAGCGTGCGTTCAGCCAGCGGCAGGATCTCGCGCTCCTCCAGCGCCATGTGGGCGAGGTAGAAGTCCACGTAGCGGGCCGCGGTGTCCTCGAACGCGCTGCGGCGCGACTCGCCCATCATCTCGAAGGCCAGCAGCGCGTGCTCGAGCTCGCGGATCCTCGCCTCGCCGCGCGCGTGGTCGAGGTCGAGGTGGTCGAGCAGGTCGCGGTGCAGCGGCGTGCGCGCGCGCAGCTTCGGAAACAGCAGCTCCGTCTCCTTGCGGTGGTGGCGCTTCTCGGGAAACTCGTCCACGTAGAACAGCATCGCCCGCAAGGCGGTGAAGTCGG
>DATDJF010000284.1:0-21764 GCA_036520715.1 Burkholderiaceae bacterium | reverse complement strand
ACGCGCGATGCGCAGGGCCGCTGGCTCGAGCAACCGAGCGCGCCGATCCACACGATGAGCTGGGACGAACTGCAACGCTACGACGTGGGCCGCCTGAAACCCGGCCACCGCTACAGCGCCAACTACCCCGACCAGGCGCCGCTCGATGGCGCACGGGTGCCGCGACTGAGCGATCTGTTCGACCTGGTGAAGCGCGGTGGCCACGACAAGGTCCGCTTCGCGATCGAGACCAAGCTGAATCCGCTGCAACCGGAGGCGACACTGCCGCCCGAGCCGTTTGCGACAGCGGTCGTCGCCGAGATCCGCAAGGCTGGCATGGCGCAACGCGCGCAGATCCTGTCGTTCGACTGGCGCACCCTGCAAACGGTGCAGCGCATCGCGCCCGAGATTCCCACCGTGTACCTGAGCGCACAACAGAAGTTCCTGGACAACATCGGTGCTGGCGCAGCGGAGCCGTCGCCCTGGACCGCGGGCTTTCGCTTCAGTGAGCACGGCTCGGTGCCGCGTTTGGTCAAAGCCGCCGGCGGGCAGCACTGGTCGGTGTATCACGGCGATGTCGACGCCGCCAAGGTCAAGGAGGCGCAGTCGCTCGGCCTCAAGGTGCTGGTGTGGACAGTCAACGATGATCCGACGATGCAGCGGCTGCTCGACCTCGGCATCGACGGCTTGATCACCGACCGCCCCGACATCGCGCGCAAGGTCCTGTCCGAGCGCGGCATCACGCCGCGTTGAGCACGCCGCTTTCAGGAGAGTCCCCCATGAACAACCCCCTCGGCCGCGAAGCCATCGCCGACGTGCCCAACCCGCTCGGCCTCGACGGCATCGAGTTCGTCGAGTACGCCACCAGCCGGCCGCAGGCGATGGGCCAGGTGCTCGAGATGATGGGCTTCAAGCCGGTGGCGCGCCACCGCTCGCGCGAGGTGCTGCTGTATCGCCAGGGCGCGATGAACGTGGTGATCAATGCCCACGTCAGCGAGGGCGCGCGCAGCGTGGCGCCCGGCGAGACGCCGGTGATCGCCGCGGTGGCGCTGCGCGTGCGCGATGCCGCCGCCGCGCATCGGCACGCGCTGGAGCGCGGCGCGTGGGCGGTGCCCACGCAGGTGGCGGTGATGGAGCTCAACATCCCCGCCATCCACGGCGTGGGATCCAGCCGCATCTATTTCGTCGACCGCTACCGAGAGTTCTCGATCTACGACGTCGACTTCGTACCGATCCCCACGGTCGATCGTTCGCCGCCGGCGGTGGCCGGGCTGCGCTGGTTCGGCCTCGTGCAGTACATCGGCAGCGAGCGCATGGAGGACTGGACCGAGTTCTACCGCGAGCTGTTCGGCTTCGACGTGCTGCCCGATGAACAGCGCTTCGGCATCCTGCCCAAGGGCCGCATCCTGCGCAGCCCGTGCCGCTCGTTCTACCTGCAGCTGATCGAGCCCGAGCCGGGCATCGTCGACGTCGATGGCGACGAGGCCTTCAGCCGGGTCGGCCTCGGCGTGGCCGACGTGCCGGTGGCGGCCAAGGCGCTGCGCGCCCGCGGCGTCGAGTTCGTCGAGGCCAACGACCTGCACACCGGCACACGCGGCGCGCTGACCAAGAGCTGGCTCGGCGGCGTGATGTTCGAGCTGGTGCACGACGAGAGGGCCGTGTCATGACGCAGCGCAGCGGCTTCATCGACGATTTCGGCATGGACACCATCACGCTGGCGGGTTCGCTGCCGGCCAAGCTGCGCGCCATGCGCGACGCCGGCTTCACGCAGGTGATGCTGAAGGCCAGCGACCTGGTCGGCCATCCCGAAGGCGTGGACGACGCGGTGCGCGTCGTCAAGGCCAGTGGCCTGCGCGTCACCGGCTTTCAGGTGTTGCGCGACTTCGAGGGCCTGGCCGGCCACCTGCACGACTACAAGGTCGACGTCGCCAAGTCGATGCTCGAGATGACGCGCGCGGTCGGCGCGCCGCTGCTGCTGGCCTGCTCGTCGACCAGCACGCACGCCACGCAGGACCTCGATGCGCTGGCGCGCGACCTGCGCAAGCTGGCGATGCTGGCGGTGCCGCTGGGCATCAAGATCGCCTACGAAGGCCTGAGCTGGGGCCGCACGATCAACGAGTTCACCACCGCCTGGGAGGTGGTCGACCGCGCCGACGCGCCCAACCTGGGGATGGGCATCGACTCGTTCCACATCTTCGCGGCCAAGACGCCGCTGGAAGAGCTCGACACGCTCGACGCCGGCAAGATCTTCCTCGTGCAGCTGGCCGATTTCATGTGGCAGGAGGTGCGCACCTTCGAAGAGCGCCTGACCACGGCCCGGCACTTCCGCGTCTTTCCCGGCGAGGGAGTGCACAGCGCGCAAGTGGCCGAGCTGGTGCAGCGGCTGGTGGCGCTGGGCTACCACGGCGACTTCAGCTTCGAGGTCTTCAACGACGACTACCAGCAGATCCCGCCGGCGGCAGTGGCCGAGCGCGCGCGCCGCTCGGCGCTGTGGCTCGGCGAGGAAGTGCTGCGCCGCTCGGTCCCCTTGCCGGGCGCGATGCGCCTGCGCCCGGCGCCTTCAGCAGCAGCCCCGGAGCGAACCCCTTGAAGCAGATCCTCGTCCTCAACGGCCCCAACCTCAACCTGCTCGGCACGCGCGAGCCGGCGGTCTACGGCTCGGCCACGCTGGCCGACGTCGAGGCGCTGTGCCGCGACACCGCGGCGCGCTTGAACGTGACGGTCGACTGCCGGCAATCCAACCACGAGGGCCAGTTGGTCGACTGGATTCAGGAAGCCGGTGGCGCGTTGCGCGCCGGCGAGCTGCTGGGCGTGGTCTTCAACGCCGGCGCCTACACGCATACCTCGGTGGCCTTGCACGACGCCATCAAGGGCACCGGCGTGCCGGTGATCGAGGTGCACATCACCAACGTGCACGCGCGCGAGGCGTTTCGCCACCACTCGTATCTGTCGCCGGCAGCCGCCGGCATCGTGGTGGGCTTCGGCATCGAGGGCTACGCGCTGGCGATCGAAGGTTTGGTGCGCCGCACGGCCCAGGCGCCGCGCCGCTGAAGCCGGCATTCGCGCGCGGGGGGCTTGCGCCAGCCCGCGGTGGACGTATCCTGGGCCCCTTGCCGCACGGGAGGGGGGCAGGGAGCCCATCCATGGCCACGCCGAGCCGCGACCCGACAGCCGCCGCGAATCCGCATGCCGAGCCGCCCTTGCGCGGCCGGGTGGTCTACATCGAGGACGACGAGACCAACGTGCTGCTGGTGCAGGCGCTGGTGGCGCGCCACCCGGCGGTGGAGTTGCTGCACGCCGCCACCGGCCGCGCCGGCATCGAGCTGGTGCGCCGCGAGAAGCCCGACTTCGTGCTGCTCGACATGAACCTGCCCGACATCTCCGGCCTCGAGGTGGTGCGCGAGCTGAACATCGACATCACCTCGCGCGGCCTGCGGCTCAACATCCTCACCGGCGATGCGCTGTCGATGGACATCATCAAGGCGATGAGCCTGGGCGCCTACGAGTACTGGCTCAAGCCGCTGGACCGCCAGGTGTTCGAAGACGGCCTGCGGCGTGCGTTGACCGGGCGCCGGCCCGACCCGACGCGCCGCATCGCGGTGCGCTGACGCGGGCAGGCGAGGCGCCGTGGCCGCCCGCGTGGGAGCGGCCGCCGGGCTGCACAATCTGCACGATGCCAGAGGCGTCGCTCGTCCCGTTGTTCATGCAATCGCTGCTGATCGGTTTCTCGATCGCGGCGCCGGTGGGCCCGATCGGCCTGCTGACCATCCAGCGCACGCTGCAGCAGGGCACGCAAGTCGGCCTGGCCACCGGGCTCGGCGCGGCGGCGGCCGATGCGGTGTACGGCGCGGTGGGCGCGTTCGGCGTCACCACGTTGATCGACGCGCTCACCGCTGCACGGGTGCCGCTGGTGCTGGGCGGCGGCGCGTTCCTGCTGTGGCTGGCGTGGTCGATCTGGCGTGCGCCGGTGGCCGAGCGCGCTGCGCAGGCCCCCGGTGGAGCCGACCTTTTGCGCTCGTTTGCCGGCACCTTCGTGCTGACGCTGAGCAACCCGGCGACGATCCTGTCGTTCATCGCGGTGTTCGGCGCGCTCGCCGGGCGCCTCACGGTCAGCTCGCCATGGACCATGATCGGCGGCGTGTTGCTCGGCTCGGCGCTGTGGTGGCTGCTGCTCAGCACGCTGGTGGGCCGGCTGCGCGAGCGCTTCGATGCACGCTGGCGCCGCCGCGTCAACGTTGCCTCGGCTTGCGTGCTGGCGGGCTTTGCGCTCTGGCAGGGGCTGGGCCTGCTGTCGGGCTGAGGAGGGAAAGCACCTCGTAGCCGGGCGGCCCGGGGTGCGAGCGCACGAGCGCCAACTGGCCGACCGGCCAGCGCAGCGGCTCGGTGCGCTGCTGCAGCGATGCACCCGCCGCGTCGCGGGCCAGCGTCACGTGGGCGCGCAACGGCCGCGGCCGCACCGGCAGGTCGAGCAGGCGCAGCCGGTCGGCGCACGCGGCGTGCAGCGCGAGCAATGCCGCCGGGGTCTCGCTCGGCTGCAGCACCACCAGGCCACGCGGCCAGGCCACGCAGCGGTCGAGCGTCAGCTCGAACGGTTGCAGCGGCACGCGCAGGCCGTGCACGATCGCCGGCAGCCGCTCGGCGGCCACCTCACCGATGAAGTGCAGCGTCATGTGCAGCCGGGGCGTCGCCACCACGGCGGCGCCGACGGGCCAGGTGCAGGTGTCGCGCCAGGCCGCGATGGCGGCGCGCGGCGCGGCGTCGGGCCACAACGCGACAAACAGCCGCGCCGAGCGCGCCGCCGTTGTCCCGCCCACCTCAGCGGGCCAGCATCGCGGCCACCTGCTCGGCGATGGCCAGCGACGACGTCAGCCCCGGCGACTCGATGCCGAACAGATTCACCAGACCCGGCACCCCGTGCGCGGCGGGTCCGTCGATGCGGAAGTCCTGCGCCGGCTCGCCGGGGCCGCGGATCTTCGGCCGCACGCCCACGTAGCCGGGCTGCAGCGCGCCGTCGGGCAAGCCCGGCCAGAAGCGCCGCACCTCGCCGTAGAAATGCTCGGCCTCGGCCTCGTCGAGCGTGTAGTCCAGGGCGTCGATCCAGCGAAAGCTGGGGCCGAACTTGGCCTGGCCGCCGAGGTCGAGCGTCAGGTGCACGCCCAGATGGCTCGACTCGCCCGGCGCCGGATAGATCAGGCGCGAGAACGGCGAGCGGCCGCTCAGCGTGAAGTAGTTGCCCTTGGCGAAGTAGCGCGGCGGCACGTGCTCGGCCGGCAGGCCCGACGTTGCCGCGGCCAGCAGCGGCGCGCCATGGCCGGCGCTGTTCACCACCGCGGCGGCCAGCAGCGAGGTCGCCGCATCGCCGCCGACCTCGAGCTCGATGCCCGACGCCGTGACGGCCGCCCGCTCGACGCGGGACTGCAGCGCCAGCATCGCACCGGCCGCCTGGGCATCGCCCAGCAACGCCAGCATCAGGCCGTGGCTGTCGACGATGCCGGTGGACGGCGACAGCAACGCACGCGTGCACTGCAACTGCGGCTCGAGCGCACGCGCCTCGTCGCGCGTGAGCCACTGCAGATCGGCCACGCCGTTGGCGCGTGCGCGCTGCTCGATCACCTGCAGTTGCGCGATCTCGGCATCGTTCTGCGCCGCGATCAACTTGCCGCAGCGCCGGTGGCCGACATGGTGCGACGCGCAGTACTCGTACAGCAGCGCCTTGCCGCGCACGCAGGCCAGAGCGCGCAGTGATCCGGTGGGGTAGTAGATGCCGGCGTGGATCACCTCGCTGTTGCGCGCACTGGTGGCGGTGCCGAACGCGTTCTCGGCCTCGACGACGATCACCTCGCGGCCCGCTTGCGCCAGCGCGCGGGCGCAGGCCAGGCCGATCACGCCGGCGCCGACGACGACGCAGTCCACACGTTCAATGGCCATGCATGCATTGTCGGGGCGCGCCCTCCGGCAGTACGGGGTGGCGTGGCGGATTCACAGCTCGTGACGCGGTGGTCGGTCGAGAATCGGGCGGTGATCGATGCCCCGACCCGGTTGATGCGCGCCTGTCCGCAATGTGGACGCGGCATGGCCCATCTGTCGCTGCAGGGTCATGGTGCGCAGCCAGTGCTGGTCGACCATTGCGCGGGCTGCCGCCTGGTGTGGTTCGACGACTTCGAGTCGGTCAACCTGGCAGGCGCCGGATGGATACGCCTGCTGCGCGAAATGCAAGGGGCAGCCGGTGCGGGGCCGATGGCGCCGCGCGCCGCGACCTTGCCGTGCCCGGTGTGCCAGCGCTCGTTGAAGCCAGTGCACAACGCCACCCGCTTCGGGCGCTTTCCAGCGCTCGAGTGCCCGCAGCGGCACGGCCACCTGCACGGCCACAGCGGCATGCTCGCCGAGCGCGGACTGGTGCGCCCCCTGCTGGCGCCCGAACGCCGTGCTCTGGCCGAAGAAAGGCGTGCGCTCCATTGCTTCAATTGCGGTGCGCCGTGCGATGGCGCCGGCGACGAATGCAGCTACTGCGCGAGCCCGCTGGTGGTGATCGACCTGCCGCGGCTGGCCACCGCGTTGCGCCAGCGCGCCGGCCACTGGAGCGACTCGCCGCCGCCCGACGGCGTGCCGCTGGCCTGGCCGTGCCGGGGTTGCGGGCGCGCGCTCGACCCCAGCCGCGACGCGGCCTGCGGCTCGTGCGGGCACGCGGTGGTGGCGCCCTCGCTGCTCGACATCACGCCGCTGCTGGCGACCATCGAGCACGAGTTGCGCGCCGCCGAGCAGGCGAAGCGTCCGTACCGGCGCAAGCCGGAGCCGCGAGCGCGCACCTGGCGCGACACGGGCCTGGGCATGCTCGAGCGCTGGTTCCGCAACGACGAGGTCGACCGCCTGCGCGACTTCCAGCAGGGCTTGTGGGTGGCGGCGGCGCTGCTGGCGCTGCTGTGGTTCTTCCGGCGTTGACGACTCGGCCGTCGCCGGCCGCCCGCTTGGCGGCGCGTCGGCGGCGACTGCTGGCTCGCTACACTCAGGCGTGTGCTCGAGTACACGAGAATGCTGCCGTTGACACACGCGGCGCAGAAGGGCTTGGCGGCTAGCCTGATGTCTGCAAGAACGAATCGGAGCGAATGAACGGCCCCGCGACTGAGATCCGAGTCCTGCTGTTGACCGACGTGGTGGACAGCACCAAGTTGTCGGAGCGACTGGGCGACGAGGTCATGGCCGGGCTCTGGGCAGCCCACGATCGCGCGGCGCGTGATCTGCTGCGCGAGTGGCGCGGGCGCGAGATCGACAAGACCGACGGGATGCTGTTGATGTTCCAGGCAGCCAACGATGCGGTCCGTTATGTGGACGCCTATCACCGCGCGCTTGCCACACTGCCGGTGCCCTTGCGCGCCCGTGCCGGCCTCCACGTCGGGCCGGTCGTTCTGCGGCACAACAGCGACGCCGACGTGGCGCTCGGGGCCAAACCGCTCGAGGTGGATGGCTTGGCCAAGCCGACGGTCGCGCGAGTCATGGCGGCCGCTGCCGGCGGGCAGACGCTGCTGACGGCCGAGGCCCGCGCAGCGCTGGCCGACACGCCCCTGCGCATCCACTGTCACGGGCACTGGGCCATGAAGGGGCTGGGCGATCCGATCGAGTTGTTCGAGGTTGGCGGACCCGACAAGGTGTTCGAGTTGCCGCCAGACAGCGAAAAGGCTTACCAAGTCGCGCGTGTCGACGACCAGTGGCAAGCGGTACGAGAAATTCCGAACAACCTGCCGCAGCAGGTGACGTCGTTTGTCGGCCGTGAGCGTGAGGTGCGTGAGGTCTCCGATCTCGTCGCAACGACCCGATTGGTCACGCTCCTGGGCATGGGTGGGCTCGGCAAGACGCGGCTTTCATTGCGGGTGGCGACGAACGCACTCGGGCTGTTTCCCGATGGCGTGTGGTTCTTGGACCTGGCGCCGATTCGCGACCCAGCGCTTGTGGTGAGTGAAGCGGCGCAAACGCTGGGCGTGCGCGAAGAACCCGATCGGCCATTGATCCAGACGCTTTGCCTGGCGGTCAAGTCGTGCCGATTGTTGCTGATCCTCGACAACTGCGAGCACGTCGTCAAGGCATCGGCCGACTTCGCCGCTGCGATCTTGAGAGCTTCGCCCAAGGTGCACATCCTGGCCTCCAGCCGTGAAGCGCTTCGTGTGCCGGGGGAGCGGAGCTACCCTGTGCCACCGTTGCCACTGCCCGATCAACGTGCCGACATGGGGGCGCTCACACGGTCGGCCGCGGTGCGGCTCTTCGTCGAACGCGCGCAGCTTCACAAACCAGCGTTCGCGCTCAACGAACGTGATGCGCCAGCCGTGGTGGAACTCGTGAGGCGGCTCGAAGGCATCCCGCTCGCACTCGAATTGGCGGCTGCGCGCGTTCGCAGCCTCAGCGTTGCCGAGATCAATGCGCGACTGAAAGACCGCTACAAGCTGCTCACCGGTGGTGGTCGGGTGCTGTTGGAACGTCAGCAGACTCTGCGTGCGCTCGTCGATTGGTCCTACGAACTTTTGACGCCGAGCGAGCAGACGGTGCTCAACCGGCTCAGCATCTTCGCTGGGGGCTTCGACCTGCCTGCGGCGGAGACCGTGTGCGGTGCGGAGCCGGTGTCGTCAGACGACGTGTTGGATCATTTGTCGTCGCTGGTTGAGAAGTCGCTGGTCATGACCGGCGAGGTCGAAGACGGCACACGATACCGGATGCTGGAGACCATACGCGACTATGCCCGCGAGAAGCTTCAAGGTGCAGATGACGCGGCCGCGACCGCGGAGAGCCACTGCCAGCACTACTTCGCCGTAGCCAAGAACGTGCGCGATGGCCTCAAAGGCAGCGAACAGGCAAAGTGGGTGCAGCGAGGCGAGGCCGAGCTCGACAACATGCGGGCCGCCATCGCCGGCGTGCTGACAGGTCCCGACGCGGTGCTCGCCGTCAAATACGCCGTTGCCCTCACCTCGTTCTGGACACTCCGAGGCTACACCTCGGAAGGCCGAAAGATCGTGCAGGCCGCTCGTTCACAACCGGCGGTCAAGGCTTCGGACATCGCGTATGCGCATGCACTGTTCGTCGAGGCCGCGCTGGCCACCGATCAGAACGACCATGCCGAAGCACGGGACATGCTGGAGACCTGCCTGGCCTTGCGGCGGCTGCACGGTCGCCCGGTGGAGATTGCGGCCACGCTGTCCACGCTATCGCAGGTGCAGCTTCAAGGTGGCGATGCCGCAGGGGCCGCCGCAAGCGAGCGAGAGGCCCTGGCGATCTTTCGCGAGATCGGAGAGAAGCTGGGCGAGGCCATCGCGCTGCTGCACCTTGGGCAGATCGCGGTGTACGCGGGCGACGAGGCACTCGCACATTCCAGCTTGTCGGACTGCCTGCGCATCGCGCGGGCGATCGAGAATCGCGAAATCGAGGGTGAGGTCCACCTGCGGCTGGGCGAATGGGCCTTCGAACACGGCCGACACCGCGATGCCCGCAACGATCTGTACCGATCGCTGGAGTTGAGCCGCGAGGCGGGAGACCGCCGCGGCGAGGTCCACGCCCTGTGGTGGCTCGGCAGGACGGACCTGCAGGCAGGCGACTTGGACGCCGCGCGCGGTCGCTTCGACGATGTCTTGCAGACCTTTCGTGACTTCGAGATGCGCGAGGAACTGGCTGACTGCCTGGAGGATCACGCCATCCTGGCTTGCCTGGACGGTGAACCGGCAACCGCCGCTCGCCTGGCCGGCGCGACGCACGAATTTCGCAGGCGCCGCGACCTGGTGTTGTCGCCTGTCGGCCAGCGACGCTGGGAACAGCGATTGCGAACCCTGCGCGAAGCCCTGCCCGAGGCGGCGTTCAACGAAGCCTGGACGCGTGGACGCAATACTGAGATCGACGACGCGATCGCGGCGGCGCAAGCCCATGCGACCGACCGAGTGCCGGCGCGCTGATGAAAGGGTCGCGAGAGAACGCGGGGCGACCTACGCCTTGCTGCGGCGGCGCCTGACCCAAGCCAGCGGCGCGAGCGCCACACCCAACAAGACAAACGAGCTGGGCTCGGGAACTCGCGACCAAGTGACTTGCGGCTGGCTGACTTCGCCGTCCCGGCCCGAGCGAAAGACCTCGGGGCGGCACTTGAACTTGGACTTGTGGCTGGACTTGTGATCGCAGTCCTCGATGACCGTGAGTTTCGGCTCATTGAGCGTGAAGTCCAGCCTGATGTCCCACTTCTCGCCGAACATGTTGACGTCGTCGAACTTCACTCCGGGGAGTGTGTGAATACCGGCCAGATCAAGTGAACTGTCGATTTTCACCAGCACGATTTCGGGCGGACCGTCGATCCAGCTGAGGCTGACGATATTCGTGTTGTTGTCGATGTTGTAGAAATCCAGGGTGCCGCTTTCCAGCGACGCCGCTTCGCACGTTGACCAGGCGCCGACAAAATGAATGCCGGCGGTCAGGCAGCTGTCGTCGACATCGATGAGCGCAGTGCCGCGCCAGCCGACGTTCGCGCCGACCTCATCATTGAATTCGAGGTTGAACAACGGGTCGAACGAGGCGACAAACCTCGCAGCGTTTGCGCCACCGCCGGCGGCCATCAACATGGCCCCCACTGCCGCAACCGTCCAACGACGAGCCGCTTGCACTGCTGCTGAACGCTTCACGGGATTTCCCACCTGTTGTCTGGGGGGATCATGCAAGAAGATCATAGGAAGCAGAGCCCCACGACCGAGGGGTGCGAGCGGCCTGGACGGCGTGGATCGAGGCAGGGGAGCATTGCCACCATCCGGCAGGTGGCTTGCGGTCCAAGGGTGAGCAACCCCCGATCACTAGGACTAACCCTATTCGCGGTGACGAATCCCTTCTGACTGAGAGGGCGTCCGCGTGACCAAGCCAGCATGTTCTATCTCGCCGCCATTGGCTTTGTGCTGTGCCTGTTCGCCCTGGTGGGGCTGATGGTGCAGTTGCTGCGCGGGCGGCCGTGGGGCTTGCGCGCGCGTGCGATGGCCTTCGCCGTGGCTGCCGCCGCCGTCTGGTCGGTGCTCGGTCTGGCGCTGGTCGTCGCCCCCGGCCCCGGACAATGGGCCGCGTTCCGGTGGGGCGATCTGCTGCGCGCCGCTGCCTGGATCGGCTTCGTCCTCGTCTTGCTGCACGAGCGGCAACCCGGCGACACGACGCAGGCCCGCCCGGGCCGTTACATCGTCGGCGCCTCGCTGGTGATGATGGTGTCGGTCGTGGTGGGTGGGCTGGCGCCGCCGTTGCAGCATGCCGCGGAGATGGACTTCATCCCCGCGGCGTCGAAGGTGAGCCTGGTGGCATCGTTGTGCCTGTCCATCCTCGGCCTGGTCTGCCTGGAGCAACTGCTGCGCAACGTCCCGGCTGCGCAGCGTTGGGGCATCACGCCATTGGCGATCGCGCTGGGCGGCATCTTCGCCTTCGACCTGTACCTGTACTCCGATGCCGTGCTGTTCGGCAACCTGGATCCCGTGATCTGGAGCGCGCAGGGCAGCGTGTCGGCCTGCGCGACCCCGCTGCTGGCCGTGGCCACGGCGCGCAACCAGAAGTGGACACTGAACCTCGCGGTCTCGCATCGGCTGGTGTTCCACTCGACCGTCCTGTTGGCCGCGGCGGGTTACTTCCTCGGCGTTGCCGCACTGGGCTATCTCGTGCGCTTCGTCGGCGGCAGTTGGGGGCCGGCGCTGCAGATCGTGCTGTTCGTGGCCGCGCTGATGGTGCTGGGCGCCCTGCTGACGCTGGGGACGCTGCGCTCGAAGCTGCGCGTTTTCATCCACAAGAACCTGTTCAAGCAGCGCTACGACTATCGCCAGGAGTGGCTGCGCTTCACGCGGCTGATCGCGGCGCGCGAGGCGTCGAGCGACATCTACGTGCGCTGCATCAACGCGCTGGCCGATCTGGTCGAAAGCCCGGCCGGCTCGGTGTGGATCCGGCGCGGCAACAGCTACCGGCAGGTCGCGCAGTGGAACACGCCGCGCGTCAGCGACGTGGAACCGGTCGACGGCGCGCTGGTCGCCTTCCTCCAGCGCACCGGCTGGGTCGTCAACCTGGACGAGTATCGGCGCGCGCCCGCACGCTACGGCGCGCTGCAATTGCCCGGCTGGCTGGCGCAATCGACGTCCGCCTGGCTGGTCGTTCCGCTGGTCGCGGCCGAAGGCGTGGTCGGGTTCGCCGTGTTGATGACGCCGCGGGTGCGGGTCGAGCTCGACTGGGAGGTGCTCGATCTGCTGAAGACCGCTGGCAGCCAGGTGGCGGCGCTGCTGGGGCAGATCGAGGCCAATGACGCCCTGTCGGAGTCCGAGAAGTTCGCGGCCTTCAACCGCATGTCGGCGTTCGTCGTGCACGACCTGAAGAACCTGGTGGCGCAGCTGTCGCTGATGCTGAAGAACGCGCAGCGGCACGGCGCCAACCCGGACTTCCAGCACGACATGCTGGTCACCGTGCAGCATGTCGTCGACCGCATGAACGGCATGCTGGCGCAGGCGCGCCTGGGCGCCCGGCCGGTCGAAAACCCGCAGGGGGTGGAGCTCGTGGCGATCGTCAAGCGGGTCTGCGAGCTCAAGAGCGCGCAGCGAACCGGGCTCGTCTGCCACACCGCCGAGCCGGTGGCCGCCGTCGGGCACCAGGATCGTCTCGAACACGTGCTGGCCCACGTGGTGCAGAACGCGATCGACGCCACCGATGCCGCGGGCCACATCCGTGTGTCTGTGCACGCTGAACGTGCGAACGCCGTGATCGAGGTGGTGGATGATGGCGCCGGCATGTCGACCGCATTCGTGCAGCAACGGTTGTTCAAGCCGTTTCAGACGACCAAGGAGACCGGCATGGGCATCGGCGTGTACGAGAGCCACCAGTACGTGACCAGCCTGGGCGGGCAGATGATCGTCGACAGCACGCCCGGCGCCGGCACGCGCGTGCGCATCGTGCTGCCGCGCGCCGTGGTGGCCGGCAGGGCCGACAATCAGTCGTTCGAGCCGGTTTGAGTTTGCCCGTGGACAAGCGCCAGCCTCTGCTGATCGTCGAAGACGACCCCGCGCTGCTCAAGCAGATCAAGTGGTCGCTGAGCCAGTACGACTGCGTGCTGGCGAGCGATCAGGAACAGGCGCTCGCGCAGTTGCGTCGGCACGAGCCGGCGGTGGTCACGATGGACCTCGGCCTGCCGCCGAGCCCCGACGATCCGAGCGTGGGCCTGGCGCTGCTCGGCGAGATGCTGGCCCTGGCGCCCGAGACCAAGGTGATCGTGCTCACCGGGCAGGACGACCGCGCCAATGCGCTGAAGGCCGTGGCGCTGGGCGCGTACGACTTCCTGGCCAAGCCGTTCGAGCCGGAGGTGCTCGCGCTGACACTCGAGCGCGCATACCGCCTGTACGAGTTGCAGCAGGAGAACCGCCGGCTGGTGCAATCGCAGGCCGGCGCGGCGTTGGCCAACGTCATCACCGGCGACACCGAGATGCTGCGCCTGGCACGCATGACCGAAAAGGTTGCGGCCTCCGATGCGAGCGTGTTGCTGCTCGGCGAATCGGGCACCGGCAAGGAGCTGTTTGCGCGTGCGCTGCACGAGCAGTCGCCGCGCAAGCGCGGCCGCTTCATCGCGATCAACTGCGCGGCCATCCCCGAGACGCTGCTCGAATCGGAGCTGTTCGGCTACGACAAGGGCGCGTTCACCGGCGCCAACCGCCAGATGCCCGGAAAGATCGAGACCGCGCACAAGGGCACGTTGTTCCTCGACGAGATCGGCGATCTGCCGCTGGCCTTGCAGCCCAAGCTGCTGCGCTTCCTGCAGGAGCGCTCGATCGAGCGTCTGGGCAGCCGCGACAGCATCGCCGTGGACGTGCGGGTCGTCTGCGCCACCCACAGGGACCTCAAGGAACAGATCGCCAAGGGGCAGTTTCGCGAGGACATCTACTACCGGCTGGCCGAGATCGTGCTGTCGATTCCGCCGCTGCGCCGCCGCGCCGGCGACGCCAGCCTGCTGGCCCATGCCTTCGTGCGCCGCTTCGCCGACGCCAACAAGCGCGGCTTCATGTCGCTGGCCCCCGATGCCATCGACGCCATCGAAGCTCACGGCTGGCCGGGCAACGTGCGCGAGCTGGAGAACGTGATCAAGCGCGCCGTCATCATGGCCGACGGCAAGGTGCTGCGCGCAACCGATCTCGGGCTGGACGGCAACAAGGCGCAGGAGGCGACCCTGAACCTGCAGGCCGTGCGCGAACAGGCCGAGCGCCACGCGGCCGTGCGTGCGCTGGGCCGGGCCAACGGCAACATCACCAAGGCAGCCGAACTGCTGGGCATCAGCCGGCCGACGTTGTACGACCTGATGGAGCGCGCCGGGCTGAAGGGCGCGAACAGCGTGCCACCCGGGCCTGACTGATAGGTCGACAACTGGGCCCCTTTTTTCGGGGGCTTGCGGTGCGGATTCGCCAAAAGAGGACGCGCCGGGTCGTCGCTTTGATACCGGAAGGAGGCGCGCCAGCCAGACAATGCCGTATACCGTGCGACCCGGCACCGGTGCCGCGGCAGCGCCGCCTTCTTCCTAGGGCCAGTCCATGAAGTCGTGTCAGAGGTTTTCGCCGCTGTTCGAGTTGTGCCTTGCGGGGCAGGCCGCTGCGCTGCCGCGCGCGTGTTCTCAGCGAGCGCCCGAGGAGTCCGCGGCAAGCGCCGACGGCGCAAGACGGTGATTGCGGCGGCCGGGCGCGTGGGCACAGCCGAACGATCGGTCGCATGGGTGGTGGCGATTGCCGCCGCCTTGGTGGCCGTCTTCTGGCCGACAACTTTGTCGATGGTTGCCACCTGGAGCAGCTCCGAAACTTACTCGCACGGGTTTCTGATCGCTCCGGCGTTCCTGTGGCTGGTGTGGGTGCGCAGGCACGAACTCGCGCGCTTGCCGATCGAACCTTGCTGGTGGGCGCTGCCTGTCCTGGCGGTCATCAGCTTGCTCTGGCTGGCGGGGCAGTGGACATCGCTCGCCCTGGCCACGCAGTTTGCGCTGGTGGCGATGCTGCCGGTGACCGTTGCCGCGATCCTGGGGCTGGTTTGGGTACGTGCGCTGCTGTTCCCGTTCGCCTTCTTGTTCTTTGCCGTGCCGTTCGGCGACTCTTGGGTCCCCACGCTGATGGACTGGACTGCCGACTTCACCGTGGCGGCGCTTCGGTTGTCTGGGGTGCCCGTCTACCGGGACGGCCTGCACTTTGCGATCCCGAGCGGCAATTGGTCGGTCGTTGACTCCTGCAGCGGCATTCGTTACTTGTTTGCGTGCCTCGCCGTATCTTCGCTGTATGCCTGGATGATCTTTCGCGGCGCCACCAAGCGGCTGCTCTTCATCGGCTGCGCGTTGGCCATCGCTGTCGTCGCAAACTGGGTTCGCGCCTATGCCATCGTGATGCTGGGCCACATCAGCGACAACCAGATCGCGACCGGCGCGGATCATCTGGTCTATGGCGGGCTGTTTTTCGGCTTGATCATGGCGCTCGTCTTTGCACTGGGCGCGGTCTGGCGCGAGGACGCTGCTCCTCCGTGGAAGCCAGGCCCGCAAGACACGGTGCCGGCGCGTGATCCAGCACGGGACACAGGTCCGCGCTTCGCTGCCATGGTTCTTGCGGTGGCCGTGCTGTTGGGGTGGCCTTCGCTTTCGATCGTGTCGGCGCAGGACGCCGCAGGCCGAGCGGTTTCAATGGACCCCATCCGACCCCGCGCCGGCTGGCAACCGCTCGCCGAAGCGGTCGCGGATTGGCAGCCAAAGCTCAACAACCCCGCCGCCGTTGTCTCGCAAACGTTCGGCAAAGACGCCTACAAGGTGGGCATCCATGTCGGCGTATTCCACCGTTCCACACCCGACTCGAAGTTGACCTCTGCGTTGAATCGCCTCGTGGAGGCAGATGGGTTGAACCCGCGCTGGAAGTTGGTTCGCCAGGGTACGGCCCGCGCCCACGGGGGTGGCGAAGTCGCCGACGTCAGGACCGGCGTTTTGATCGGGCCCAAGTCGAGGTTGCTCGCTTGGCAGTGGTACTGGGTTGACGGTACGGCGACGGCGAGTCCGGCGCGCGCGGTTCTGTTGCAGATGCTCGCGCGCCTGCGCGGGCGCAGCGAAACGTCGGCATGGGTGTCGGTCCATACGCCGGAAAGCGAAGATCCGAGTGTGGCGGCGGGCGTTCTGCAGATCTTCGTTGCCGACATGTCCGAATCGATCGGATCTGCGCTGTGGCCGCGCTCGGCTGGCGGCATGTGAGGCTCGGTCGAACGCAGCGCCGGCAGCTGCTCGCCAAGCAAAAACGCCACCGGGTGCACCTCAGTGCGACCCGTGTGGCGTTAGGACGATACAACCGGGCTGATCAGGCCTTGCGCTGGCGTCGCACCGCGGCACCCATTCCCAGGAGGGCCACGCCCATCAGGGCGAGCGAAGCAGGTTCTGGCACCTGACCCACGATCTCGCGTCCGATCTTGTTGATGACCGCCGTTTCGAACGTGGCGAAGGTCGCGGTGTTGACGAAGCCGCCGGCAGTGCGCACGTTCGCGTTGTACCAGTTCGTCAGTCCGCTGGCGCCATAGGTGCCGTCCTCGATGGCCAGGCCATTGATCGTGATGCCGCCCGCGGCAGCCAGATTACGTTCCGCCTGCACCACGGCGCAGGCCTGGTTGTAGCTTGGCCCGGAGGCCGTGCAGGCCGTGTCGGTGTTCTGGTGTCCGTCGCCCGACACGTCGATCACGCGTCGCGCTCCTTCGTACCCGTTGTTGTTGAATGAGGCGATGCCGGCAGCCATGCCGTCCTGCACGTCGGTGCCACCGTTGGAGAGCCGAGTCATCCCGCCGATGGCAGCCGCGAACGCGTTGATGTCAGCGATGGAGTCGAGTTGAGTCCAGCCGATCGACGTAGCGGCGTTGTCCGAGAATTGGATGACGTTGACGGCGATGCCGCCGGCACTGAAGAAGGAGGCGATGTTCGCCTGCACCTGCGCATTCAGGAATGCGTTCCGATAACCCAGCCGTTGAAGGTTGTACTCACTGGTCTCGACGCTCCCGGACACGTCGATCACCAGCGACAGCTCCAACGCAACCGGCACTGCCTGGGCACTGCCGAAGCCCCCCAGCATGCCCAGCGCTGCCAGCGCCGACATTGCTTTGTGTTTGATCCTCATCGTCACTCCTTGATTGGTCTGTGAAACGCTTGCTGCTGAAACCCCCGGCGCTTGATTGGAGCGTTCCCGGTCGGTCGCGTTACACGAAGCAATAGGCGATCCAACGCCTGGCTCGGAATCCCCCTGGACTGGGGTTCCGCCGCCATTGGCGGGGACTTACGAGCGGCCTGGGCGACCGGGCGCTCTTCATCCCTTGGGCCCATCTCGCTGGGTTGTCAAACTCTTCGACACGCTGGAGCGAGATGAGCGGCGACCTGGGGTGGGTCCGCTGACGCCCCCGGTTGTCGACGCGGAAGAATAGCGCCCTGATTCGTGGGGACCTACCATGCGTTCGACGGAGAATTGCTTGACCATTCGCCCACCCTCAGCAGCGGACACAAACTGCCCCGCCCAGCGCATTTGGCGCGTCGAATGCGACGCCCGCACACCCTTGATCAGCTGAGCCGCACGCAGGTGAACCCAGAATGCCTCCATTGACTCGTCGCTCGATGTACACGCTGTTCATAGCGTTCCTTGCCCTGGCGCTCGGAGCGTGTTCGAAGCAGTCAACCGAGACCTTGATTGCTGCGGCGCACCGTCACATCGCCGAAGGAAATCACCGAGCGGCCCACATCGAGCTTCGAAATGCCGCTCAACAGGCGCCTTCCAACGGGGAAGTCTATCGATTGCTCGGCAATGTGCAGTTGCGCCTCGGTGACCCCGAGGGCGCCGAGATCGCGCTTCGGAAGGCGCGAACCCTGGGGGAGAAGGAAGACGATGTGGCGCCCGGCCTCGCGCAAGCACTGCTGCAACAGGGCCAGCCGAAGAAGGTTGTCGATGAGTTCGGCAGCGTCAATCTGCAGGAGCCGGCGGCAGGCGCAGCGTTGAAGGCCAGAGTGGGCGAGGCCTGGTTGATGCGCGGCGAGGTGAAGCCCGCGGCAGAGGCGTTCGCGAACGCCCTAACGTTGCAACCCGGGCAGGCCTCCGCGTTGTTGGGCCAAGCCAGGATTGCCGCTCAGGAAGGCCGGCTCGATGACGCACTGGCGACGACCGATCGTGCGTTGCAGGCCGATGCGCGCCTGGTCGGAGCCCATGCCTTTCGCGGACAGCTCCTGATGGCGAAGGGTCAGCGACAGCAGGCCATGGAGTCGTTGGAAAAGGCGCTGGCCCTCGATGGCGACTACTTGCTTGCGCGGCTGACACTTGCATCGATCCTCATTGATGCAAAGGACCTTGAAAAAGCCAAGACCATTCTGGGCGCCGCGGGTCCGGCGGCGAAGGATCCGCGCCTCTTGTTCCTGCGAGGCCTGGTCGCGTTTCTGCAGGGCGACCTACCGAAGGCCAAGGACACCGTGGCCGGCGTTCTGGTGGCTGCGCCGGAGTATTTGGCGGCGCTCATTCTGGCCGGCGAGATCGAACTGCGCTCGAACAATCCGGCCATTGCAGAAGCGTATCTGTCCAAGGCGATGCGCGTGCAACCCACCCCCGCCGCTCAGCGCCTCTTGGCAGCGACCTATCTGCGACAGAACCGGCCAGGCAAGGCGATCGAGACGCTTCAGCCTCTCCTGCAGGAGGCCGGACCGAAAAGCGCCGGGCTCACCATGCTGGCCGGCGAGGCTTATCTGGCCAATGGGGATTACCGACTCGCGGCGGAGTATTTCGAGGCGTCGAAAACGGCGGGCGCGAACGAGACGGCTGTGCGCACACGCCTTGGTCAGCTTGCCGTCAACGAGGGCCACTTCGAGCGCGGTGTGCAGGAGCTGCAGGCGGCATCGGCGGCCAGTGCACAGTCGGTGGAGCCGGATCTGTTGCTGGTCTCCGTGCACCTGCGGCGCCAAGAGCCCGCGAAGGCCCTGGCAGCGGCAAATGCGTTCATCAAGAAGCAACCGCAGAATCCCCTTGGGTACGTTCTTGCCGGTACGGCACAAGCGCTCGATCGCGACCTCCAGGGTGCACGCCGAAGCTTCGAGGCAGCACTGAAGATCAAGCCCGATCACGTGCCCGCGCTGCGTGGTCTGGCGGACCTGGACGTTGCCGAAGGCAAGGCCGATGAGGCCCAGCGGCGCTATGACGCCTTGCTGGCCAAGAAGCCTGATGACGACCAGATTCTCGTCGCGGCTGCCACGCTGCAGGAGCGAACCGGGCGGCTGGAAGAAGCGGCCAAGAGCCTGCAAAAGGCCATTGCTGCGAACCCAAAGGCGCGTGAGCCGGTGGTCGCGCTGGTCAGGCTGCACCTTCGCCGCAAGGATCCGAACGCCGCTCTGTTGGTGGCACAGGAGGCCGTCACCCGCAATCCAGATGAGATGAATCTCGTGATGCTGTTGGGCATGACCCAAGAATCAGCGGGAGCCAATCGCGAGGCGTTGCGCACGCTGACGTCCCTCGTGCTGAAGGAACCGCATGCGGCCGCGCCGTTGATTCGCCTCGCGCAGTTGCAGACCCGGCAACGCGACTTCGAAGGCGCCGCCAGGACCTTGCAGCGCGCGCAGGAGAAGGCACCCAAGAATGAGTTGGTGATGCGAGATCTGGTGGGTGTCTACGTTCAGAGCGGCAAGATCGATCAGGCGCTCAAGGTTGCGAAGGACCTGCAGACCAGTCGCCCCGACTTCGCCGGCGGTCATGTCCTCGAGGGTGACATTCGCGCGCACACGAAGAAGTGGCCTGACGCCGAGCGCGCTTACCGCGCAGCGCTGAAGACCGACCCCAATGCTGGTGCGGCGGCCGTCAAGGTCTACGGTGCGCTACTGGCGGGAGGCAAGAAAAAGCAGGCCGACGAATTCGCCGCCGAGTGGATGGCGCAACATCCCTCAGATCTGCCGATGCGCATGCTCGCTGCCGACACCGCGCTGCGGGCGGGCGACCTCCCCGTGGCAATCAAGCTGTATGAACAAGCCCTTGCCCTCAGCCCCAACCAGCCGCTCGTCCTCAACAACTTGGCCTGGGCGCTTGGCCAAAACAAGGACCCCCGTGCGCTGGCGCTGGCAGAACGCGCTGCCGCGCTGGCGCCGAACAGCGCAGACGTCCTTGACACGCTGGGTGTGCTCCACCTGCAACTCGGCGATCCGAAGAAGGGCCTCGAGGTGCTGGATCGCGTGCGGCAACTGCAGCCTGATCGCCCAGACCTGCGACTGCACTACGCCAAGGGCTTGCTGCAGAACGGCCGAACGCAGGAGGGCAAGGCGGAACTGCGCGAACTGGCCGCTGCCAAGGCCGACTTCCCGGGCAAGGCCGAGATTCCCGCCTTGCTGGCGAAACCGTAGGCTTGGCGCACCTGATCGGCGGTGCGCGCCGCAGAGGCATCCCGTGCCTTGCCCCGCAGGGGTTGCGGCCGTATTGGCCGACCTTGTGGTGCAACTCGACGAGGTGCAAAAACAAAAAATCCGGCTCGGAAACCAGTCCGGCCGGACGCTAGAACGGGAGCCCCGCTGTCGCGGGTCTCCCGTACCGTTCGCAGAGTTCAGTCAGGCCGGCGGCGGCGAATGAAGCCTGCACCCAGCAGAGCCAAACCCACCAGGGCGAGCGTGCCCGGCTCGGGGACTGCCGAAGTCCTGACACCGCGGTCCCACAGCACTTCACCAATCGCGCAAGCCGCGAACGAACCCACGATCACTTGCGGGCAGTTCGACATGTCGAGGCGGAAGTAACGCGCCGAGATGGTGGCAAACGACCACACGTCCGCGGCGTAGCTTCCGACGCCGTGATCGGTGGGCAGCAGACCGCTGAGCAAGGAGGTGAACGTCGTCCCGTCAGCCGAGTACGACAGATTCAGGTTGCCGATGCCCGACGACTCCTCGTTCCACAAGGCAAACCGGTCGATATCGGTCACCGAACCCAAGTCATAGGTGACCCGGGCGCTGTTCGTCCCTTGATTGCTGAACCACTCGAAGCCGGAGAAGACGTCCGTGTGCGTTGCAGTGGTAGTGAAACTGTCAAAGTCAGTGACGCCACACGTCCTCGACGCACTCAGGCCGGCGCCGTTGCGTGTCTCGGTCAATGTCCCGAAGCCGGGACCGCCGCTGTTGATCGTGCCGCCCGTTGCGCAAACAACGGCCTCAGCCTGCGCTCCCGATGCCGCGACGCACACCGCCAACGCCGCGCCTAGCTTGCACAACGAACCAAACGGATTGCGGATCTTTGTCATGCCGTGCTCCCGGAAAAGTCAGTGATGGTTTGGTTAATCACACCCAGCCTGGCCGGGCGCCCGGACAACCATAAGCAAGCGACGGGCCAGCGAAAAATATGTTGACGGATCAACGAGTTGCGCAAGCGGGGCGAGTGCACGGTGTTGAGCCGTAAAGTTTCCCGACGCCCGCCGCGCCCTCGACGGACGTTCCCGCCGGGTGCTGCTGGCCCGCCTGCCGACCGCTCGGGCGCGGGCGGCGATGCTTCAGCCCGTCAGCGCTGCCCGGCGGCGCGTGCGAGCAGCTCGCGCAGGTGGCGCACCGGAATGGCATAGCTGATTCCCGTGGGTGCGCTGAGCGCGGACTCGCGGCCGCCCTTGATCAGCACCATGCTCATCACGCCCACCACGGCGCCGCTGGCGGCGTCGAGCAGCGGACCACCGCTGTTGCCCGGATAGGCCGTGGCATCGAGCTGCAGCAGCGCGAAGTCGGTGCGGCGGATGTGGGCGATGGCGCGCTCGTCGAGTTGCCTCGACGTCTGGGCCGGCAGGGCAGCGGTGGT
>DATDJF010000283.1:0-5613 GCA_036520715.1 Burkholderiaceae bacterium | reverse complement strand
TGGAGTCGCCGCCGCGCATCGGCTTCGTCGTGGACGCACCGGCGGCGCCCGCGCTGGCGCCGGCGCAGCCATCGGTGGGGCTCGACCGGCTGCAGGATGCCGGCAACGTCGGCGCGATCCTGCGCAGCGCGGCCGCGTTCGGCTTCGTGCAGGTGCTGGCGCTCAAGGGCACGGCAGCCCTGTGGTCCCCCAAGGTGCTGCGCGCCGGGATGGGCGCGCACTTCGGGCTGCGCCTGGTCGAAGGGCTGTCGGAGGACACGCTGACTGCGCTGCAGATGCCGCTGCTGGCGACCAGCTCGCACGCGGCGCTGGCGATTCACGAGACGATGCTGCCGTGGCCCTGCGCCTGGGTGATGGGCCACGAGGGGCAGGGCATCTCGGCAGGGTTGCGTGCCCGCTGCGAGCGAGAGGTTCGTATCCCCCAGCCGGGTGGCGGGGAGTCGCTCAACGTCGCGGCCGCCGCCGCGGTCTGCCTGTACGAATCGGCACGCCAGCGGACGGCGCGGTCCTGAACTGCGCGGCGGCTCAGTAGATCAGCCGATCGGGCCTGATGTCGCGCAGGATCGTGGTCGCGATCTCCTCGATCGATTTGTGCGTGGAGCTCAGCCACGCGATGCCCTCGCGGCGCATCATCGCCTCGGCCTCGCGCACTTCCATGCGGCAGTTGTCGAGCGCGGCGTAGCGCCCGCCGGGGCGCCGCTCATGACGGATCTGCGCCAGGCGCTCGGGATCGATGGTCAGGCCGAAGCACTTGCGCTTGTGCGGCTCCAGCGACTTCGGCAGCTCGCCGCGCTCGAAGTCCTCCGGGATCAACGGGTAGTTGGCTGCCTTGATGCCGTGCTGCATCGCTAGGTACAGCGACGTCGGCGTCTTGCCGCAGCGGCTCACGCCCACCAGGATCACTTCGGCGCTGGCGAGGTCGCGGGCGGACTGGCCGTCATCGTGGGCCAGCGAATAGTTGATCGCCTCGATCCGCTCGTGGTACTCGTGGCTCTTGGCCACCTCGGCGAAGCGGCCCACCCGGTGGTTGGACTTGACGCCGAACTCCGCCTCCAGCGGCTCGACGAAGGTGCGGAACATGTCCATCACGAAGCCGTTGCAGCTGTCGCGGGTGAAAACGTCACGCACTTCGTCATTGACCAGTGTGATGAAGACGATCGGCCGGCGCCCCTCGGCGTTGGCGATGGTGTTGATCTCGCCGACCACCGTGTCGGCCTTCTCGACCGAATCGATGAAGGGCCGCCTGACGTGGCGGGGGCGCGTCGGAAACTGCGCCAGGATCGAGTTGCCGAACGTCTCGGCCGTGATGCCGGTGCCGTCGGACACGAAGAACACGGTGCGGTTGGGCAAGTCGGCTCCGGGATCGATGGAATGAATCGCAGCGTCGATGATAGGGCTCGGGGCCGGCCCTTAGAATCGCGCCCAAGCTACCCCCGATGACGCCGCCATGAGTGCCCACGGCCTGAAAGCCACAACCCAACGCGCCGGTGGGTGCGCTCGCGACGTGTTCCGGACAGCACCGCTTGTTCACCTTCACGGAGCTCTCCCATGTCATCGACCTCATTGGCGACCGCCCTGGTCGTACCGCTTGACCAGTTGAGGATGACCGACGTCGAGGCGGTCGGCGGCAAGAACGCCAGCCTCGGCGAGATGATCAGCCAGTTGGCATCCAGCGGGGTGCGGGTGCCCGGCGGGTTTGCCACCACCGCGCACGCGTTTCGCGAGTTCCTGCGCCACGGCGATCTCACCGAGCGCATCAACGCTCGGCTGGCGTCGCTCAACGTCGACGACGTGAAGGAACTCGCCCAGGCCGGCGCCGAGATCCGCGGCTGGGTCACGGCAGCGGCGCTGCCGGCGCCCTTGGAGGCAGCGATCCGCAGCGCCTACGACAAGCTGGACAGCGCCGACCCGCAGGCGTCGTACGCCGTGCGCTCGTCGGCCACCGCAGAGGACCTGCCCGATGCGTCGTTCGCCGGGCAGCAGGAGACCTTCCTCAACGTCAACGGCATCGACGGCGTGCTGCAGCGGATCAAGGAGGTCTTCGCGTCGCTGCACAACGACCGGGCGATCAGCTACCGCGTGCACAAGGGCTTCGCCCACGGCGACGTGGCGCTGTCGGCAGGCGTGCAGCGCATGGTGCGCTCCGACCTCGGCAGCGCCGGCGTGATGTTCACGATCGACACCGAATCCGGCTTCGACCAGGTGGTGCTCATCACCTCGAGCTATGGCCTGGGCGAGACGGTGGTGCAGGGCAGCGTCAACCCCGATGAGTTCTACGTGCACAAGCCGACGCTGCGTGCCGGCAGGCCGGCGATCATCCGGCGCTCGCTCGGCTCCAAGCTGGTGCGCATGGAGTTCGCGCCCGGCGCGGCGGACGGCGGCAAGCTGGTGGCCACCGTCGACACCCCGCCGGAGCAGCGCAATCGCTATTCGCTGAGCGACGCCGACATCACCGAGCTCGCGCGTTATGCGCTGGTGATCGAGCAGCACTACGGCCGCCCGATGGACATCGAGTGGGGGCGCGACGGCCGCGACGGCAAGCTCTACATCCTGCAGGCGCGGCCCGAGACGGTGAAGAGCCAGGCGCAGGTCGAGCACCGCTATAAGCTGATGGGCCACGGCACCGTGCTCGCCGAGGGCCGCGCGATCGGGCAGAAGATCGGCACCGGCCGCGTGCGCCTGGTGCGCTCGCTGGCCGACATGGAGCGCGTGCAGCCGGGCGACGTGCTGGTCACCGAGATCACCGACCCCAACTGGGAGCCGGTGATGAAACGCGCCGCCGCCATCATCACCAACCGCGGCGGGCGCACCTGCCACGCGGCGATCATCGCCCGCGAGCTCGGCGTTCCCGCGGTGGTGGGCTGCGGCGATGCCACCGAGAAGCTGGCCGACGGCGCGCTGATCACCGTGTCGTGCGCCGAGGGCGACACCGGGTTCATCTACGAGGGCCTGCTCGAGACCGAGGTCACCGAGGTCAAACGTGGCGAGATGCCTTACTGCCCGATCAAGCTGATGATGAACGTCGGCAACCCGGGCCTGGCGTTCGAGTTCGCGCGCATTCCAAATGCAGGCGTCGGGCTGGCGCGGCTCGAATTCATCATCAACACCAACATCGGCGTGCATCCCAAGGCCATTCTCGACTACCCGAACGTCGACCCCGAGCTCAAGATGGCGGTGGAGTCGGTGGCTCGCGGCCATGCCTCGCCGCGCTCGTTTTACGTCGACAAGCTGATCGAAGGCGTGTCCACCATCGCCGCGGCGTTCTGGCCCAAGCCGGTGATCGTGCGGCTGTCGGACTTCAAGTCCAACGAGTACAAGAAGCTGATCGGCGGCTCGCGCTACGAGCCCGACGAAGAAAACCCGATGCTCGGCTTTCGCGGCGCGTCGCGCTACATCAGCGGCGACTTCGGCGACGCCTTCGCGATGGAGTGCGAGGCGCTGCGCCGTGTGCGTGGCGAGATGGGGTTGACCAACGTCGAGATCATGGTGCCATTCGTGCGCACCGTGCGGCAGGCCGAGCGCGTGAACCAGCTGATGGCCGACCGCGGCCTGGTGCGCGGCAAAGACGGCCTGCGCGTGATCATGATGTGCGAGGTGCCGAGCAACGCGATCCTGGCAGAGCAGTTCCTGCAGCACTTCGACGGCATGTCGATCGGCTCCAACGACCTGACGCAGCTGACGTTGGGCCTCGACCGCGACTCCGGCCACGAGCAGCTGACCGGCGACTTCGACGAACGCGACCCGGCGGTCAAGGCGATGATCTCGCGCGCCATCGCCGCCTGCCGCGCCACCGGCAAGTATGTCGGCATCTGCGGGCAGGGACCGAGCGACCACCCCGACTTTGCCGACTGGCTGGCCGCCGAGGGCATCGTCTCGATGTCGCTCAATCCCGACTCGATCGTCGAGACCTGGCAGCGGCTGGCTGCACGCTAGCTGCACGGGTCGGTGTATCCGGCCGGGGCGGCAGGACAGGCCGCTGCGGATATAATCCGCAGCTTTCCCTTGCCGCACCCCACGCTGACGCAACCCGGGGGCGGCTTCCCGATCAACCGGCGCAGTCGATGCGCCGGAGTCGGAATCCACAAGGAGTTGTCATGCGTCACTATGAAATCGTGCTCCTGATCCACCCGGATCAAAGCGAGCAGGTTCCAGCCATGCTGGAACGCTACAAGACCTCGATCACCGCCGGCGGCGGCAAGGTGCATCGGGTCGAGGATTGGGGCCGCCGCCAGCTGGCCTACATGATCCAGAAACTCGCCAAGGCGCACTACCTGTGCCTGAACATCGAGTGCGAGCAGAACGTGCTCGCCGAGCTGGAGTCGGGCTTTCGCTTCAACGACGCCGTGTTGCGCCACCTGACGGTGGCCAAGGACAAGGCCGAGATCACGCCATCGGTGATGATGAAGGTGGTCGAGAAGGAGGAAGCCCGCAAGGCCGCGCAGGAGGCCAGCGCCTAGCGCGCGTTCGCCGCCGCTGTCCGTTCTCCGAGATGAACCGCCTGGTGCTCTCTGCCCGATTGATCGAACGAGGCACCTTGAGGTACACCCCCGCCGGATTGCCGGCACTGGATTTCAGGCTCGAGCACGAATCGGAGCTGAGCGAGGAAAGCCAGATGCGCAAGGTGTCGGTTCAGGTCAGGGCCATCGCCATCGGCGCCATCACGCGCTCGCTGGCGGCGCTGAACCTCGGGGATGCCGGCACGTTCGCCGGTTTCCTGGCGGGCACCCGCAACGGACGCGGCCTGTTGTTTCACGTCACGTCGCTCGGCTGAGCAGCGCTGTTCACCGGATCACGAATTTCATCGCATTGAGAGAGGTATCCCATGCCACCACCCAGAGGTAAAGGCAGATTTTCGAAGGACCGCAAGCCCAAGCGCAACCAGCAGTCGCTGCTGTTTCGCCGCAAGCGCTTCTGCCGCTTCACCGTCGCCGGAGTCAAGGAGATCGACTACAAGGATGTCGACACGCTGCGCGACTTCATCGGCGAGAACGGCAAGATCACACCGGCGCGCCTGACCGGCACGCGGGCGTTCTACCAGCGCCAGCTCACCACCGCGATCAAGCGGGCACGTTTCCTGGCACTGATCCCGTATTCGGATCAGCACCGGGTGTGAATAGGACGACGCCATGCAAGTGATCCTGCTGGAAAAGATCGCCAACCTGGGCAACCTGGGCGACGTGGTCAAGGTCAAGGACGGCTTCGCGCGCAACTTCCTGATCCCTACCAAGCGCGCGCGCCGCGCCACCGAGACGGCGATCAAGGAGTTCGAGGACCGTCGTGTCGACCTCGAGAAGGCCGCGGCCGACAAGTTGTCTTCGGCGCAGACACTGAGCGAAAAGCTCGCCGGCCAGACGCTCACCGTCGAGCAGAAGGCCGGCGTCGACGGCCGCCTGTTCGGCTCGGTGACCAACTTCGACATCGCCGAGGGCCTCAAGAAGATCGGCTTCGCCATTCAGAAGTCGCAGATCCGGATGCCCCACGGGCCGCTCAAGACCGTGGGCGATCACGTGGTGTCGGTGGCACCGCACACCGACGTGGTGGTCGACATCACGATCCGCGTGGTGGCAGAGACCGAGTGAGGACATTCGCCAGCGCCTGCGCGCTGGCGAACGC
>DATDJF010000282.1:0-18371 GCA_036520715.1 Burkholderiaceae bacterium | reverse complement strand
GCCAGCAGCGCCAGGAAGCCCAGCGCGACCATCACCACCAGGAAGCGGCTGCGCCACGGCGGCGTCTTCGACGCCAGCAGCGGGCTGCTGGCGTAGGCGAGGCTGCGCGCACTCACCAGCGACGGCGTGCGGCGCTTGCTGCCGGTCATGAGCACCCCCTCAGGCGCTCCGCACTCACCCTTCGGAGCGGCCGCGCGGCGCTCACTTGCTCGCCCCGCTGGCTGCGCCGTCGACCACGAAGTGCGTGACCGCCGGCGTGACGGTGCGCATCGCGAGTTTCTCGCGTGCCACCTTCTCGACGCGCAGGTGCGTGGCCTGCGCCTGGCGTTCGGCCTCCAGGCGCTGCGCTTGCGCGTCGAGCCGCGCCAGCTCGTCGCGCGCGCGGTTGGTCTCGTCGAACAGGCGCCGCGACTCGTACGAGGTCTGCACCAGGGCCAGGCAACTGAAGACCAGCGCCAGCAGCAGCACGAGGTGGGTGCGGGTCACATTGCTCCCTTCGTCCACGGCGCGTCGCTCATGCAACCTCCGTGCGCTCGGCCACCCGCATCACCGCCGAGCGGGCGCGCGGGTTGGCCTGCACCTCGGGGTCGCCGGGCCGCACACGCGCCAGCGCCTTCAGGCGCAGCGGCGCGGGCGGCGCGAACGGCGCGCGGCGGTCGGGCTCGCTCGTGCTGTGGCTGGCGATGAAGCGCTTGACGATGCGGTCCTCCAGCGAGTGAAAGCTGATCACCACCAGCCGCCCGTTGGGAATCAACAAGTCCATCGCGGCCCTCAGCCCCTGCTGGAGGTCCTCGAGTTCAGCGTTGACGAAAATCCGAAGAGCTTGAAACGTGCGCGTTGCAGGGTCCTGGCCCGGCTCGCGGGTCTTGACCGCACGAGCCACGACTTCGGCCAGTTCGACGGTGCGTCCAATCGGATGCCCGCCCGCGCGGCGAGCAACAATCGCTTTTGCAATCGAGACAGCAAACCGTTCTTCCCCATGGTCACGGATCACCTCGGCGATCTGGCGCTCATCGGCCCTGGCTAGAAATTCCGCGGCGGTTTCGCCACGGGTCGTGTCCATGCGCATGTCCAGCGGCGCATCGAAGCGGAAGCTGAAACCGCGCGACGGCTCGTCGATCTGCGGCGAGCTGACGCCCAGGTCGAGCAGCACGCCGTGCACGCTCGTGATGCCGCGCTCGCGCAGCCGCTCGCGCATCGATGCGAAGCTGGCATGCTCGATCGCAAAGCGCGGGTCCTGAATGCACTCGGTGCCGGCGCGCGCCGCCTGCACCGCCTGCGGGTCCTTGTCGAACGCGATCAGGCGGCCGGCCGGCGACAGCCGCGCCAGCAGCGCCCGCGCGTGGCCGCCACGGCCGAACGTGCCATCGACATAGGTGCCGCCGCTGTCGCCGACGATCGCTTCGATCGCTTCGTGCAACAGGACGGGGGTGTGTCGCCATGCGCTCGGTGGCATCAAAAGACGAAGCTCTTGATCGCTTCGGGCATCGGGCTTTGTTTCACTGCCGACTCGTGCGCCGCGTAGCGCGCGGTGTCCCACAGCTCCAGCCGCGGTCCGACGCCGATCAGCAGCACGTCGCGGATCAGGCCGGCGTCGCGCCGCAGCTCGGGCGAGACGTGGATGCGCGCGCCGGAGTCGATGTCGACGTCGACGGCGCTGCCGATGAAGATGCGGCGCCAGCCGTCGGCCTCCATCGGCAGATTGAGCAAGCGCTCGCGCAGTTGCACCCAGGCCGGGCGAGGCAGCACCAGCAGGCAGTCGGCGGGGTGCTTGGCCAGGGTCAGTTGGCCGCCGGCCGAGGCCATCAGCACGTCACGGTGGCGCGACGGGACCGCGATGCGGCCCTTGGCATCCAGCGTCAGCGCTGAGGTTCCCTGAAACAGACCGTCCGGCACGATGCCCCACCTTACTCCACAGTGCGGCACTGTAACGGACCCAAAGCCCTCCGGTCAACGAGTTTCGAATCAAAAAATCAATGAAATCAAATACTTAGTTGCCTTCGTTCGAGCAGTGTCATCGATCCGTCAAAAACAGTTCAAAAATAACGACTTGCGGGACTAAGTGGAAGTTTTGCATTCATTGGCGAGTCGATCTCGACCAGGCGCTTCAGCTTGCGGAACGAACAGGCAGGTCGTCGAGGCCGATGCCGGTGGCGTCGAAGCCACCGTCGACGGCGAGCATCTGGCCGTTGACGTAGCTGGCCGCATCGCTGCACAGAAAACCCGCTGCCTCGGCGATCTCCTGCGGCGTGCCGTAGCGGCCGAGCGGAATCGCGGCACGGTAGCCGGCGCGGATGGCCGGCGTGTGTACCTGCGCGGCCATCGCCGTCTCCACCGGCCCCGGCGCCACCACGTTGACGCGGATGCCATACACCCCCAACTCGGCTGCCTGCTGGCGCATCAGGTGGATCAACGCCGCCTTGCTGGTGCCATAGGCCACGCGCAGCGTGCTCGCCCGCAGGCCGGAGATCGACGCGATGTGAACGATGCTGCCGGTACCCTGGCCCAGCATCAGCGGCGCGACCGCTTGCGTGCAGAGAAACGGTCCGTCGAGGTTGGTGGCCATCACCTGGCGCCACTCGTCGTAGCTGGTCTGCAGCAGCGGCTTGAAGACCGCCACGCCGGCGTTGTTGACGAGCGCATCGATGCGTCCGAAGCGCGCCGCGATGGCATCGACGGCACGCTGCACCTCGTCGGGCAGCGACACGTCGCACGGCAACGCCAGCATGCGCGGGTCGTCGCCCCACTGGGCCGCGGCGCGGGCCAGCGTCTGGCGATCGACGTCGAGCAGCGCGACACGCCAATCGCGCGCCTGGAACCACTGGGCGATCGCCAGGCCGATGCCGCGCGCGGCGCCGGTGACCACCGCCACCCGAGACGTTGAAGGAGGGTGCATGCGCACGCATGCTACCCGCGAGGGCGCACGCGCGCCGGGCCCGCTCACGCGGCTTTCAGTTCGACTGCTTGATCAGCCGGCCCGCTGCCTGCTGCAGCGGCCGCGCGTTCATCGGGTACAGCCGTGCGAAGACGTCGATCTGCTCGGCCGACACGCTGACCGGCTGCTGCATCACCATCCACAGCACACCTTCGCTGCACGGCGGCGTGGTCAGCGAGCCCATGTAGGTGAAGTAGCGCGTGTCCCGGGGCAGCAACTGGTTGAGGTCGAGCAGCGTGCGCGCGCTGACCTCGTCGCCCTTCTCCAGCGGCAGGTTGTTCCACACCGATTGCACCAGCGGATGCGCGCTGCCGCGCTCGAGCAGCACGGCGACCACGGCGAGGCGACCGTCCAGTTCCTTGTGCACGAGGTGCACGGCCATGTCGAAGGGCTTGCCGTCGATGCGCTCTTCCGACGGCCGGTGGAAGTGGAACTGCGCCAGTTCGAAGCGGCGCCCCATCACCTCGATGAAGTTGCCCGGCGCCACGTTCACCTGCACCGTGTGGCCGTTGTCGAGCACGCCGAACGTGCTGGGCTTGTAGTCGAACTGCACCGGGTCGAGATCGACGCGAATGCCGTCGCGGATGTCGATCGGGCTCTGGCGTGCGCCGCTGGCGCACTTGCTGAACTCGGGCTTGAGGCGGCCCCAGGCCTGCGGCCCGGCTTCGCCGTCGTACGACCAGTCGGCGCCGGCGCGCGGGCCGCTCGCCTTGGCGGCCGCTGCCTTGGGCTTCACGGCCTGGCGCGGCGCCGGCTGCACCGTGGCCGCCAGGCGCAATTCGCCATCGGGCTGCGTGCTGACACGCAGCTCCTGATCGTTGCCGCCATCGTTGGGCCGCGTGGCGCCGAGCTTGGCCGCCAGCCGGTCACGCAGGTCCTGCATCGGGTCGACGGGGACCGGGCCGCGGCCCGGCCGCTTGGCCTTCGTTGCCGCCGGCTCGACGCCCGCAGCGGCCTCGACGCCGGGTGCCGGCTCGGCCGCGCGCAGCGCCGGCGGCAGCGCAAGCGCGGCGACAAGGGCCAGCGGAAAACGGCTGCAAGAGGTCGGCATCGTCGTTCAAACGCTTCGCGGGCACACAGGGCCCGGCTCGACTTGTGTTTCGGCAGCCGACGTCGGGACTTGAGGGCGACGCCCGTGCGGCCGCGGTCACACGCCTCACTCGGGCAGGCGCCGACGCACCCACATCCAGCCGAGCAGGCCGGCGCCGCACATCGCCGCGGCGGCCAGCGCGAGCGTGCGCGTACCGTGCATCACCGCCGGCGACACCAGCCCGGCCACCGTGGCGTTGATGGCCGCGCCGATGCCGGCCTGCAGCGACGACGCCATGCCGCGCCGCTGCGGCGCCAGATCGAGCAGCATCACGGTGACCAGCGGCGTCATCATCGACCAGCCGAAGGCATACAACGT
The DNA here is from genome assembly GCA_036520715.1 of Burkholderiaceae bacterium. Taxonomy (GTDB): domain Bacteria; phylum Pseudomonadota; class Gammaproteobacteria; order Burkholderiales; family Burkholderiaceae_C; genus JAEUPI01. Next base: position 14,028 of record DATDJF010000282.1, on the reverse strand, counting down.
CACCGGCCACAGCGCCCAGCGCACGTCGGCGTTCCACAGGAAGTTGGCCACCACGTTGACGACCATCATCGCGGCCATCACCGTGAAGCCCCAGCGAATCTGGCGGCGCCGGCCGATGCGGCCAGCCATTCGTCCGCAGACCCAGGCGCCGCCCATCACGCAGGCGATCGACAGCATGAAGTAGATGTAGAACTGCGTCGGCGCCAACGCCAGGTGAGTGCCCAGCCACTCGGGCGAACTCAGCACGTACAGGAAAAAGCCGTTGAACGGCAGCACGCTGACCAGCACCAGCACGATGAAGCGCGGGTCGCCGGCCAGCTCGCGATAACCGCGCAGCAGCGAAACGACGTGCAGCGACTGGCGGCGTTCGGGCGGCAGCGTTTCGGGCAGCCAGGCCAGGCACCACAGCCACAGGCTCACGCCCACCGCCGCCAGGAACCAGAAGATCGACGCCCAGCCCCACTGCACGAACAGCACACCGCCCACCACTGGTGCCAGCGCCGGCGCGACGCCGAAGAACAGCGTCATGTGCGACATCATGCGCTGCGCGTCGACGGCGTCGAAGAGGTCGCGCACGATCGCGCGTGCCACCACCATGCCGGCACCGCCCGACAGCCCCTGCACGACACGCCAGCCCACCAATTCGCCGATGCTGTCGGCGAGCGCGCAACCCACCGACGCCAGCGCGAACACACCGATGCCCGCCAAGATCACCGGCCGGCGGCCGAAGCCGTCGGACAGCGCACCGTGGAACAGGTTCATCAGCGCGATGCCCACCAGGTAGGCCGACAGCGTCTGCTGCATCTGCAGCGGGCTCGCCGACAACGTCTGCGCGATGCCCGCGAAAGCCGGCAGGTAGGTGTCGATCGCGAACGGGCCCAGCGTGCCCAGGCTGCCCAGCAGAGCCGCCAGCATCCAGCGCGGCCGCGACCAGTGAACGCTGACGGGTGTGGGGGTGCTCATGCCAAGGGGCTGGCACGGCCGGCAAACGCTGAGCAGCCCGCGCGTGCCGTGCGGGGCAGTGTAGCCGCACGACCTGCGCGGACACTGCGCAAAGGTCGCTACCGTGCGATGCTGCGCCCTCGCTGAGACAACGACATGGAGGTCCGCATGCACGCAGCACGCTTGAATCGGCGCCGCGCCCTGTGCTGCGTGGCCGCCGGTGCCGCGGTCGCGCTCGCCGCGCCGGCGCTGGCCTCGTCACGGCGGGCGCTCGCCCGCATGACCGATGGCCCGTTTTATCCCCCACGTTCGTGGCGCGAGCGCTGGCCCGATTGGGATGCCGATCTCACGCGCGTGCAGCAGGCCGGCGGCGGACGTGTCGCACAAGGCGAGCACTTGGGTCTCGAAGGCCGCGTGATCGACGTCAACGAACGGATGATCGACGGCGCGACCATCGAGATCTGGCAGTGCGACGCCGTGGGTCACTACCGCCACCCGAGCACCGAGCCGGCCACCGAACGCGTCGACGAGGCGTTTCAGGGCTTCGGCGCCACGCGCAGCGAGGCACAGGGCCAATATCGCTTTCGCACCATCAAGCCGGTGCCGTATCCGGGGCGCACGCCGCACATCCACGTGAAGCTGCGCCATGCCAGCTTCGGCGAGATCACGTCGCAGTTGTTCGTCGCCGATGACCCGGGCAATGCACGCGACTTTCTGTGGCGTGCGCTGCCGGCCGGCGATCGGCCGGCGCTCGAGATGCGCTTGCACAACGCCGCCACCGACACCGGCTTGCGCTGGCTGGTGCGCCACGACCTGGTAGTGCCGGCGTGAGCCGGGCTCAGCGCTCGAAAAAGTGTGAAGCGAGCCGATAGGCCGGATTCTGTGCAGCCGCACCTTCTTGCGAAGGCACGGCCGTGACCGCCATTCGTCTGGGCCGGGTGATCGCTCACCCGGCTCGATGCCACCTACCCGCCGGCTCCGCGGGCCACCTCATCGCCGGCCTATTTGGTGTTGCTGCGCGCAAAGATTGCCGCGTTTCACCCCCCTTGGCGTTTGACTCCGGCTTTCGCCTTCGTCGCGGCACCAAAGGGACTCGTCTCTGTGGCTCTGATTCGCACCTTGCGGTGGGGAGGCGTTACCTCCTGCGCTGCCCTGTGCAGTCCGGACCTTCCTCCAGTGCGGCCTTTCGGCACCATGCACCAGCGGCGGCCTGGCTCGCTTCACCGTGCGATTATCCGTGCACCCCGGAGTTGCCCGCGAAGGCCCGCGTGCTCGGCTTCAACTACGACACCGGCGAACGGTATCTGTCGATCGAGGGGTTCCTGCCAGCCTGACGTCAGGCCTTGGCGGACTTGGCCTGCCGCTTGTCACGCACCGAGACCTGGCTCGTGCCCTCGTGGCTCAGGTCGAACAGCTGGGTCGCGGCGAGCAGCTTGGTCAGCGTGGCGTAGCCGTAGTTGCGCGGGTCGAACGACGCCTGGTTGCCGATCTGCTGGCCCACCGCGCCCACACGCGCCCAGCCATCGTCGTCTTGTGCCGCGGTCACGGCGTTGCGCAACAGCGTGACGAGCTTGGCGTCGCGCTTGAGCTGCGCGGGTGACACCCGCAGCGGCGCGCTGCTGGACGGGGCTTCCCTGTCGTCGGCATCGTTGGCGGTGAGGTCGATGTCGGGTGAGGCAGCGAGCTTGTCGAGGAACAGGAAGCGCGAGCAGGCGTTGACGAACGGCTCGGGCGTCTTGCGCGCGCCGAAGCCATAGACCGCGGCGCCCTTTTCTCGCAGGTGCATCACCAGCGGCGTGAAGTCGGCGTCGGACGACACGATGCCGAAGGCGTCGGGCCGGTCGGTGTACAGCAGCGCCATCGCGTCGATCACCATCGCCATGTCGCTGGCGTTCTTGCCCTTGCTGTAGTCGTACTGCTGCATCGGCCGGATCGCGTGCTCGTGCAGCTGGTCCTCCCAGCCCTTGAGCTCCTGTTTCTTCCAGTTGCCGTAGGCGCGGCGGATGCTGGTCTCGCCGAAGGTGGACAGCTCGTTCAGGATGAGGTCGATCTTCGACGCCGGCGAGTTGTCGGCATCGATCAGCAGTGCGACGCGGGGCTTGTGTTCCATCGGCATTCCTTGCGGCTCATTCCTGTTCGGCCAGCCGCCAGTGCAGCGTGTCGCCACCACGCAGCGGCTTGAGCCGCGCGTCGCCGAACGGCACGCTCTCGGGCAGGGTCCACGGCTCGCGCCGCAGCGTGATGCGCTCGTCGTTGCGCGGCAAGCCATAGAAGTCTGGGCCATTGAAGCTGGCAAAGGCTTCGAGCTTGTCGAGCGCACCGGCGGACTCGAACGCCTCGGCGTACAACTCCAGCGCGGCCGGTGCCGTGTAGCAGCCGGCGCCGCACACCGAGGCCTCCTTCAACTGCGCCGCATGCGGTGCACTGTCGGTGCCGAGGAAGAACTTGGCGCTGCCGGAGGTGACCGCCTGCACCAGCGCCTGGCGATGCACTTCGCGCTTGAGCACCGGCAGGCAGTAGTAGTGCGGCCGCAGGCCGCCCATGAAGAGGGCATTGCGGTTGTACAGCAGGTGATGCGCGGTGATGGTGGCAGCGGTGTGAGCATCGCTGCCGGCCACGTACGACGCGGCCTCCTTCGTCGTGACGTGCTCGAACACCACCTTCAACTGCGGAAAATCGCGGCGCAGCGGCTGCATCACGCGGTCGATGAACACCGCCTCGCGGTCGAACACGTCGATGGCCGGGTCGGTGACCTCGCCGTGCACCAGCAGCAGCACGCCTTCGTGCTGCATCGCTTCGAGCGTGGGATAGGTCTTGCGGATGTCGGTGACGCCGGAATCACTGTTGGTGGTGGCTCCCGCCGGGTACAGCTTGAAGGCCACCACGCCGGCCGCTTTGGCGCGGCGCACTTCGTCGGCCGCCGTCTGGTCAGTGAGGTACAGCGTCATCAGCGGCGTGAAGCGGCTGCATGGTTCCTCCCTGGGCAACGCGGCGACGATACGCTCGCGGTAGGCCATCGCCTGCGCGGTGGTTGCCACCGGCGGCTTGAGGTTCGGCATCACGATCGCGCGCGCGAACTGGCGCGCGGTCGCCGGCAGCACGGCGGCCATCGCCGCGCCATCACGCAAGTGCAGGTGCCAGTCGTCGGGGCGGGTCAGCGAGAGGGTCGGCGACGGCATGCGCGATTCTCGCATCGCGCACGATGCCGGCCACGGTCATGACACGGCAACCACTTCGGCCTCCTCCACCTGCTGCAGCCGCCACATCTGCGCGTAGCGACCATCGAGCGCCAGCAGCTCGGCATGGTTGCCGACCTCGACCACGCGGCCGGCGTCGAGCACGACGATCGCGTGCGCGTCGGCCACGGTCGACAGGCGGTGCGCGATCACCAGCGCCGTCTTGCCCTGCGCCGCGCTCTTCAGCTCGGCCTGGATCGCGCGCTCGTTGGCCGAGTCGAGTGCCGAAGTGGCCTCGTCGAAGATCAGGATCGGCGGGTCCTTCAGCAGCGTGCGCGCGATCGCCACACGCTGCTTCTCGCCGCCGCTCAACTTCAGGCCGCGCTCGCCGACCAGCGTGTCGTAGCCCTTGGGCGTGGCGGCGATGAAGTGGTGGATGTGCGCCGCCGCGGCAGCCGCCTGCACCTCGCGCTCGGTGGCCCCCGCACGGCCGTAGGCGATGTTGTAGCCCACCGTGTCGTTGAACAGCACCGTGTCCTGCGGCACGATGCCGATGGCGCGGCGCAGGCTGTCTTGCGTGACGGCGCGGATGTCCTGGCCGTCGATCGTGATGCGGCCGCCGCTGACGTCGTAGAAGCGGTACAGCAGCCGCGCCAGCGTGCTCTTGCCGGCGCCCGACGCACCCACCACCGCCACCGTCTTGCCCGGCGGGATCTCGAAACTCACGTCGTGCAGGATCGGCCGCGCCGCTTCGTACGCGAACGACACCTGCTCGAAGCGCACCACGCCGTCGCGCACCTGCAGCGGCAACGCACCGGGTGCATCGGCGACCTCGCGCTCGCGCCCGAGCAGCACGAACATGCGGTCGAGGTCGGTGATGCTCTGCTTGACCTCGCGGTACAGCACGCCCAAGAAGTTCAGCGGGATGTAGAGCTGGATCAGGAACGCGTTGACCATCACCAGGTCACCGAGCGTCAGCCGGCCGTCGACCACGCCCTGCGTGGCGCGCCACAGCATCGCCACCAGGCTCACAGCGATGATGAGCTGCTGGCCGGTGTTGAGCAGCGACAGCGTGGCCTGCGACTTCACCTGAGCCTGGCGGAACGACTCCAGGCCCTGCTCGTAGCGTTTGGTCTCGAAGGCTTCGTTGTTGAAGTACTTGACCGTCTCGTAGTTCAGCAGCGCGTCGATCGCGCGCGTGTGCGCTTTGGAGTCGAGCTCGTTCATCGTGCGGCGGAACTGCGTGCGCCACTCGGTGACCCAGACGCTGAAGGTCACGTAGAAAACCAGCGCCACCGCGGTGATGCCGACGTAGCCCCAGTCGAATTTCCAGCCGAGGAAGCCGAGCACCAGCGCCACCTCCACTGCGGTGGGCACGATCGTGTACAGCGAGTACGACAGCAGCGACTGCAGCGCGCGCGTGCCGCGCTCGATGTCGCGCGACAGGCCCCCGGTCTGCCGCTCCAGGTGGAAGCGCAGACTCAGCGCATGCAGGTGCCCGAACACCTCGAGCGCGATCTGCTTGGAGGCGCCGAACGACGCCTTGGCGAAGATCAGCTCGCGCAGCTCGGTGAACACCGACGTCGACAGGCGCAGCGCGGCGTAGGCGAGCAGCAGGCCGATCGGCACCACCAGGATGGCGCGCGGGTCGCCGGTCTTCAGGTCGAGCGCATCGACCAGGTACTTGAGCAGCACCGGCACGCCGACGTTGGCCACCTTGGCGGCCAGCAGAAAGCCCAGCGCCGCCGCGACGCGCCACCGGTACTGCCACAGATAGGGGCCGATGCGCTTGAGCACGCTCCAGTCCGACGGCGCGCTGCCATCGGCGGCGCTGGCGGCTGTTGCGGGGGCGGCGGCAGATCGGCGCATCGGGTCGTGGAGAATGCCTGGGACTCGAGCCTTGGGAGGTGGAGACGATGAGCAAGACAACAAGCCCGCCAGGCCCCGCCCAGCGGCTCGCCGCCCCGCCGAGTTTGCCCGATGGCATGGAACTCGTGCTGCGCGTGATCCCGATGCCGGCCGACTCCAACGCCAACGGCGACATCTTCGGCGGCTGGATCATGGCGCAGGTCGACGTCGCCGGCGCGGTGCTGCCGGCGCGCATCGCGCGCGGCCGCATCGCCACCGTGGCTGTGAACCAGTTCGTGTTCAAGCAGCCGGTGTCGGTGGGCGACCTGCTGTCGTTCTACGCGCGTGTGCTGCGGGTGGGCACCACCTCGGTCACCGTGCACGTGGAGGTGTACGCCGAGCGCAACCCGGCAGCACCCCACGTGGTGAAGGTCACCGACGCCAACCTCACCTACGTGGCCATCGACGGCCAGGGCAAGCCGCGCGACATCCCGAAGGGAAAAACATGAAGCCCCCACGCTCACTTCGTTCGCTGCCCCCCGAGGGGGCCTCAGCCTCCTTGAGGCGGCTCGTCGGAGGCTGACATGTTCAAGTTCCTGCGTGTGCCCGACCGGCTGTTCAAGCTGGTGATGTGGATCGTGTCGTTCGTGTTCGCGGGATTCCTCATCGGCCTGGGCGGCAAGATCGTCGCCGACCTGCCGCGGCTGGAGAACGAGCTGTCGCAGGAGCAGTTCGCTGACCAGACGGCGCTGCGCGCCGCCCGCGCCGAAGTCCGCAAGCTCACCGACCGGCAGCGCGAGCTCGACGACGAACGCGCGCGCGCCCGGCTCGCGCAGACGGCGGCGGCCAATGCCTACCAGTCGGCCCGCACGTCGTACGGCAACTGGATCGCCACCCGCACCGCCACCACCGATCCGCAGCAGGACCCCGAGGTCATCCAGCGCACCCGCAACCTCGACACGCTCAAGGCCCGCGAGCGCGAAACACAAAGCACGGTGGAGGCGCTCGACGCGCAGTTGCTGGGAGCGCGCCAGGCCCTGGCCGAGCAGCACCGCAGCGAAGGCCGCCTGCTGCAGGACGCCGACAGCGCCTACCGCAGTGCGCTCTTCAAGCAGCAGCTGCGGGTGTTCGGCGCCCGGCTGGCGCTGACGCTGCCGCTGCTGGCAATCGCCGGCTGGCTGATCGCCAGGAAGCGCGGCAGCGACTATTGGCCGCTGATGCGCGGCTTCGTGCTGTTCGCGGTGTTCACCTTCTTCTTCGAGCTGGTGCCGTACCTGCCGAGCTACGGCGGCTACGTGCGCTACGGCGTGGGCATCGTGCTCACGGTGATCGCCGGCCACTACGTCATCAAGGCGATGCGGCGCTACCTGGAGCGGCGCAAGCAGGCCGAGCAGCAGACCGAGAGCCAGCGCCGCCGATCGTTGTCCAACGACGAGGCGTTGAAGAAGCTCGCTGCCAACGTGTGCCCGGGTTGCGAACGCCCGGTGATGACCACCGGAGAGGTCAAGCCCGACTTCTGCGTGCACTGCGGGCTGCGCCTGTTCGATGCCTGCAGCGGCTGCAGCACGCGGCGCAACGCGTTTTTCCGCTATTGCATGAAGTGCGGCACGGCCGGACAGCAGCCGGACGCCCAGCCGGCCGCCTGAGGCCCATCGGCCATGCAGGCGGAAGACGTTTGGACTATGATTGGATCATGGTTCCGATCCATATCAGACCCGATTCCGCTCCATTGGTGAACCGCCGCCTGCACGAGCGGCTGCTGACCCTGCTGGCGCGCGCCTCTGCGATGGGGGTGCTGGCCGGCGCCGCGATCACGCAGCTCGATGCGCAGTCGGTGCAACGTGTGTTGTCGGCTCTGCACAAGCAGGGCTTGATCGGCGCCGCGCCGGTGGCGCTGGCGCCGCTGCTCAAGAAGGGCCCGGCGTTGCTCGACGCCGCCACTGCCGAGCGCATGGCCGACAGCCTGGAGCGGCTGGTCGGCGTGCTCGAAGACTCGCCTGCGCCGGCCACTGAGTGGGCGCCGATGCGCACGGTGTTCGGCGACGAGGCACTGGGCACGTTGCTGGGCGTGGCGCCGGCATCGCTGCGCCGCTATGCGGCCGCCGAGCGGGCCACGCCGCAGGCCACCGCCGAGCGGCTGCACTGGCTGGCGATCGTGGTGTCCGACCTCGCCGGCTCGTACAACGACTTCGGCATGCGGCGCTGGTTCGAGCGGCCGCGCACGCAGCTCGGTGGCAAGAGCCCGCGGGCGTTGCTGGGCAGCCAGTGGACGCCCGACGGCAAGCCGGCACAGCAGATCCGCGCATTGGCGGCCGTGCTGAGCGGTGCGCAGCCGCTGGCCGCCTGATCGCGGCCCTTCACGCCCACGCCAGCGATCGATGGCCCGGCTCGGCTTTCGCCACTGCGACCATCGCAAGCCCTTTCTGTGGCAAAACGATGCCCAGCCCGCCGCGCGCTGGCACGGCGAGCGCGACGGGCCGGCCAACTACTTCGCCGACACCCCGCTGGGCGCGTGGGCGGAGTTCCTGCGCCACGAGGGGATCACCGACCCGGCCGACCTGGCTGGCGTGCAACGGTCGCTGTGGGTAGTCGAGTTGCCCGACGAGGGCTACGCCAAGCCGCGGTTGTCGGCACGCGTGATGACCGGCGGGCTGGTCTCGTACGCCGCCTGCCAGACCGAGTCGCGGCGGCTGCGCCGCGCCGGCGCGTTGCGCCTGGAGGCACCGGCGGCGGCGTTGAAGCCGGGGGCCGCGCGCGGCTGGGTCGTCAACCCCGATGCGACGCCATCGCCCACGGCGCGCGACGGCCGGGTGTGGGTGTTGTTCGGTCCCTGCGATGCCGTCGGCTGGCCCGCGGTGGTGGCCGGCGCGCCGCCGGCGGCAGTGCTGCCGCTGGTGCGGCACTTCTGAGTCGGCGTCGTCAGTCGACGAAAAAATCCGGAATGAAGTGCTTGGTGCCCGGCTTCACCGCGTAGCGGTCGAGGTCGGTGATGCCGGCTTCGGCCAGCAGCGTGTCGTCGATGAAGAAGTTGCCGCTCGTCGTCCTGGCGTCGCGGGTGAGGATGATGTGCGCGGCGTCGGCCAGGATCTCGGGCTTGCGGCACTTGTCGAGGTCGGCGCCGGGGATCATCTGCAGCGCCGCGGTGGCAATGGCGGTGCGCGGCCACAGGCTGTTGACCGCGATGCCGTGGCGCTTGAACTCCGCGGCATGGCCGAGCGTGCACTCGCTCATGCCGTACTTGGCCATCGTGTAGGCCACGTGCCCCTGGAACCAGTGCGGCTTCATCGACAGCGGCGGGCTCATGTTGAGCACGTGCGGGTTGCGGCCGGCCTTCGCACTCTTGATCAGCTCGGGCAGGCACGCCTGCGTGCAGCAATAGGTGCCGCGCACGTTGACGCCGAACATCAGGTCGAAGCGCTTCATCGGCGTGGCGTCGGTCGGCGTCAGGCTGATCGCGCTGGCGTTGTTGACGAGGATGTCGATGCCGCCGAAGCGCTCGACCGCCTTGGCCACCGCAGCGGCCACGGCGTTCTCGTCGCGGATGTCGGTTTGCACCGGCAGCGCCTGGCCGCCCGCCGCCTCGATGGCCTCGGCAGAGGAGTACAGCGTGCCCGGCAGCTTGGGGTTGGGCTCGGTGGTCTTGGCCACCAGCACGATGCGCGCGCCGTCGCGCGCGGCGCGCAGCGCGATCGCCAGGCCGATGCCGCGCGACGCGCCGGTGATGAACAGGGTCTTGTCCTTCAGGGTCTTCTCGTTGCTCATGACGATCTCCTGGCGCGGAGCGTGGCTTGCGACGCTCGCGCCGGTTCGAGTTGCAGGTGCGGCCGCACGCTGTGGGTGATGTGATCGGCGAGCGCCTCGGCGACCGCCCGGTACACCGGCGCGCCGGGGTGAAAGCCGTCGCTGGCCATGGTGTCGCGGTCCAGCTGCACCGCGTCGAGCCGCGGTGTCGACACGTCGCCGCTGTGTGCGCCGCGCTCGGTGGCCCACGCGCGCAGCGCGCGGTTGTGGCGCCGCGCGTCGGCGCCGGCCATCCAGCGCAGCGGCTGCGGCAACGCCGGAAACCGATGGATCGGCGGCAGCGGGCAGAACACGACATGCTGTGCGCCCGTGCGATTGCGCAGCAGGTTGGCGATGTGGTCGCGGGCACGCACGGCGCGCGACGAGGCGACCTGGTCGACCACGTCGTTGACGCCGGTCACCACCACCGCCAGGTCGATCGTCGCCAACGCGGCGTGGCGCAGCAGGTCGAGCGTTTGGGCGGTGGTCAGGCCCGAGCGCGCGCACAGCGTCCAGTGCACCTGCGCGCCACAGCCTTGCGCCAGCAGCGGCAGCAACTGGCCGCACAACGCAGTGCCCTGGGTGGCCACGCCCACGCCGGCCGCCGACGAGTCGCCGGCGATCAGCAGCCGCAGGCGCGCGCTGCCGCGGCCGTGCACACCTTCGCGCGCCCCGGCGGCCTCCGGCAGGCGCGGCACCCGCGCGCGTGTGCGCAATGCCTGCGCCACCAGCAGCGGGCTCAACGCGAGCTTCAACGTCAAAGACATGTCAAAACTTCGAGAAATCGGGCTTGCGCTTCTGGAAGAACGCCTGGAACGCCTCCATCGCCTCGGGGCTGCGCAGGCGGCTGCCGAAGATCTCGCCCTCGGCCTGCATCGCCTGCAGCGTCGCGTCGCGGCCGGCGCGGCGCATCAGGCGCTTGGTGTCGCGCACCGCGCCCGGCGGCAGCGAGTTGAAGCGTTCCGCCACGCGGCGCGCGTGGTTCACCACCTCGGCGGCCGGCAGCACCGCGTTGGCCAGGCCGCATTCGACCGCCGTCTCGGCAGTGAACGGGTCACCGAGCAGCAGCCTTTCGGCAGCGCGGCGGTGGCCCATCAACGCCGGCATCAGCAGGCTCGACGCGTACTCGGGCACCAGGCCGAGGCTGACGAACGGCGTGGCCAGCCGCGCCTCGTCGCTGATGTAGACGAAGTCGCAGTGCAACAGCATCGTGGTCCCGATGCCGATGGCCGCGCCGGTCACTGCAGCCACCACCGGCTTGTCGATCTCCAGCAGCGCACGCATGAACTGCGCCACCGGCGAGTCGGTGCCCTGTGGCGGGCGCTGCATGAAATCTTCGATGTCGTTGCCGGAAGTGAAGACGCCCGGCTGGCCGGTGATCAGCACCGCGCGCACCGCAGGGTCGGCGGCGGCGGCACGCAGCGCATCGGCCATCGATTGGTACATCGCCGCGGTGAGCGCGTTCTTCTTTTCCGGCCGCGCGATCTCGATACTGGCCACGCCGTTCAGCAGGGCGGTCTTGATGGTCATGGGGGCTCCTCTTCGCTTCGGCCTGCGTAAGTTGACGCTGCAATCGGCCACTTCCGCCGTCGACGATTGACATGCTGTCGGAATCTGTTGACACTGTCAACATGCCGGTTTCGAGTCCCGACACCAAAGAGGTCTTGCTGCGCGCCGCGGTGGAAATCGCCGAGACCGACGGCGTCGGCGCCATCGGCCTGCGCGAGGCGGCACGCCGCGCCGGCGTCACCCACGGCGCGCCGTACCGACACTTTCAGAACCAGCAGGCGCTGGTGGCCGCGGTGGCCGAGCAGGGCTTTCGCGGCTTGATGGCCGAGGTGCAGGCCGCGCAGACCGAGGCCGGCACCGACCTGCTGATGCGCTTTCACGCGCTCGGCGTGGCCTACCTGCGCTTCGCGCTGGCACATCCGGGGCAGTTTCGCGTCATGTTCGGCGCCGAGGCGGCCGCACAGCCCGCCGTGCGCAGCGCCGAGGCCGCGGTGTTCGCACTTGCAGTCAACGAGATCGCCGGCGCCCAGCGCCAGGGCCTGATCGCGCCGGGCGACCCGCAGGAGCTGGCGCTGGCGGCCTGGTCCACCGCGCACGGGCTGGCGGTGCTGATGATCGATGGCCTGGTGCAATGGGTCGGGCTCGACGCCACCTCGCCCGAGCGGCTGGCCAGGCGCATCACGGCGCTGATGTTCAACGGTTTGCAGCACGGCGTACCTCCGGCGCGCACCAAGAGGCCGAAGTGATCGCACAAGCGTTGATCGTTGCCAGCGCCGCCATCGTATTCGTCCTGGGGACGCTGCACCTGGTGTTCACCTTCAGCGGCCGCAAGCTGCTGCCTCGCGACGCCACCCTGCCCGCGCAGATGGCTGGCAGCGCGCTGGTGCTGACGCGCGAGACCACCGTCTGGAAGGCGTGGATCGGCTTCAACGCCAGCCACAGCCTGGGCGCGATGTTGTTCGGCGCGGTGTACGGCCACCTCGCACTGATGCAGCCCGTGGTGTTGCTGGGCTCGCCGTTCCTGATCGCGGTGGGCGGCGCACTGCTGCTGACCTACTGCTGGCTGGCGCGCCGCTATTGGTTCAGCGTGCCGTTCCGGGGCATCGTGCTGGCATCGGCGCTGTACGCGGCAGGCCTCGCCGCCGGCTGGACCTGAGGCTTCAGCAGCGCCAGCTACCCGCGCAGGTGGCAAGCCACCCAGTGGCCGCTGCTCGACTGTTTCAGCTCCGGCTTCTCGGTGTTGCACAGCGGCTTGCTCGCGATCGGGCAGCGCGTGTGGAAGTGGCAGCCTGATGGCGGATTGATCGGGCTCGGTACGTCGCCCTGCAGCGGCACACGCTTGCGCTTGACCTTGGGATCGGGGATCGGCACCGCCGACAGCAGCGCCTCGGTGTAGGGATGCAGCGGCTTGGTGTACAGCTCGTTGGCCGACGCCAGCTCGACGATGCGCCCGAGGTACATCACCGCCACGCGGTCGCTGATGTGCTCGACCACCGACAGGTCGTGGGCGATGAAGATGTAGGTCAGGCTGAACTTCGACTGCAGGTCTTCGAGCAGGTTGATCACCTGCGCCTGGATCGACACGTCGAGGGCCGACACCGCCTCGTCGCAGACCACGAGCTTCGGGCTCACGGCCAGCGCGCGCGCGATGCCGATGCGCTGGCGCTGGCCGCCGGAGAACTCGTGCGGATACCGCCGCATGTGGTCGGCCGACAGGCCCACGGTCTCGAGCAGCTCGACGATGCGCGACTCGTACTCGCGCGGCGTCTTGGCGAGTTGGTGGATGGTCAGCGCCTCGCCGATGATGGCGCCCACCGTCATGCGCGGGTTGAGCGACGCATACGGATCCTGGAAGATGATCTGCATGTGCCGCGCCATCGTGCGCAGTTCGTCGCGCCCCATCGCTGTGACGTCGCGGCCCTCGAACCACACGCTGCCGGCGGTGGGCTCGATCAGGCGCAGGATGCAGCGGCCGGTGGTGCTCTTGCCGCAGCCCGACTCGCCGACCAGGCCGAGCGTCTCGCCGGCCTTCAGGTCGAAGCTGACGCCGTCGACCGCGTGCACGCGCGCGACCTCGCGCTGCAGCAGGCCACCCTTGATCGGGAACTGCTTGACCAGGTTGTCGACGCGCAGCAGCGGCGTCGGGTTGCCGGGACCTGCGCTCATTGGCCAGCCTCCGCGCTGCGCGCTTCGGTATTCGCCTTGGGAGCGGCCCGGCGGCTCATGCCGGCACCTCATCCAGGATGCACGCCACCTTGTGCCCCGGTGCCACCTCGCGCAGCGGCGGCGTGGCGGCGGTGCAGGCCGGCATCGCATATCGGCAACGCGGTGCGAACCGGCAGCCTTCGGCCGGCTCGATCAGCTTGGGCACGGTGCCCGGGATCGACTCCAGCCGCACCTTCTGAGTCGCCGCGGTGTCGATGCGCGGAATCGAGCGGATCAGCCCTTGCGTATACGGATGCCGCGGGTGCGCGAACAGTTCCTCCACCGTCGCCTCTTCGACCACCTTGCCGGCGTACATCACCACCACACGCTGCGCCACCTCCGCCACCACGCCCATCGCGTGGGTGATCAGCATCACCGCCATGCCAAGCTCGGACTTCAGCTCGTTCAACAGGTCGAGGATCTGCGCCTGAATCGTCACGTCGAGCGCGGTGGTCGGCTCGTCGGCGATCAGCAGCTTGGGATTGCAGGCCAGCGCGATGGCGATCATCACACGCTGGCGCATGCCGCCGGAAAACTGGTGCGGGTAGTCGTGGATGCGCCGCTCGGC
>DATDJF010000281.1:0-14045 GCA_036520715.1 Burkholderiaceae bacterium | reverse complement strand
CCTGGCGAAGCTGGCGGGTGCGTGAGCGGGCCACCGCCCGCCGGCCCGTGCCCGCAGCCGGTTGAGTGCGAGGCGCACGCCGGCGATGACCACCTACCTGCTGCGCCGCCTGTGGTACGCGGTGGCGATCCTCATCGGGGTGAACCTGCTCACCTTCTTCCTGTTCTTCACCGTCAACACGCCCGACGACATGGCGCGCCTGAACATCGGCGGCAAGCGCGTGACGCAGGAGCAGATCGACAAGTGGAAGTCCGAGCGCGGCTACGACAGGCCGCTGTACTGGAACGCGGCCGAAAGCGGCACCGCCAAGCTGACACGCACCGTGTTGTGGGAGCGCTCGGTGTCTCTGCTGGCGCTGCAGTTCGGCCGCTCCGACTCGACGCGCAGCGTCGACATCGGCCATGAGGTGCGCACGCGCATGTGGGTGAGCCTGCAGCTCGCGCTGCCGCTGTTCATCCTGCAGTTGATCGTCAGCATCGGCCTTTCGCTGCTGCTGGTGTTCTTTCGCCACTCGCGCATCGACTTCTGGGGCGTCGTGCTGTGCGTGGTGATGCTGTCGATCTCGAGCCTGTTCTACATCATCGTCGGCCAGTTCCTGTTCTCGCGGGTGTTGAAGCTGGTGCCGATCTCGGGTTATGCGGACGGGCTCGACGCCGTGCGTTTCCTGCTGCTGCCGGTGTTCCTGTCGCTGCTGTCGCGGCTGGGCAGCGAGGCGCGGCTGTACCGTGCGATGTTCCTCGAGGAGATCGGCCGCGACTACGTGCGCACCGCGCGGGCCAAGGGCCTGAGCGAGTTGCGTGTGCTCGGCCGCCACGTGCTGCGCAACGCGCTGATCCCGATCATCACCAGCGCCGGCTCGTATCTGCCGTACGTGTTCCTGGGCAGCCTGGTGTTCGAGAGCTTCTTCGGCATTCCGGGGCTGGGCGCGTTCGTGATCGAGGCGATCAGCGGCCAGGACTTCGCGATCGTGCGCACGATGGTGTTCCTCAGTGCGCTGCTGTACATCGCGAGCAACTTGCTGATCGACCTGGCGTACAGCTGGGTCGATCCGCGCGTGCGGTTGGCCTGATCATGGCCTTCAAGTTCGTCTTCCTCTGGACCGACCTGGCGCTGTGGGCGTTGTTCGCGGCTTTCGCGCTGTACGGCTGGCGCATCTCGCGGCAGCCGCCGTTGCAGGCGACCTGGTCGCGCGCGATGCGCGACGGCGCCACCCTGGGCTCGGCTGCCGTGCTGGCGCTGTTCGTGCTGGTCAGCGCGCTCGACAGCGTGCACTTCCGGCGCGCGCTGCCGGCGGCACCGGGGCAGGCCGATGGGGTGACGTTCTACGACACGCGCAGCGACTCGCTGCTCGACCTGCTGCTGACGCGGCCACTGCAGATGCGCGAGTCGAGCTACTCGGCTCCGCTGGCCACGCATGCATTGATCCAGCAGAACTTCGAGCGTGATGGCGCCATCGTGCGCGACGTGCCGCGCCTCGAATTCGGCGGTGCGCACCTGGCCGACCCCGCGCGCGATCGGGACGCCGACGTGTTCGGCCGTGTCGCGCTCGGCATGGCGGGCGGCCTGCTGGTGGCCGTGTTGACATCGCTGGCGCTGGCCGTCGCGGTCGAGCGTGTGCACGGCTCGTTGTGGGCACGCTGGCGCGCCGTGCTGGCCGGCCGCACCCGTTACCCATGGCGGGTGCCGCTGTCGACGCTGGCGGCGATTGCGCTGGTGGCCGGGCCGGTGGTGGCGCTGATGGGCCACTACCACGTGCTCGGCACCGACCGCACCGGCAACGACGTGCTGGTGCAGGCGCTGAAGAGCGTGCGCACGGCCTTCGTGATCGGCACGCTGTCGACGCTGGCGACGGTGCCGCTGGCATTGGGGCTGGGTGTGCTCGCCGGCTACTTCAAGGGCTGGGTCGACGAGGCGGTGCAGTACCTGTACACGGTGCTGACCTCGGTGCCCAACGTGCTGCTGATCGCTGCCTGCGTGCTGATGGTGCAGGTGTTCGTCGACACCCACGCCGAGATGTTCGACACCGGCCTGGAGCGCGCCGATCTGAAGATGTTTCTGCTCTGCGTGATCCTCGGCCTCACCGGCTGGGCCACGCTGTGCCGCCTGGTGCGCGCCGAGACGCTGAAGCTGCGCGACCTCGAGTTCATGCAGGCTGCCGAGGCCTTCGGCGTGCCGCATGGGCGCACGATGGTGCGCCACGTCGTGCCCAACGTGATGCACCTGGTGCTGATCACCACCGTGCTCAACTTCTCCGACCTCATCCTGTACGAGGCGGTGCTCACCTACGTCGGCGTCGGTGTCGACCCCAGCCTCAACAGCTTCGGCGGCATGATCAACCTGGCGCGCAGCGAGATGAGCGGCGACCCGCTGGTGTGGTGGTCGTTCGTTGCCGCGTTCGCCTTCATGCTTGCGCTGGTGCTGGCCGCCAATTTGTTTGCCGACGGCGTGCGTGATGCCTTCGATCCGCGAGCCCGCGCCTTCCGGCCGCGCCGCGTGGCACCCAAGGCGCTCTGAGGAGAAAATGGCGCCCCCACGCTCACTTCGTTCGCTGCCCCCCGAGGGGGCTCGGTCGGCTCGGGAGCGGCCCAGCGCCGACCGACGATGCTAGCGATCGACGACCTGCAGGTGGTGCTCGATGCCGATGCCGGCCTCGTCAAGGCGGTCGACGGCCTGAGCCTGTCGATCGCACGCGGCGAGACGTTCGCGCTGGTGGGCGAATCGGGCTGCGGCAAGAGCATGACCGCACTGGCGCTGATGCGCCTGCTGCCCGATAGCGGCGCGGTGACAGGGGGTTCGGTGGCACTGGCCGGCACCGAGCTGCTGGCGCTGCCCGAGCGTGAGATGCGCGCGGTGCGCGGCGGCCGCATCGGCATGATCTTTCAGGAGCCAGCGACCAGCCTCAACCCGGTGATGCGGGTCGGCGACCAGATCGTCGAGGCGATCGAGGCGCACACCGAGTTGCGCGGCGCCGCGGCGCGCGAGCGCGCGTTGCACTGGTTGCGCAAGGTCGGCATCCCCGAGCCCGAACGCCGCATCGACGACTACCCGTTTCGTTTGAGCGGCGGCCAGCGACAGCGCGTGATGATCGCGCTGACGTTGGCGGCCGAGCCCGACTTCCTGATCGCCGACGAGCCGACCACCGCGCTCGACGTCACGATCCAGGCACAGATCCTCGAGCTGCTGCGCGACCTGCAGCGCGAGCACGGCATGGGCCTGCTGCTGATCACGCACGACCTCGCGGTGGTGGCAGGCATGGCACACCGCGTGGCGCTGATGTATGCCGGCCAGATCGTCGAGGTGGCGCCGGCCGACGAATTCTTCGCGCGGCCGCTGCATCCCTATGCGCAGGCCTTGCTGCGCGCGCTGCCCGATGCGCAGCGGCGCGAGCGGGCCCTCGAGGCGATCGCCGGCACGGTGCCGTCGCTCTCGCGCACGTTCACCGGCTGCCGCTTCACCGAGCGCTGCGCGGTGGCGCGCGACGACTGTGCGCACACGGTGCCGCAGCTGCTGCAGACGCAGGGCCGCCTGGTGCGGTGCGTGCGTTATGCCGGCGACGCGCCGTGGCCGGCGGCTGGTGCCGGTGCGGTCACTGCCGTGCCGGCGCACGCTGACGTGGCTGCGTCCCCAGCGGTTGCGGCAGCGGCCGCGACGCCGCCCGCTGGCGAGTTGCTGCTGCGGGTGAGGGACCTGAGCGTCCGTTTTCCGATCCGCAGCGGCGTGCTGCAGCGTCGGGTCGGTGCCTTCGAGGCGGTGAGCGAGGTCAGCTTCGACATCGCCGCGGGCCGTACGCTGGCGCTGGTGGGCGAGTCGGGCTGCGGCAAGACCACCACCGGCAAGGCGATCGTGCAGTTGCTCAGGCGCCAGGCCGAGATCAGCGGCGAGGCGCTGTTCGAGGGCCGCAACCTGTTCGCACTGCAGGGCGAGGCGCTGCGGGCGATGCGCCGAGAAGTGCAGATCGTGTTCCAGGATCCGTATTCGTCGCTCGACCCGCGCATGCGCGTCGGCGAAATTCTCGAGGAGGGGCTGATCGCGCTGCGGCCCGACCTGCCGCGCGGCGAGCGGCTGGGGCGTTTGGCCGAGCTGCTGCGCCGCGTGGGATTGCGGGGCGATGCGTTGTCGCGCTATCCGCACGAGTTCTCGGGCGGCCAGCGCCAGCGTGTGGCGATCGCGCGCGCGCTGGCCGTGCAGCCCAAGCTGATCGTCTGCGACGAGCCGACCTCGGCGCTCGACGTGTCGGTGCAGGCGCAGATCCTCAACCTGCTGCGCGAGTTGCAGGCCGACCTCGGGGTGGCCTATCTGTTCATCACGCACAACCTCGCCGTGGTGGCGTACCTGGCCGACGAAGTGGCGGTGATGAACGCCGGCCGCATCGTCGAGCACGGCCCGACTCAGGCGGTCCTGCAGGATCCGCAGGCCGCCTACACCCGCCAGTTGCTGGCCTCCGTGCCGAAGCTGCGAAGCGGAGTTGCCCCGAGCGCCTGAACGAACTGGCGACGCAGGTCAAGCCACCAACGCATGGGGCTGTTGTCGCTTACCAACGTCGAAGAATTACAGCTGGCCTAGGGCTTTCCCGAAGGGCGCGCCGCGCGTGCACCAGGATTGCGTGGCATCGCGCTGCATGCCAACGAGGAGACACGTTCCTCAAAGGGGCGTGCATCTCGCAGGCGACACCCGACAGCATCGGTGCTTGCACCAGCACGGGGACTTCCCCGCACCCCGCCACCCCCTGGCGACACTGACAATTCAGTTTCATGTTCGTCTCGTTTCCGTTCTGTGACCTACAGGTGACAGAGGCTGCAACGGGCGGGCAGAAGCCTACGGAACAACCGTTTTCAGACTAGGAGTAACTATGTTCAAGAGGAACAGGATCAGCCTGGCGGCAGCGCTGGCTGTAGGAGGGTTTGCCGTGCTCGCCACCGGCGTGCAGGCGCAGGAAGGCCAGCGGGTGGAGGTGACCGGTTCGCGCATCAAGCGCACCGACACTGAAACCGCGTCGCCGGTGCAGGTCCTGACGCGCGAGGACATCGAGCGCACCGGCAAGACTTCCATCGAAGCGGTGCTTCGAGGGCTCACCGTCGATGGCGTGGGTTCGATCCCAGGATCGTTCTCCAACGGCTTCGCCAGCGGATCGTCAGCCGTGTCGCTGCGTGGCCTGGGCGTCAACTCGACGCTGGTGCTGGTGAACGGTCGCCGCATGACGACCTACGGCCTGGCCGACGACGGCACCCGCAACTTCGTCGACCTCAACTCGCTGCCTTTGGAAGCTGTCGATCGCATCGAAGTGCTGAAGGACGGCGCGTCGGCCATCTACGGTGCCGACGCGGTCGGTGGCGTGGTCAACGTCATCCTGCGCAAGAGTTACACCGGTGGTTCGATGGGTGCCTCTTACGGCCAGACCGGCGACAGCGACGGCCAGACAGTGCGCGCGTTCGGGACGTTCGGCTTCGGCAACCTCGACACCGACAAGTTCAACGCCTTCTTCACGCTCGAGGCGTCGAAGCAGAAGAACATCTGGTCGAAGGACCGCGGATTCATCGGCGAGAGCGACCACACCTCACGCGGCTACTACGACACCACCCTCGGCGCTCCTCGCCCCTACTTCAGTCTTCCGACGCCGACGGCCAACACACCGTTCGGTACTGTGCGCCTCGGCGGCGCCGGCCCGCGAACCAACGTGATTGGTTGCAATCCCGCCCAGATCGACCCGACGACCGGGCTGTGCCGCTACAACTCCCTTGATGAACAGGAAGTGCAACCCGAGATCGACCGGGTCAACTTGTTTGGTCGGGGCACGCTCCAGTTCTCGCCTTCGCTCACCGGCTATGCAGAGCTGGGGTTCTTCAATACCAAGGCCAAGGCCAACGGCACCCTGGGCGCCAACAACGATGGCGGTGTGTTCGTGCCGGGGGATCCCCTCAATCCCCTTCTTGTGCACGGACTGATGAATCTGCCGGGCACGCATCCGGACAATCCTGTTGGAGGCGACGCGACTTTCGGCTATCGCCCGGCCGAACTCGGCGGGCGGGACCAGGTTACCGACAACCAGGTGTTTCGCGGACTCGTGGGTTTGCAGGGCAGCAACTTCGGGTGGGACTGGGACACCGGCTTGTTGTATGCCAAGAGCAAACTGAAGAACACGAACACCGGGTACATCAACTACGACGCGATGCAGGCGGCTCTCAACAACGGCACCTATCGCGTCAACTCACCCAATACGACCGACCCCGCGGTCCTGGCAGCAATCTCCCCGGTGCTCCAAAACACCCCGACCAGCTCGGTCACGTCGATCGACATCAGGGCTTCGCGGGAGCTGATGGCGTTGGAGGGTGGGCCGCTTGGGTTGGCGCTGGGCGCAGAAGCGCGCTGGGAGGAGGCCAACACGCCACCCGTGCCTGGCACTGACACGGGATCGATCGTCGGTCTGGGCTATTCCGCGTTCAACATGAAGCGCAACGTCCAGGCGGTGTACGGCGAGCTGAACGCACCGGTGCTCAAGACGCTCGAGCTCAACGGGGCGCTGCGTTATGACCATTACTCTGACTTCGGAAGCTCGTGGACACCGAAGGTCGGCTTCAAATTCAAGCCGATGGATCAGTTCGCCATCCGCGGCACGTACTCCGAAGCGTTCCGGGCTCCCGGTGCGGCCGAGATCGGCGGCTCCAGCTTCGGCTTCACGACGTACGGCATCCTGTCGCAGGGCAACCCCGACATCCAGCCCGAAAAGGCCAAGAGTTACACGTTGGGCTTGATCTTCGAGCCGATGCCGAACTTGAGCGCGACCCTGGACTACTGGCGGGTCGATCGTCGGAACGAGATCGTGCAGGCGGACCCGAACTCGCTCATCCCGGCCGGGCAGTGCGTCAATTCGTGCGACACCTTCGGTCCCGACGGGGTGACGCCAGACGGTAGCCCGAACCTGGTCAACGCACAGGTGGCAGGAACCCAGCCCAACACGTTCCTGTACTACGACGTGGATGGCACCCTGCAGACGGTGACCGGCTTCTACCGCAATGCGGCGAAGACGAAGACCGACGGCGTCGACCTCGAGATCCGGTATCGCACGAACCTCGGCAACGGGTCCAAGCTGTTCTCGCAGCTGAACTGGACGCACGTCAACAAGTACGAGCGCACTGATGCCGACGGCAACACATTCAGATACGAAGGGACGCATGGCCCGCTGGTGCAGAGTGCGGGCGGCGGCGGGCCGAAGGACAGGGCGACTTTCTCGCTGACCTTTGACCAGGGCCCATGGGCGGTGACCGGTGCGGTCAACTATGTGGGTCCGATCACGATGGTCGACCACAAGGGCGAAGTGTCCGATACGGACGGCACGACGGTCCACAACGGCAACACCGGCGTGGACTATCCGGACAACGGAAGCGGGCAGTACAACTGCGGCGTGTTCACGACGACGGGCGCCATCTACAACGGCTGCAAGCTGCCGTCGTTCACGACGTTCGACGTGTTCGCCAAGTGGCTCCCGGTGAAGAACGTCGAACTGAACTTCTCGATCCAGAACCTGTTCGACCGCCAGGCGCCGTTCGATCCGTACCTCGCCATCCCGTACGGCATCAACTACAACCAGACCTGGCACCAGGCTGGCGCCGTGGGCCGGTTCTTCACGATCGCGGGGAAGTACACCTTCTGATCGTCACGACCTGAAGAGCAATCGAGCCCGCCAGGCGCAAGCCGGGCGGGCTCTTTTTCTTCAGGTATGCGGGCTGCCGCGTGTCTGCGTATCGGGCCGACTCAGGATTGAAAGTGACCTACTTCGGCGCCATCCGGATCGCCCCGTCCAACCGGATCACCTCGCCGTTGAGCATGTCGTTGGTGACGATCTGCTGCACGAGCTTGGCGTAGTCGTCGGGCTTGCCCAGGCGCGAAGGGAAGGGCACCGACGCGGCGAGCGCGTCCTGCACTTCCTTGGGCATGCCGAACAGCATCGGGGTGCCGAAGATGCCCGGCGCGATGGTCATGTTGCGGATGCCGTTGCGTGCCAGGTCGCGCGCGATCGGCAGCGTCATGCCGACGATGCCGCCCTTGCTGGCCGAGTAGGCGGCCTGGCCGATCTGGCCGTCGTAGGCGGCCACGCTGGCGGTGGAGATCATCACGCCGCGCTCGCCGGTGGCTTCGGGTTCGTTCTTGCTCATCGCCTCGGCGGCGAGGCGGATCATGTTGAAGCTGCCGATCAGGTTGATGGTGATCGTGCGGGTGAACAGGTCGAGCGGATGCGCGCCGTCCTTGCCCACGGTCTTGGCCGCCGGGCCGATGCCCGCGCAATTGACCAGGCCCATCAGCTTGCCCATCGACAGTGCCTTGGCGACCGTTGCGCGGCCGTCGGCCTCCTGCGTGACGTCGCAGCGCACGAAGGCCGCCTTGCCGGCGCCGAGCTCGTTGGCGAGCGATTCACCTTTGTCGGCCTGCACATCCGCGATGACGACCTTGCCGCCTTCGCGAACGAACATGCGTGCGCTGCCTTCGCCCAGGCCCGAGGCGCCACCCGTGACGATGAAGACCTTGCCAGCGATGTCCATGGCGATTGCCTTTCCTGATTGAAATGTCGGATCAGGCCGCGAGCGCGGCCAGCGCGCGCGCGCCGATTTCTTCCACGCCGCCGAGGCCCGAGATCTTGCGGTAGCGCGGCGCGGCGGCGTCACCTTGCGACGCCCACGCGGAGTAGTAGGCCACCAGCGGGCGTGTCTGCTTCTGATAGACGTCGAGCCGGTTGCGCACCGTCTCTTCGCTGTCGTCCTTGCGCTGGATCAGCGGCTCGCCGGTGACGTCGTCCTTGCCGGCCACCTTGGGTGGATTGAACTTCAGGTGGTACGAACGGCCCGACGCCTCGTGCACGCGGCGGCCGCTCATGCGCTCGATGATGGCCTCGTCGGGCACGTCGATCTCGAGCACCACGTCGAGCACGACCGCCGCGTTCTTCATCGCCTCGGCCTGCGGAATCGTGCGCGGGAAGCCGTCGAACAAGAAACCGTTGGCGCAATCGGCCTGCCCGATGCGCTCCTTGACGAGCCCGATGATGATGTCGTCGCTGACCAGGTTGCCGGCGTCCATCACCTTCTTGGCCGCCAGGCCGAGCGGCGTGCCGGCCTTCACTGCGGCACGCAGCATGTCTCCGGTGGAGATCTGCGGGATGCCGTAGTGCCGGCAGATGGTCGCCGCCTGCGTGCCTTTGCCGGCCCCGGGCGGGCCCAACAGGATCAGTCGCATGGTCTCCTCGGCGTCTCGGCGCTGGTGTGAATCGAGCTTAGCACTCAAACCACTGTGGGCCACAGCGCGCGCACCCGCGCCAGATCGGCCGGCGTGTCGACGCCGGGGCCTGGCCGCTCGCTGCTCACGTGCACGGCGATGCGCTCGCCTTGCCACAGCACGCGCAACTGCTCGAGCGCCTCCACGGCCTCCAGCGGCGCCGGCGGCAGCGACGGAAAGCGGCGCAGGAATCCCGCGCGGTAGGCGTAGAGACCGACATGGCGCAGCGGCCGCGGCGCCTCGGGCAGCGCATCGGGGTCGCTGCGGTCGCGCCAGTGCGGGATCGGCGAGCGAGAGAAGTACAACGCGCGCCCAGCCGCGTCGAGCACCACCTTCACCACGTTGGGGTTGGCGAACTCCTCGGCATCGTCGATGGCGTGGGCCACGGTCGCCATCACGCAGTCGCCACGCTTCTCGAGCAGCGCCGCGCAGGCGTCGATCATCGCGGTGGCGATCAGCGGCTCGTCGCCCTGCACGTTGACGACGATCGCCTCGCCGTCGAGCTGCAGTTGCTCGCAGGCTTCGGCCAGGCGGTCGCTGCCGCTCACGTGATCGGTGCGCGTGAGCAGCGCGTGCACGCCGTGGGCGCGGCAGGCCTCGACGATGCGTGGGTCGTCGCCCGCCACCACCACGCGCGCCGCCGCCGAGCCCGCGGCGCGCTGTGCCACGCGCACCACCATCGGCGCGCCGTGCAGGTCGGCCAGCGGCTTGTCGGGCAGCCGCGTCGACTTCAGCCGCGCCGGAATCAGGACGGTGAAGCTCATGGGTGCACCCTTGGCGCCTGCACGCAGCGCACGAAGGTGCGGCGTCGCTTCATTCCAGCGGCGACGGCGTGCTCGGTGCATCGAGCGCGCGTGCTTCGCTCTCGAGCATCACCGGGATGCCGTCGCGCACCGGGAAGGCAAGCCGGTCGGCCGGGCACACCAGTTCGCGCAGCGGTTCGCCGGCCGGATGCTCGGCGCGCAGCGGCCCCTTGCACAGCGGGCACACCAGCAAGTCGATCAGTCGATGGTCGAGGGTCATGGTGGCGTCATGCGGGAGGCGGCAGCCAGCGAAGCAGGTCCTGTCCAACGGCGGCGTCGAGAACGAAGTCTAGCGGTGCCACCCAGACCCGGGTGTTGCCCACGCGCTCGGCGCGGATCTTGACGGCGTCCTTCTCGGTCACCACCACGTCGCTGGCGTCCGCGGGCCACGGCAGCCGGCCGTAGTCGGCATGGTCGGACAATGCCAGCGGCTCGATGGCGAGCCCTTGCGCCCGCAGCATGTCGAAGAACCGTTGCGGCACCGCCGTGCCCGCACACGCCACCACGCGACGGCCCTGCAAGGCTTGCCAGCCTTGCGGGTTGGCGCGCTGGCCCTGCCACCAGGCCGGCAGCTCGACCACGCCGGCCAGCGAGCGGTGCACCACGAAGCCGGGCAGCGGGGTGCTCGGTTGCGGCGCGTTGTAGATCACCAGCGTGCGTGGCGGCAGCACCTGCGGCAGCGGCTCGCGCAGCGGGCCGGCGGGCAGCAGCAGGCCGTTGCCCGCGCCGCGCTCGTCGAACACGATCACTTGCGCGTCGCGCGCCAGCGCGAAGTGCTGCAGCCCGTCGTCGGCCACCAGCACGTCGATCCCGGGGTGCGCGCTGCACAGCGCGCGGGCCGCATCGATGCGTTGCGCCGCCACCGCCACCGGCACCCGCGCGCGCAGGTGGATCAGCAGCGGCTCGTCGCCCACCTGCGCAGCGCTGCTCGCGGCATCCACGATGCGCGTCGTGTCATCGGTGCGGCCGTAGCCGCGCGACACCACGCCGGGCGTATAGCCGCGCTGGCGCAGCAATTCCACGAGCGCGATCACCGTGGGTGTCTTGCCGGCGCCCCCGACCAGCAGGTTGCCCACCACGATCAGCGGCCGCGGTGCTTGCTGGCTCGTACGCAGGCCACTGGCGAACAGTGCGCGCTGCCCGGCCGTGATCGCTCGATAGAGCCACGACAGCGGCTGCAGCGCACGTGCCAACGCATCGGGCTGCGGCTGCCGCCACGAGGCGACCAGGGCAGCAGCCCAGCCGCGCTCTGGATTCATCGCAGTTCGATCAGCGGCCCGCGGATTCGGCCGGCACCTGGGCGGCGAAGCTCAGGCGGCCGAGCCCGGCGCGCCGCGCCGCATCGAGCACGTTGATCACGGCCTGGTGCGCCGTCAGCGCATCGGCCGACACGATCACCGTCACGTCGGGCCGGCCGGCCGCGGCGGCCTGCAGCTCGAGCGTCAGGATGTCGACGCTGCGGCCTTCGACCGCCTTCTTGTCGATCAGGTAGCGGCCCTCGGCCGACACGCTGACGATGATCTCGGCCGGCCGCTCGCGGATGCGCTCGGCATCCGCCGTGGGCAGCGTGATCTGCAACTCCGAGTACTTGGAGTAGGTGGTCGACAGCATCAGGAAGATCAGGACCACCAACAGCTCGTCGATGAACGGGATCAGGTTGATCTCCGGTTCCTCGTTGCGGCGGCGACGAAAGCGCATCGCGCGTCAGGCCAGGGGGCTTAAGCGGCGGGCCGCACGACGAATCGCATCAGGTGCGGCACCATGCGTTCGGCCGCCATCTCCATGCCGAGCGCGTACTCGTCGACCAAGCGCCTGAAGTAGCGGTAGAACATCAGCGACGGGATCGCGATGATGAGGCCGAACGCCGTGTTGTACAGCGCCACCGAGATGCCGTGCGCCAGCATCGTGGGGTTCGAGCCGCCGGTGGGCGCCTGCGAACCGAAGATCTCGATCATGCCGATCACCGTGCCGAGCAGCCCCAGCAGCGGCGCCGCCGAGGCGATGGTGCCCAGCGTGTTGAGGTAGCGCTCGATCCGGTGCACGGCGCTGCGCCCGGCGATCTCGAATGCCTGGCGCAAGGCACCTTCCTGGATGCGCGGGTCGCCCATCACGGCGCGCAGCCCGGCGGCCAGCACCGAGCCCAGCTCGGAGTTGGCTGCCAGCTTGGTCACCACGTCGGGTCCCGGCAGGCTTTGCCGGGTGACCGACAACACCTCGTCGAGCAGCTTGGGCGGCGCGATGCGCGGCACGCGCAGGCTCAGGAAGCGCTCGATGACGAGCGCCAGCGCCACCACCGAGCAGATGAGCAACGGCCAGATTGGCCAACCGGCGGCTTGTATGATCGAAAACAAGAGGTGACCCGATGGTGCGTGAGGCGTCGCGCGGCGTGGCGATGCAGCGAGGCGCGATTATGGCCGAGCTTGTGGACGATGCTGCATGGCGGCGGCCCCTGCAACCCCCGCGCCGCAGCATCGGCGCCACGAAAAAGTCCTCGGATGCGGCTCGAACAATCCACTGCTTCTGTGGAAAAGCTTGTGGGCAAGCCGGCGCCGGTCGCCGCGAGGGCGCATGTTCCCGTGCTTCGCGTTGGATTGCCCGAGTTTTGAGCACGGGGCGTTTGTCGATCGATGTGATGCCGCGCGACGCCACAACGATGGCCCGGCGACGCGCGATCGTGGTGCGATGAACGACCTCGATCAAGCCACGGCGGCGGTGGCGCCGCGCGCGCTCGGCGTGGCGGCGTTGTTGCTGGCTGCCGGCGATGCGCTGCAATTCCGGCTCGGCGCGGTGGCGGTGCGCGGCGAGCTGTCGGGCTTCTCGCGAGCCGGCAGCGGCCATTGCTACTTCACGCTGAAGGACGCCGACGGTGCCAACGCGGTGCTGCGTTGCGCGATGTTTCGGCGCGCCGCGTCGCTGCTCGACTTCTCGCCGCGCGACGGCCAGCAGGTCGAGCTGCGCGGCCGCATCGGCATCTACGAGCCGCGCGGCGAACTGCAGTACGTGGTCGAGGCGATGCTGCCGCTGGGCGCCGGCACGCTTTACGAAATGTTTTTGCGGCAGAAGGCCAAGCTCGAAGCGGCGGGCTTGTTCGATGCCGCACGCAAGCGGCCCATCGAACCGTACCCGCGCGCGATCGGCATCGTCAGCTCCACCGCCGGCGCGGCGCTGCACGACGTGCTGACCACGCTGGCGCGGCGCGCGCCGCACGTGCGGGTGGTCATCTACCCGAGCGTGGTGCAGGGACCGGAGGCGCCGGCGTCGCTGGTGCAGGCGCTGCAGCAAGCCGGCCGCCGTGCCGAGGTCGACACGTTGATCGTGTGCCGCGGCGGCGGCTCGATCGAAGACCTGTGGGCCTTCAACGACGAGGCCGTGGTGCGCGCCGTCGCGGCGTGTCCGCTGCCGGTGGTGTGCGGCGTCGGCCACGAGACCGACATCACGCTGGCCGACCTCGCCGCCGACCTGCGCGCCGCCACGCCCACTGCGGCGGCCGAGCTCGCGGCACCGCTGCGTGACGAACTGTTGCAGGCGCTCGAGCAAGCGGCCCGCCGCCTGACCCGCGCGCAGCGGCAGCGGATCGATCGCGCCACGCAGGGGTTGGACCTGCTGTCGTCGCGGCTCGCGCATGCGGTGACCTCGCTGCGCCCGCAACGCGAGCGGCTCGATCTGCTGGCGCATCGTTGCCGCGCCGCGCTCGCGCAGCGGCTGGCGTGGGCCGGGCAATCACTGGCGCATGCCAGTCAGCGTTGGCAGCGCACGTCGGCGCTGGGCCTGGAGCGGCGCGCGGCGCGGCTGGCAGGGCTGGCCGAGCGCCTGGCTTTGCTCGATCCGCAGCAGGTGCTGTCGCGCGGCTACGCGCTGATCGAAAGCCCGGCCGGGCAGGTGGTGGTCGCGCCGTCGCAACTGCGCGCCGGCGAGCGGCTGACGATCAGCCTGGCCGAGGGCCAGGCTGATGTGGTTCCACGTGAAGTGCGGCCGCGGGGG
>DATDJF010000280.1:0-3477 GCA_036520715.1 Burkholderiaceae bacterium | reverse complement strand
CGCGCCGGGCTCGGCGTTGTAGCCTGGCGTGGACTCCAGCGCGTAGACCCGCGTGCTGGCGCCATCGCCGCGCACCGGCACCGCGCGAAACGCCGTCATCTCGGCGCGAAAGCCGGGCGTCGACGTGTTGGCCAGGTTGTGCGCCAGCGCGTCCTGCCGCTGCATGGTCGCCTTGGCGCCCGTCATCGACAGGTAGATCATGCGGTCCATCGCGGCTCCTGGTCAGTTCAAAGGTGCGGACCCGATCACCGCATGTTCACGAGCGTCTGCATGATCTGGTCGACCGTCTTGATGGTCTGCGCATTGGCCTGGTACATGCGTTGCGCGGTGATCATGTTCACCAGCTCGGCGGTGAGGTCGACGTTGCTCTCCTCGAGCGCGCCGGCCTGCAGCACGCCGAGGTTGCCGACGCCCGGCGTGCCGAGCACCGGGTCGCCCGAGGTGAACGTGCGGCCCCAGGCGTTGCCGCCCAGTGGCTGCAAGCCCTGCGGGTTGCGGAAGGTGGCGATCTCGATCTGGCCGGCCGGCTGCGACTGGCCATTGGAGTAGCGCGCCATCACGATGCCGTTGCTCTCGATGCTGATGCTGCTGAGCTGGCCCGCCGCGTAGCCGTCCTGCGTCATGTTGGTGACGCCGAAGCCGGAGCCGTACTGCGTGGAGTTGGTGAGGTCGAGCTGCACGTTGGGGATCGGCAGCGCGGTGGCGCCGGCGGCGTTGGTCGTCGCCGGGATGTTGATCGTCACCGGGCCGACGGGCGCAGTGGGCGCCGAGCCGTTGGGCGGGAACGTGATCGTCGTCACCGGCAGCGGTGCGGCCGTGGTGCCGCCCACCGTGGTGCCGTTGGCGGTGATGAACACGTTCCACGTCTCGGGCGCGGACTTCTGGAAGTAGTAGGTCAGCGCCACGTCCTGACCACGATCGTCGTACACGGTCATCGAGGTGGCGTTGTTGTAGGTGGTGGGGTCGGAGTAGTTGATCGCCGCACCGGCCGTGGGCGCCGTGACGGCCAGCCGCGAGTCGAGGTTCATCTCGATCAGCACGTCGCCGGTGACCTGCGGGTCGATGCCCGAGGTCGGCAGTTGCAGCGCTTGCGCGCCGCCGGGCTGGATCATGCCGTTGCCGTTGGCCGGATAACCGAGCAGCCTTTGCAGCTGGTTGTTGACGATGTAGCCGTCGCGGTCGATCTTGAACTGGCCGTTGCGGGTGTAGGCGATCGGGCTGTTGCCGTCGCTCACCTGGAAGAAGCCGGCGCCGTTGAGCGACAGGTCCATCGGGTTCTCGGTGGTCAGGATGTTGCCCTGCGTGAACTGCTGCGCCACCGAGGCCAGGTTGACGCCGATGCCGATGGTGTTGGTGCCGGCGCCGTTGAGCGCGGCGGCATAGACGTCGGCGAACTCGGCGCGTGCCGCCTTGGCGCCGTAGGTCTGCGCGTTGGCGATGTTGTTGCCGATCACCTCCAGGCTCTTGGCGGTGGCGTTCAGTCCGGACAGGCCTTGCTGGAAACTCATGGGTGCTCCTCTCGGATGCTCTTGCGGATTTGGGGGTTCAGTCGAAGGCCTTGACCTGGTCGTAGGCCACCGGGCCGGCGTTGGCCAGCTCGAGCACCAGGCCGTTGGGGCCGGCGCTCACGGCGTCGACGCGGTCGCGCGTGAACGTCGTGGCAGTCACTGCGGTGGTGCCCAGGTTGGCGCTGATGCGAAAGCGCACGGCCTGCGCCGGATCCACGCCGGCGGCGGGTGTCCAGTCGAAGCTGTGGCGGCCGCTGGCCATGGCGCCGAGGTCGGCGCTGTCGATGACACGGCCGCTGGCGTCGAGCACCTCGAGCTTCACCTGGTCGGCCTGTGAAGCCAGCTCGAAGCCGCCGTGGCCGACGCCCTCGTCGGCGACCAGGCGGTTGCCCTCGATCAACACGTCGCGGCCGACCAGCGAGGCGCCGCTCAGCGCCTGCAGTTGCGCGAATTGCGCGTTCAGGCCCTGCACCGTGCTGTTGAGCTTGTCGATGCCGCTCACCGTCTGGATCTGCGCCATCTGGCTGGTGACCTGCGCGTTGTCCATCGGATTGAGCGGGTCCTGGTTCTGCATCTGCGCCACCAGCAGCTTGAGGAAACGGTCCTCGCTGTTGGCGCCGCTGCCGGCGGCCAGTGCGCCGGCAGCGCCGGCAGCCGCGCTGGCGCCGTTGTTCTGAATCGCGGACGTGGCCATGCGCTAGCTCCTCGTGCGGTGCACGGTCAATTGCCGAGCTGCAGCGTCTTGAGCAGCAGGTTCTTGGCGGTGTTCATCACTTCGACGTTGTTCTGGTACGAGCGCGAGGCCGAGATCATGTTGACCATCTCCTCCACCGGGTTGACGTTGCTGTAGGTCACGTAGCCCTGGCCGTCGGCGGCCGGGTGCTTGGGGTCGTGCACGCGACGGCCCGGCGTGTTGTCTTCAGCGATCGTGCTGACGCGCACGCCGGCGGCACCCACCTCGCCCATCAGCTGGGTCTGGAACACCACCTGGCGCGCCTTGTAGGCCTGGCCGTCGGGGCCGGCCACCGTGTCGGCGTTGGCCAGGTTGGAAGCCACCGTGTTCAGTCGCTGCGTCTGCGCGCTGGTGGCGCTGCCCGCGACGTTGAAGATCTGGAACAGACTCATGGTTCAACTCCCGTCAGGCCTGATTCGGCCCCTTCATCGCATCGAGCATCGTGCGCGCCTGCGCATTGATGAAGCGCAGCGTCGCCTCGTACTTCACCGTGTTGTCGGCGAACGCGGCGCGCTCGCGGTCCATGTCGACGCTGTTGTGGTCGAGGTTGTCCTGCGCCGGCCGCGTGTACAGCAGCTGCGGTTCGGCGCGGGCGCCGCCGGCCACCGCGAGGTGGCGTGCCTGCGTCGCCGCCGGCGCCACCGCCTGGGCCCGGCCGGTGGCCTCGCGCAGCGCGCGCGCGAAGTCCATGTCGCGGGCCACGTAGCCCGGCGTGTCGGCGTTGGCGATGTTGCTGGCGATCAGACGCTGGCGTTCGGCACGCAGCACCAGGGCCTGGGCCTGGAAGTCGAGCGCATCGGTGAGGCGTTGCATCGGGATCCTTTCCGTGCCGCCGGCCCCTGTCAACGTGATGCATGTCACGCATGCGTGGGACGGCGTCGAACCCATTGTGGGCAGCGCCGGCGCCGACATGAGCGCGAAAAGACGGTGTTATGCGGCCCATTTCGGGCCACCGCGACAGCGCCCGCGCCAGCACGATGCTGCCCGTGGAGAAGTCAATTCAACTGGTGATGGCGCGGCGCACGCACGCGCTCGCAGGCGCACTGCTGGTGGCCAGCATCGGCGCCGCTGCGCAGGCCCCTGGCAGCGAGCCGTGGGCGCTCGAGGTGCAGCAACTGGCCAGCCAGACGCCCGTGCCGGCCGGTGCGCGCATCGAGGTCGAGGTCGGATCGCTCGATCCGCGCCTGAAGCTCGCGCCGTGCGCCCGCATCACGCCCCATGTGCCGGCCGGCACGC
>DATDJF010000279.1:0-20557 GCA_036520715.1 Burkholderiaceae bacterium | reverse complement strand
ACCGTGCCGCGCGCGGCACCGACGTGATCCTGCACCTGCGCGACGGCGAAGAAGACTTTCTCAGGCCGTGGAAGCTGAAGTCGATCATCTCGCGCTATTCCGACCATATCTCGCTGCCGATCCTGATGCGCAAGGAGAAGTGGGACGAAGAAAAGAAAGAGCAGGTGCCGAGCGACGAGTGGGAGACCGTCAACAAGGCGGCCGCGCTGTGGACGCGGCCCAAGAGCGAGGTCACCGACGCCCAGTACCAGGAGTTCTACAAGCAGATCGCGTTCGACTCCGAGCCGCCGCTGGCCTACACGCACAACCGCGTCGAGGGCCGCAGCGAGTACACGCAGCTGCTGTACATCCCGGCCAAGGCGCCGTTCGACCTGTGGAACCGCGACAAGCGCGGCGGCGTCAAGCTGTACGTCAAGCGCGTGTTCATCATGGACGACGCCGAGGCGCTGATGCCGGTGTACCTGCGCTTCGTCAAGGGCGTGGTCGACTCCAGCGATCTGCCGCTCAACGTGAGCCGCGAGCTGCTGCAGGAAAGCCGCGACGTGAAGGCGATCCGCGAGGGCTGCACCAAGCGAGTGTTGTCGATGCTGGAATCGCTGGCCGACAGCGAAAGCGCCGACGACAAGGCGAAGTACCAGCGCTTTTGGAACCAGTTCGGCGCGGTGATCAAGGAGGGTGTCGGCGAGGACCATGCCAACGGCGAACGCCTGGCCAAGCTGCTGCGTTTCGCCTCCACGCACGCCGACGAGGGCGTGTCGCTGGCCGATTACGTGAAGCGCATGAAGGAAGGCCAGCAGCCGATCTACTACATCACCGCCGACAACCTCGGCGCTGCGAAGGCGAGCCCGCAGCTGGAGATCTTCCGCAAGAAGGGCGTCGAGGTGCTGCTGCTGGTCGACCGCGTCGACGAGTGGATGTTGTCGCACCTGTACGAGTTCGAAGGCCACCCGCTGCAAAGCGTGGCCAAGGGGGCGGTGGACCTCGGACAGCTGCAGGACGAAGAGGAAAAGAAGCAGGCCGAGGCCGCTGCAGAGAGCTGCAAGCCCCTGCTCGAAAAACTGAAAGCCACTCTGAAGGAGCGCGCCAAGGACGTGCGAGTCACCACGCGGCTGGTCGACTCGCCCGCATGCCTGGTGGTCGAAGAGGGCGACATGAGCGCGCATCTGGCGCGCCTGCTCAAGCAGGCCGGACAGGACGCACCCAAGGCCAGGCCGATCCTCGAGATCAATCCGCAGCATGCGCTGATCCAGCGGCTGGGCAACGACGACGCGCCGTTCGACGACCTGGCGCACATCGTGTTCGACCAGGCCTGGCTGGCCGAGGGCGGCCAGCTCGAGGATCCGGCCAGCTACGTGCAGCGCGTGACGCGTTTGTTGTCGGTTGCGCCGGGCTGAAGCGAGGCAGCTACAGCGCCAGCGGCTCGCCCTGCATCGCCTCGATCTGCTCGCGCAACTGCTGCGTCTGCTGCGACCAGTAGCCGGCGCTGCCGAACCAGGGGAAGGCCGGCGGGAAGGCCGGGTCGGCCCAACGATCGGCCAGCCAGGCGCTGTGGTGCAGCATGCGCAGCGTGCGCAACGGCTCGATCAGCATCAGCTCGCGCGCATCGAAGCGCATGAACGCGGCATAGCCGTCCAGGACATGGCCAAGCTGCCTGCGCATGTCGGGCAACGAACCTGACAGCAGCATCCACAGGTCCTGCACCGCCGGCCCGCTGCAGCAATCGTCGAGGTCGACGATGTGTGGGCCCTCGTCGCGCCACAGGATGTTGCCGGGGTGGAAGTCGCCGTGCAGGCGCAACGACGGCGCATCGCCGACGCCGGCGAACGCCTGGTCGACGATGGCGAGCGCCGCGTGCGCGGCTTGTGCGAAGGCCGGGCGCTCGGCCGGTGTGACGAGGTCGCCGTCGAGCAATCGCTGCAACGGCCCGTGGCCGAAGGTGACAGGGTCGAGCCGGCGACGCGCTTGAAACGGCTCGCGCGAACCCACCGCGTGCAGGCGCCCGAGGAAACGGCCGAGCCACGACAGCACCACCGGGTCGTCGAGCTCGGGGCCATGCCCGGAGCGGCGCGCATAGGCGCTCAAGCGGAATGTCGCATCGCCGTCCGACCAACAGGCCAGGGTCGGCGGTTCGCCGCTGCATGACGTTTGCGCCGCTGGTGGCGCGGTGTCGGGCGGCTGCAGCAGCAGCGGCGCGATGACCGGTATCTCGTCGGCCGCAAGCTGCAGCGCGAAGCGATGTTCTTCGAGGATTTGCGCATCGCTCCATCGCCCGGGCCGGTAGAACTTGGCCACCACCGCCGAGCCGTCTTCCAGCATCACCTGGAACACACGGTTTTCGTAGGAGTTGAGCTGCAGCAGGCGGCCGTCGCCGCGCCAGCCCACGCTTTGCAGCGCGTCGAGCACGTTTTGCGGGGTCAACCGCTCGTAGGGATGCGAGGCCGGCATGGCCGGCATCCTATCGAGCCGCGTGTCGCGCTCTCAGTGACGGGTGGTCGACGACACGCGCGGCGGCGGATCGACGACGACGGCGCCACCTTCGGGCGGTGGTTCGGTGGGCGGCTCGGTGGGCGGCCCTTCGTGCACCTCGAGGCCGCGGCTGCTTGTGCCACTGAGGGCCCCGAACTCGCTGCCGCTCGGCGTCTCGCTGCGGTTGTCGGGCGCGAAGAACGAATCCTGGAAGAAGTTGGAGTCCTGCCACAGCGTGGCACGGTCGCGGCGGCGGTTTGGCGTCGCGGCGACGGCGGCCACTTCGCGCCGCGGGTGCGCCGGCGGCGCTGCCGGCTGCGGGCCGCGCGACGATGCCGCACTCTGCGGGACCAGGAGCTGCAACTCGGGAATCGATGGCAGGTGATCCACCGGGCAGCGCAGGTAGCGCACGCGGCAGGCGGCGAGCACCGCCTGCTTGATCTGCATCACGCGCCGCGAGTTGCCGCGGTCGGTGTCGAGATCGATGGCCGCCAGCACGCGTCCATTGGCGCTGCACACGGCGAACGTGACGTGAATGGCGCCGAGCAGCTCGTACCAGAAGCGCACTTCCTGCGGATCGGTGGGCTGGCAAAAGCGCACCAGGGGCAGCTTGGACAACACGATGTGATGCGGCAGCGCCTCGCGCAGCTGGCGATAGACGCGCCGCTCGTCGGTGCTGAAGACCGGCCGCGCCGACAGGTTCCACTCGGCAGGCAGTGGCGCCGTCTTGGCCACACGCGGCCGCAACGCAAACCACACGACCGCGGGTGCCAGCACCGCCACGGCCACCAGCGCCACGATCCAGGGAAGCGTTTGTTGCATGTTGGCCACGATGTTAACCGCAGCGGCCGACCCGACGACCCCGTGCTTGCGTGCTATGAGACGGTTGCATGTCGCCGGCAAGCCGGCGAATCAGGGGCGCGGTTCAGCAGGCGAATCGGCTGGCGGCTGCGTCGGCCCCGCCAGTGCCGACAGCGCACTCTTCAGGCGCTCCATGCGGCGAGCGTGTTGCTTGAGCCGATAGTCCCACTCGGCGGCATTGGACTCGACCAGTTGCTCGACCTGCGAGGCCAGC
Organism: Burkholderiaceae bacterium; assembly: GCA_036520715.1. GTDB lineage: Bacteria > Pseudomonadota > Gammaproteobacteria > Burkholderiales > Burkholderiaceae_C > JAEUPI01. Next base: position 17,016 of record DATDJF010000279.1, on the reverse strand, counting down.
GTGTCGCTGGGCAGTTGCAAGAGCGCCTGTGATTCGCTGCCCTCGCGCACGACTTGCGCGCCGGCGTTGCGCGCGATGCGCAGCATCGCGGTGTTTTCGCTGAGGGCGTGAATCAGCAGCGTCTGCACGCCGCGGTTGCGGGCGTGCAGCGCGGCGAGGTCGAACAGGCGCTTGCCGTAACCACGGCCGCGCGCGTGCGCCGCCACCGACACACCGAACTCGGCGCAGGAAGCCGGCCGGCCGCTGTCGGTGCTCTGGTACGCCAGGTGGGCCATCGCCAACAGGCGCAGGCGCCGGTTGAAGATGCCCAGCACCTCGTCGCGATCGAAATCGATCTGCTGGACGTACTTCATGATCTGATCGTCCGAGGCCATATAGCCGAAGCGCAGGTAGCGGTCGTGCCCGGGCAACGCCAACAGGTGTTGGCCGATTCGCTCGCGGTGGCGTGGCGCCAGCGAGCGGATCGGCACCCAGGTGCCGCGCCCTCGCCTGGGCGAGGGGCTGAGGTGCGCGGCGTCGGCTGCGAGAGGGTGGAGTTCGAGCACTGTCTATACCTAGGGTTTGCCCTAGTGTCCTTCAAGTGCGCCGGCCTCGGTTGGTGCGGGCCTCTAGCTGGCCGGGGCCGAGTGTCGGGTCGGCTATACTCGCCGGCTTTCGCCGCAGGCGGAGCCCCGGGCCAACGCACCGACGGGAGGCTGCATCCACAAGCAGTGCCCCGGAGGTCGGCGCGGAGCCAGCCGCCACCGTTTTTTCACGCGCGACGCGGCGCGCGGCATCAGAAAGACACTCATGAAAACCTTCAGTGCCAAACCGGCCGAGGTGAAGCACGAGTGGTTTGTGCTCGACGCCACCGACAAGGTGCTCGGACGTGTTGCCAGCGAAGTGGCACTCCGACTGCGCGGCAAGCACAAGGCCATCTACACGCCTCACGTCGACACCGGCGACTTCATCATCGTAGTCAACGCGTCGAAGCTCCGGGTCACCGGCAGCAAAGCCGAACAGAAGATGTACCACCGCCACTCGGGCTATCCCGGCGGCATCTATTCGGTGAACTTCAAGGACATGCAGGCCAAGCACCCTGACCGGGCCCTTACCAAGGCCGTCAAGGGCATGCTGCCCAAGGGGCCGCTCGGCTACGCGATGATCAAGAAGCTCAAGGTGTACGGTGGTGCCACGCACCCGCACACCGCCCAGCAGCCGCGCGCGCTGCAGCTCTGAAGGACACCTCGATGATCGGCAATTGGAACTACGGCACGGGCCGTCGCAAGTCTTCGGTCGCGCGGGTCTTTCTCAAGAAGGGCAAGGGCGAGATCACCGTCAACGGCAAGCCGGTGGAGCAGTACTTCGGCCGCCAGACCTCGATCATGGTGGTCAAGCAGCCGCTGATGCTGACCAATAACGACGGTGCCTTCGACATCAAGGTCAACGTGCATGGCGGAGGCGAATCCGGCCAGGCGGGCGCCGTGCGCCACGGCATCACTCGGGCCCTGATCGACTACGACAACGCACTGAAGCCCGACCTGAGCCGCGCCGGTTTCGTCACGCGCGACGCGCGAGAAGTCGAGCGCAAGAAGGTCGGATTGCACGGCGCGCGCCGCCGCAAGCAATTCAGCAAGCGTTAAGCGGGCATTTCGCGACGCACCATCCGGGCGCAGGCCGCTACCATGCGGCCTCGTTCGTTTGTGGCCCCTAACTGCGCATGCGCTGGAAATTGTTCCGCCGCCGGCTGTCGATCACTGCGCCGCGTGTCATCGTCACGCGGCACCTGCCGTGGCCGTTGCGCTGGGCGGTGATCGCGCTGGTGTTCGGGTTTTCGGCGGCGATCGGCCTGTGGGCGTTCGAATTCGGCAAGGACATCGCCGGCCTGGAGCGCGACGCCAAGGAAGAGCTGACCCGCCTGCGTGTCGAGGTGCAACAGTTGCGCGAGCAGCGCGACAAGGCGCAAAGCGTCGCCGACACCTCGGAGAGCCTGCTCAAGGCCGAGCGTGCCACCCAGGAGCGCCTGGTGCAGCAGCTCAAGGAGTTGGAGACCGAGCATCTCGCGTTGAAGGGCGACCTCGGTTTCTTCGAGCGCATGTTTCCGCCATCGGGCAGCGAAAGGGTCGCCGTGCGCGCGCTGCAGGCGGAGGCTCGTGGCCCGGGCCAGCTTCGCTACCAGATGCTGGTGATGCAAAACGGCAAGGCCAAGAGCGAATTCAGCGGCCGTTACGAGTTGACGTTGGCAGGCACCGTCGATGGGCAACCCTGGAGCGCGCCGATGCCGGGGGGCGCCAAGCCGCTGCAACTGAAGCAATACGCCCGTGTCGAGGGCACGCTGGAGTATCCCGAGCAAGCGGTGATCAAGTCGCTGGAGGTCAAGGTGATCGACCAGTCCGGCGACGTGAGGGCCACACAAACCGTGCAACTGTGAAGCGCTGCTTCGGCGGCATCGATCGATCGTTGGAGGCACCACGATGTTCAACAGCAAGAAGGCACAACCCCCGATTCGCACCTTGATCGGCGAGGGCTCGGTGCTGCAGGGCGAGATCCGGTTCAGCGACGGCCTGCGCATCGATGGCGAAGTGCAAGGCGACGTGCTTGCCGGCGACGGCACCGCGAGCCTGGTGGTGATCAGTGAAAAGGCCAAGGTCATCGGCCGGGTGCGTGCTGCGCACGTGATCGTCAACGGCGAAGTGCAGGGCCCGATCGAGTCGCACGAGCTGCTCGAGCTGCAGCCCAAGGCCCGCGTGGTGGGTGACATCCGCTACGAAGCCCTGGAGATGCACCAGGGCGCCCAGGTCGACGGCGAGCTGCGTCCGCTGAAGGCTGCCGAACGCGCCCCGCTGGTGCTCGCGGCCTCCAACGGCGCTTGAATCCGCCTCGCCCGGCCCCAGGTCAAGGGAAGGCCCCGCACGCGGGCCGATCGGCCCTTTGGCCTACACTCTGGATGCCGTTGAAGGAGCCCTCATGAACGCCGTCGTCGAAACCCTGCAAGAGATGCCCGCACCGCTGGTCTTCACCGACAGCGCCGCTGCCAAGGTCAAGGAGCTGGTCGACGAGGAGGGCAACCCCGAACTGAAGCTGCGCGTTTTCGTTCAAGGCGGTGGCTGCTCGGGCTTCCAGTACGGCTTCACGTTCGATGAAGCGGTCAACGAAGACGACACGCAGATGAACAAGAACGGCGTCACGCTGCTGATCGACGCCATGAGCCTGCAGTACCTCACCGGCGCCGAGATCGACTACAAGGAAGATCTGCAAGGCGCGCAGTTCGTGATCAAGAACCCGAACGCCACCACCACCTGCGGCTGCGGCTCGAGCTTCTCGGCCTGATCGGCTTCCCTCTGGCAAGACGGCCGCGCTCAGCGCGGCCGTTTGTCTTTCCGGGGGCGCGCTGGCTCAGGCCGGATAGAGGCAACCCAGGACGCGTGGACCTCTGGCCCCGGTGACGTCGGGCCGATTGCCGGCGCGACGCTCGACGAACTCACGCGCCAGCCACGCGAAGGCCACCGCCTCGACCTGCAACGGCGGCAGGCCCAGCGCGTCGGTGGTCTGCACGCGCAGCCGCGGCAGCAACGCGGCCAGGCGTGCCAACAGGTGCGCGTTGAAGGCGCCGCCGCCGCACACCCACAGGCCGCTTGCATCGGGCAAGTGACTCTGCAGCGCCTGCGCCACCGAACCGGCCGTCAGCTCGGCCAGCGTGGCCTGCACGTCGGCGGGGGCAAGCATCCGGCCGAGGGCGGCCAGGTGGGTCTTCAACCAGGTGGCCTGGAACAGGTCACGGCCGGTGCTCTTGGGAGGCGGACGCTGGAAGTACGGATCCGACAGCAGACGCTGCAGCAGCGCGGCGTCGACCTGCCCTGAGGCTGCCCACTGGCCGCCGTCGTCATAGGGCAGGCCGCGGTGCTCGGCAGCCCAGGCGTCGAGCAGCACGTTGGCCGGGCCGGTGTCGAAGCCGCCGATCCGGCCGTCGGACCGCAGCAGCGTGAGGTTGGCGATGCCGCCGAGATTCAGCACCGCGCGGGCCTCGCCTTTCACGCCGAACCGATCGGCGTGAAAGGCTGGCACCAGCGGGGCGCCTTGGCCACCGGCAGCGAGGTCGCGGCTGCGCAGGTCGCACACCACGTCGATGCCACAACGTTCGGCCAACGCCGCACCGCTGAGGAGCTGGATCGAGAACCCGCCCCCAGGCGCCTGCGGGCAGTGACGCACGGTCTGCCCGTGCGCCCCGACCGCGCGCACCGGCTCGCCGCGCAGGCCGGCGCTCGACAGCAGCTCATTCACCACGCCGGCGTAGGCCTCGGCGACCGCGATCGCGGCCATGGCGGCGAGCTCCAGCTCATCGGCAACAGGCTCATTCAGTGCCAGCAAGTGCTCACGTAGCCCTGAGTCGTATGGACGATGCACGTGCCCCAGCACCTGCAAAGCCGATGCATCGTCGCGTGGCCATCGCACGGCCACGCCATCGATGCCATCGAGCGACGTGCCCGACATCAGGCCGACAAAGAGACTCATGGGTGGCCGTGCGCCTGCAGACTGCGCGCGCCAACGGGCGGCTACTCGCCCTGGCCGGGCGAGTCGCGCAACGTCTCGGCGATGTCGAGTTGCTGCTGCACCGCGCGCAGGGTCTCTTCGAAACGCGAGCGCAGGCTGCCGGTGATCAGCACCGCCTCCGAGTTGCGCGCGATGCGTGTCGGATCCTGGTGCTGGCCGCGCACGCGGAATTCGAAGTGCAGGTGCGGCCCGGTGGCCCAGCCAGTGGCGCCGACGCTGCCCAGACGCTGGCCCTGCTCGACCCGCTGCCCTTGCTTGACCTCGATGCGGCTCAAGTGGGCATACAGGGTCTGCTTGTCGTTGCCGTGCGCGATCTGTACCACGTTGCCGTAGCCGTTTTGCCAGCCGGCAAACTGCACCCAGCCGTCGCCCACCACCCGCACCGCGGTGCCGGTGGGCGCGGCGTAGTCAACGCCGCCATGCTGGCGCCAGGTGTTGAAGATCGGGTGCATGCGCATCGAAAATCCCGAGGTCACGCGCGAAAACGCCATCGGGCTGGCCAGGAAGGCGCGCCGCCGGCTCTGGCCATCGAAGCCGTAGTAGCCCCCTTTGGCTGCGGGGTCGGCGTACCACAGCACCTGCTGCACCTTGCCGCCGTTGACGAACTCGGCGGCCAGCACGCGGCCGGCCTCGTCGGCCCAGGTGACCGGCTGCCCGTCGGCGCTGAGCGACTCGTAGACCACGCTGAAGGTGTCGCCACGGCGCAGTTCGCGGTGGAAGTCGATGTCGCCCGCGAACAGCTCGACCATCTGGATCGCGATCTGATCGCTCAACCGGGCTTCGTCGGTGGCCGCGAACAACGAGGTCTCGATCGTGCCGCCGGCGACCTTCACCTGTGTGTCGAGCTTGGCCAGCTCGCTGTCGGCGCGCCACTGGTCGCCGTCGCGCTTGATCGTCAGCCGCGTGAAATGTGTATTCGCCAAGTCGGTGCTGGGCGGCGCGAAGCGGGCCACCAGCTCCAGCGGGTGGCCATCGCTGTTGACGCGGGCTTGCATCTGCTTGCCGGGCCGGCCTTCGAACAGGCGCCGCGTGTCGTTGTTGGCGCGCATGAAGGTCGCCAGCTGCGGATCGAACACGCCGAGCCGCCGCAACAGGCTCTCGACGTTGTCGCTGGCGCGGGTCTGCTCGGCGCGCGACAGCACCATGTCGTACGACGCCAGCGCCAGCAATTGAGCCGGCAGGCCAGCCGGCTCGAGGGTCTCGATGATCTGGCGCCGCGGCAGCTGGGCCGCGTCGGGCGCCATCGGCGCGATGCCGAAGGCCGTCAGCGCGGTGCCCGCCAGCAGCACCGAGGCGGCCACGGCCACGCGCCGCCGGTGGCGGTGCAACGCGGCGGCTGCGCCGAGCATGGCGCGCTGGCCCATCGACTGTGCGGTTTGAACGAATCCCAACTGAGTGTCCACCTGACCGGTTCAACAGAACCAGCGGCACCTGCATTGCAGGTGATGAGCCGGGCCGCGAATCCTCATGACCGCGGCCTCTACAATCGCCGCCGCGTCTTGCTGGTCGCTGCGGCGAGGTCCAAGCGAAGTGAGCAGGCGCTACGTGCGCCGGTGTAACGGCTCCCGAGTATACCGACCGCTCCGCGGACGACCTGCGGAAAAGCACGCACTGCCAACCCAGCCAACCCCGCTCAGATGACCAGCGCGCCAGAATTTCATGCTACCGAGGCCGTCCGCGAGGCGATGGCGGTGTCGCTGCGCGGCTGCGCCGAACTGCTGCCCGAGCCCGATTGGCTGCGCAAGCTGGCGCGCTCGCAGGCCACCGGCAAGCCGCTGCGCATCAAATTCGGGCTCGATCCCACGGCGCCGGACCTGCATCTGGGTCACACGGTGGTGTTCAACAAGATGCGGCAGTTGCAGGACCTGGGCCACACCGTGATCCCGCTGATCGGCGACTTCACCTCGATGATCGGCGACCCATCGGGCCGCAACAGCACGCGGCCGCCGCTGACGCGCGAGCAGATCGAAGCCAATGCCAAGACCTACTTCGACCAGATCGGGCTGGTGCTCGACATCCACCGCGCCGAGGTCCGCTACAACAGCGAGTGGAGCGATCCGCTGGGCGCGCGCGGCATGATCCAGCTCGCCGCCCGCTACACGGTGGCGCGCATGATGGAGCGCGACGACTTCGCCAAGCGTTTTGGCGCCAACACGCCGATCAGCGTGCACGAATTCCTCTATCCGCTGATGCAGGGCTACGACTCGGTGGCGCTGAAGAGCGACCTCGAGCTCGGCGGCACCGACCAGAAGTTCAACCTGCTGGTGGGCCGCCACTTGCAGCAGGAGTACGGCCAGGAGCCGCAGTGCATTCTCACGATGCCGTTGCTCGAGGGGCTCGACGGCATCGAGAAGATGTCGAAGTCGAAGAACAACTACGTCGGCATCACCGAGGATGCCAACACCATGTATGCCAAGGTGCTGTCGATCGCCGACACGCTGATGTGGCGCTGGTACGAGCTGCTGAGCTTCAAGACGGCATCTGACATCGCCGCGCTGCGCCGCGAGGTCGACGCCGGCCGCAACCCGAAGGACGCCAAGGCTGCACTGGCGCACGAGATCGTCACGCGCTTTCACAGTGCGGCGGCAGCCCAAGCCGCGGCGCACGACTTCGCGCTGCGCGCGCGCGGCGGCGTGCCCGACGAGATCGACGACGTCGCGCTGGCCGGCGCGCCGCTGGCGATCGGCCAGCTGCTCAAGCAAGCACGCCTGGTGCCGTCGACCAGCGAGGCGCTGCGGTTGGTCGACCAGGGCGGCGTGCGCATCGACGGTACGGTGATCAGCGACAAGGCGCTCAAGGTCGACGCCGGCACGTTCGTGGTCCAGGTCGGCAAGCGCAAGTTCGCGCGCGTCACGTTGAGCTGAGGCCTGCGGGATGGCTACCTTCGTGCTCGTCCACGGTGCCTGGCACGGCGCCTGGTGCTGGGCGCGTGTACTGCCGCTGTTGCGGGCGGCCGGTCACACGGCGCATGCGGTCACGCTCACGGGTGTCGGCGAACGCTCGCACTTGCTGCAGCGGGGTATCACGCTCGACACGCACGTCGCCGACGCCGTCAACCTGGTGCGTTGTGAAGAGCTCGACGACGTGATCCTGGTCGGCCACAGCTACGGCGGCTTGGTGATCACCGGCGCCGCTGATCGCCTGCTGGCCGGGCAGCCCACGCGGGTGCGGCACCTGGTGTATGTCGATGCCGTGGTGCCGCACCCTGGCGAAAGTTGGGCCACTCACCACGCGCCGGAGCTGGTGGCTTCACGGCTGGCGGCCGCCGCCGCCCATCCGCAAGGCGCGTTGCCAGCGCCCGATGCCGCGCTGTACGGACTGACCGGCGCCGATTGCGACTGGGTCAATCGGCGGCAGACGCCGCACCCTTTCGGCCAGTATCAGGAGCCGTTGGTATTCGACGCGCTGCGCGTGGCCAGCGTGCCGCGCACGTTCATCGATTGCACGAGCCCGGCGTGGCCGAGCATCGCACCGATGCGCCAGCGTGTGCGCAGCGATCCGGGCTGGCGCGTGCGCGAGCTGGCGACCGGCCACGACGCGATGGTCAGCGCGCCCGGGCCGCTGGCGCGCCTGCTGCTCGAAGCGGCCTGAGCGCGCCGCAGTCCAAGCCCGCGCTGCTGCAAGCCGGCGCCCGACTCGGGCACACTGCGGGCATGAGCGGCCCCCTCAGCGGATTGCGCGTGATCGAGCTGGCCAGCATCGGCCCCGGACCCCTGTGCGCGATGCTGCTCGCCGACCAGGGCGCTGACGTGATCCGCGTCGATCGTGTCGAGCCGAGCGGACTCGGTGTGCCGCTGGACCCGCGGTTCGACGTCACCGGCCGCGGCCGCCGCTCGATCGCGCTGGACCTCAAGCAGCCGGCCGGACGCGATGCCTTGCTGCGCCTGGTCGACAGCGCCGACGTGTTGATCGAGGGCTGGCGCCCCGGCGTGGCCGAGCGCCTGGGCCTCGGCCCCGACGCCTGTGCCGCGCGCAACCCCAAGCTGGTCTACGGGCGCATGACCGGCTATGGGCAAAGCGGCCCGCTGGCGCAGGCCGCCGGCCACGACATCAACTACATCGCGCTGACCGGCGCGCTGCACGCCATCGGCCCTGCCGACGGCAAGCCGGTGCCGCCGCTGAACCTGATCGGCGACTACGGCGGTGGCGCGCTGTACCTGGCGTTCGGCCTGATGGCTGCGCTGTTCGAGCGCCAGCGCTCGGGCCGTGGCCAGGTGGTCGACGCCGCGATGGTCGACGGCGCGTCGTCGCTGCTGTCGATCTTTCACGGCATGCTGGCCGCAGGACGCTGGGACGATGCGCAGCGTGGCGCCAACCTGCTCGACGGCGGCGCGCCCTTCTACGCCACCTACGCCACCGCCGATGGACGCTACGTCGCGCTGGGCGCGCTGGAGCCGAAGTTCTTTGCGGAGTTTGCTCAGCGCATCGGACTCGACGAGCGCTTCGTCAAGGGCCAGTACGACACGCGCCTGTGGCCGTCGATGCGCGAGGCGATCGCCGACAAGCTGAAGGCGCGTCCGCGCGACGAGTGGGCGCGCGAGTTCGCGTACGGCGACGCCTGCGTGGCGCCGGTGCTGACGCTACGCGAGGCGCCGTCGCATGCGCACGCGCAGGCGCGTGGTGCGTTCGTCGAAGTGGCCGGTGTCATGCAGGCTGCGCCAGCACCGCGCTTCTCGCGCAGCGTGGCCACTGCGCCGCGTGCCACGCGCCCAGCCGGCAGCGAAGGCGAGGCGGTGCTGCGCGAAGCGGGCTTCAGCGAGGCCGAAGTGCAGGCGCTGCGCACGGCTGGCGTGTTGCGCGTCCCCTCGGCGCAGAGTCGGTGATGGCCACTGACGCCGCCCCGACCGTGGCTGCCGAGCGTCCGCCGGCGCCGACGCCGCGCCATTCGGCGTCGCTGATCGTGCTGCGCGACGGAGCCGACGGCCTCGAGGTCCTGATGCTGCGCCGCGCCGAGCGCGCGGGCGACCAGAACAGCGGTGCCGCGGTGTTCCCGGGCGGCCACCTGGACGCCGAGGACAAGCTCGCGCACCCGCTGGCCAACGGCCTCGACGATGCCCGCGCCAGCGCCCTGCTCGGCACTGCGGCGGGCGGGCTCGACTACTGGATCGCTGCGATCCGCGAGTGTTTCGAGGAAGCCGGCCTGCTGCTCGCTGTCGACGCCGACGATGAATGGGTCGACCTCGCGGCGCTCGGCGACGAGCCCGTGCTCGCGATGCGCCACGATCTGCACGCCGGCCGTGCCGACCTTGCCGCCGTGTGCCAGCGCCACGGCTGGCGCCTGGCCACCGACCGCCTGCACTACTTCAGCCACTGGCTCACGCCGCCGGGTCGGCCCAAACGATTCGACACGCGTTTCCTGGTCGCGATCGCGCCGCCGAATCAGCGCGCGAGCGCCGATCAAACCGAATCGGCCGAGTTGATGTGGCTGAAGCCCGCTGACGCGCTGGCTGCCGAGCGCAAGCTCAAGCTGATGCTGGTGACCGAAGAGACGCTGCGCACGCTCGCCACGTTTCAGCGCGCCGATGACGCGATCGCGTTCGCCGCCAAGCCGCGCCCGGTGCCGTTGCTGATGCCGCGCATCGGCAGCGGCGCCAAAGGCATGCGGCCCGTGTTGCCGTCGCACTGGGCCTATGCCGAAATCAGCCGTCTCGACCCCGAGGGCCGCGGCGATGTCGGCCTCGACCTGGTGCCGGGCGGCGCCGTGCGCCTGTCGCCGCGCGTCGTGCGCGTCACGGCCGACAACGGCAGCGTGATGACGGGCCCTGGCACCAACAGCTACTTCGTCGGTGATCCGGGTGGCCCGTGCGCATTGATCGATCCCGGGCCTGACCTTCCAGCGCACGTGAAGGCGCTGCTCGCCGCCGCACCGGGGCCGATCACGCGCATCCTGGTCACGCACACCCATAAGGACCATTCGCCCGCTGCGCAGGCCATGCACCGGGCCACCGGCGCGCCGTTGTTCGGCCGCGTGGCCGAACACCCCGAGTGGCAAGACGCCGCGTTCAAGCCGCACACCGAACTGGCGCACGGCGAGCGTGTGGTGCTCGGTGAAGACTGCACGCTGCGCGTGGTGCACACGCCGGGCCACGCGTCCAACCACCTGTGCTACCTGCTCGAGCAGGAGAAGCTGCTGTTCACCGGCGACCACCTGATGCAGGGTTCCACCGTGGTGATCAATCCGCCCGACGGCGACATGCAGGCCTACCTGCAGTCGCTGCGCGCGCTGCTCGAGCTCGACCTGGAGTGGCTGGCGCCGGGCCACGGCTTTCTGATCGACCAGCCGCACGCCGTGGTCCATCGCACCATCGCGCACCGCCTGCAGCGCGAATCGAAGGTGGTCGAGGCCATGCGCAGCGTCGGTGGCGGCGACATCGACGCGCTGCTGCCGATCGTCTACGGCGACGTGCCCGAGCGGCTGCATCCGGTGGCAGCGCGCTCGCTGCGTGCGCATCTGTTGAAGCTGCGGGCCGACGGGCGTGCCGTCGAGTCGGGCGGGCGCTGGTCGCTCTGCGAGGCGCGCTGAAACCCTCGCGGGCAATGGCCTCCTCGCCCTTCATCGTTGCAGGCGGCGGCATCGGTGGCCTGGCCGTCGCGCTGGTGCTGGCGCGACAGGGCCACACAGTGCAAGTGCTCGAGCAGGCCGACGCCCTGGGCGAGATCGGCGCGGGCATCCAGCTCGGGCCCAACGTGTTTCGCTTGTTCGAGCACCTGGGTCTGACCGAGCCGATCCGGCGCGTCGCCTACTTCCCGGCCAATCTGGTGATGCGCGACGTGCGCAGCGGCGAGCTGGTGGTGCGCGCGGCGGTCGGCGAGCAGGCATTGGCCGCCTACAGCCAGCCCTACGGCGTGATCTATCGCGCCGACCTGCATCAGGTGTTCCTCGACGCCTGCCGCGAGTTGCCGGCGATCACGCTGCAGGTGAAGAGCAAGGTCACCGGCTTCACGCCGCACGATGGCGGCGTCGACGTGCAGCTCGCCGACGGCAGGCGGCTGCAAGGCGCCGCACTGATCGGCGCCGACGGCTTGTGGAGCCGCGTGCGCGAGCAGATCGTCGGCGATGGCAAGCCGCGCGTGTCGGGCCACATCGCCTACCGCGCGGTATTGCCGATGGCCGAGGTGCCGCCGCACCTGTACAGCCCCGACGTCACGCTGTGGGGGGGCGAGAAGACGCATCTCGTGCACTACCCGCTGCGGCGCGGCGAGCTGTTCAACCTGGTGGCCGTGTTCCACAGCGACCGCTACGAGGAAGGCTGGAACACCTTCGGCGATCCGGAAGAGCTGCATCTGCGTTTTGCGCAGGCCGCGGCGCCGGTGAAGGACCTGCTGGGCAAGATCGAGACGTGGAAAATGTGGGTGCTGTGCGACCGCGAGCCGGTGGCCAACTGGTCGCAGGGCAATGTCACGCTGCTCGGCGATGCTGCGCATCCGATGCTGCAGTACCTGGCGCAAGGCGCCTGCATGGCCGTCGAGGATGCGGTGACGCTGGGCGCTGCGCTGCGCGCCACGCCGCACGACATCGCCGCCGCTTTTCGCGCCTACCAGCAGGCGCGTTACCTGCGCACCGGCCGCGTGCAGCTGACGGCGCGCTTCTATGGCGAGATCTATCACGCCAGCGGCGTGATGCGCGAGCTGCGCAACCGCATGTTCCAATCCGGCAGCGAGGCGGCCGGATTCATCGGCACGCATTGGCTGTACGAGGGCATCGATCCCGATCGCCCGTTCGACTGACCCTGGTATGTCTGCACGCACCGAACAACGCACCCCCGCCGCTGCCGAGCGCGAGGCGTACTACGCGGCGATCCGGCCGCTGCACCTGAGCCCGTTGTGGGAGCAGTTGCATGCGCTGGTGCCGCCGCAGCCGCACACGCCGTGCGTGGCGGCGCACTGGCGCTACGAGGCACTGCGCCCGCACCTGATGCGGTCGGGCACCGTCATCAGCGCTGCCGAGGCGGTGCGCCGCGTGCTGGTGCTCGAGAACCCCGCGCTGCCCGGACTGGCCAGCGTCACGCAATCGCTCTACGCGGGCCTGCAGTTGATCCTGCCCGGCGAGGTGGCGCCGGCGCACCGGCACACGCAGTCGGCGCTGCGTTTCGTGGTCGAAGGCCGTGGCGCCTACACCGCGGTCAACGGTGAGCGCACGACCATGGCGCCGGGCGACTTCATCATCACGCCGAGCTGGACCTGGCACGACCACGGCAGCGATGCCGATGGACCGGTGGTGTGGCTCGATGCGCTCGACATCCCGCTGGTGCGGTTTCTCGACGCCGGCTTCGCCGAGAACCTCGATGTCGAGCAGCAGGCGATCGCGCGCCCCGAAGGGCACAACCTGGCGCGCTACGGCGCCAACATGGCGCCGCTGCGCGAAGCGTCGCCGCACGGCGCCACGTCACCGATCTTCAGCTACCCGTACGCGCGCTCGCGCGAGGCATTGACGCGCCTGTTGCACGACGGTGCGATCGACAGCTGGGACGGCGTCAAGCTGCAGTACATCAACCCTGCCAGCGGCGGCGCGGCGACGCCGACGATGGCCGCGTTCCTGCAGTTGCTGCCGGCAGGCTTCGAGGGTCGACCCTATCGGCAGACCGATGGCGCGGTGTTCAGCGTGGTCGAAGGGCGCGGCGTGGCGATCGTCGGCGACGCAGCGGGTGCTCAGCGCTTCGAGTTCGCGCCGCGCGACCACTTCGTCGTGCCGTCGTGGCAGACGCTCGCGCTGCAGGCGCGCGACGAGTGCGTGCTGTTCAGCTTCTCCGATCGGCCCGTTCAGGCGGCCACCGCGCTGTGGCGCGAGCAGCGCCTGCCACGCTGACGACTACGCGTTGCCGGTCAGCAGCGCCGCGTTGCCACCGGCTGCCGCGGTGTTGATGGTCAGGGTCTGCTCGGCGCAGAAGCGGTACAGGTAGTGCGGCCCGCCGGCCTTGGGGCCGGTGCCCGACAGGCCTTCGCCGCCGAACGGCTGCACGCCGACCACCGCGCCGATCATGTTGCGGTTGACGTAGACGTTGCCGACAGCAGCGAGCTCCGCGATGCGCAGCGCGCGGCTGTCGATGCGAGTCTGCACGCCCAGCGTCAGGCCGTAGCCGAGCGCGTTGATGCGCGCCACCAGCGCGTCGACCTCGCCGCTCCAGCGCACCACGTGCAGCACCGGACCGAACACCTCCTCACGCAGCGCTTCGACCGCGTCGATCTCGAAGGCCACCGGCGCGATGTGGGTCTGCGCGAAACGATCGTCCAGCGGCGTGCGCGCCAGCAGCCGTGCCTCACGCTCCAGCCGCCGCACGTGGCGCGACAGGCTCGCGTGGGCGTCGGCGTCGATCACCGGGCCGACATCGGTGGCCAGCTCCTCCGGTGCGCCGATCCGCAGCTCGGCCATCGCGCCGGCCAGCATCTCGATCAGCGGTGTGGCGATGCCGTCGTGCACGCACAGCAGGCGCAGCGCCGAGCAACGTTGCCCCGCCGAGCGGAATGCGCTTTGCACCACCGCGTCGACCGTCTGCTCGGGCAGCGCGGTGGAGTCGACCACCATCACGTTCAGGCCACCGGTCTCGGCGATCAGCGGCACGATGGGGCCGTCGGACGCGGCAAGACTGCGCTGGATCGCCTTGGCGACCTGCGTCGAACCGGTGAAGCACACGCCGGCGGTCAGCCGGTGGCTCACCAGCGCCGCGCCCACCGTCTCGCCGGGGCCGTGCAACAGCGCCAGCGCATCGGCAGGCACACCCGCTTCGTTCAGCAGCTCGAGGAATGCCGCCGCCACTGCCGGCGTCTGTTCGGCAGGCTTGGCGGCCACCGCGTTGCCCGCCACCAGCGCGGCCACCACCTGGCCGGCGAAGATCGCCAGCGGGAAGTTCCACGGCGAGATGCACACGAAGACGCCGCGTCCGTGCAGCCGCAGCTCGTTGCTCTCGCCGGTGGGCCCGGGCAGCGGCATCGGCGCCAGGCGCGTGCGGGCCTGCAGCGCGTAGTAGCGGCAAAAGTCGATCGCCTCGCGCACCTCGGACACGCAGTCGCCCCAGGTCTTCTTGCCCTCGCGCACCAGCAAGGCCGCAAAGGCGGGCAGGCGGGCCTCGAGCCGGTCGGCTGCGCGCTCGAGCAGGGCGGCGCGCTCGCTCACCGGCATCGCGTTCCAAGCCGGCCAGCCACGATGCAGACGCTGCATCGTCACGTCGACTTGCGGCAGCTGCGTCTCGGGCACCACGGGCACCGCGGCGGTTGCCCAGGCGGCCCACAGCGGGTCGCGCTGCGCCGCGACCGCGAGATCCACGCCCAGCGGGTTGCGGCGTGCCGGGCCGTAGAGGTCGATCGGCAGCGGCTGCCCCATGCCCGGCAGCGCGTGCAGCGGCGAGCGCAGCAGCTCATCGACCGGCACTTCGGCATTCGCCAGCTGGTGCACGAACGACGAGTTGGCGCCGTTTTCCAGCAGACGGCGCACCAGGTAGGCCAGCAGGTCCCGGTGCTCGCCCACCGGCGCGTAGATGCGCAGTGCCAGCTCGGGCAGCGCGGTCAGCACCTCGCGGTACACGCCCTCGCCCATGCCGTGCAGGCGCTGCATCTCGAAGCGGGCATAACGTGCGCCGGCCATCTGCGCGATGGCGGCGATCGTGCCGGCGTTGTGAGTGGCGAACTGCGGCACGATCACCGCGTCGTGGCCGAGCAGCGCACGCGCCGCGGCCAGGTAGGCGATGTCGGTGTGCTGCTTGTGGGTGAACACCGGGTAGCCCTCGAGGCCGGCTTCCTGCGCGCGCTTGATCTCGCCGTCCCAGTACGCGCCCTTCACGAGGCGGACCATGAACTGGAGCTGGCGTGCACGCGCGATGCGCGCCACCTCGTCGATGACCTCGAGCACACGCGTCTGATACGCCTGCACCGCCAGCCCGAAGCCGCGCCAGCGCGGTACGTGCTGCTGCACGTGGGCCGCCAACGCGTCGAATACTTGCAGCGAGAGCTCCAGGCGATCGCTCTCCTCGGCGTCGATCGTGAGGTTGATGTCGGCCGCTGCGGCGAGGTCCAGCAGCGGCGTCAGGCGCGGCACCAGCTCGGTCATTACGCGCGCGTGATGCGCGTCTTCGTAGCGCGGGTGCAGCGCCGACAGCTTGATGGAGATGCCGTCGCGCTCGAGTGCGCCGTTGCCGGCCGCCGCATCGCCCTGCCGGGCGACGATGGCGCGGATCGCCTTGTCGTAGGCGCCAAGGTAACGCAGCGCGTCGCGCTCGGTGCGCGCGCCCTCGCCGAGCATGTCGAACGAAAAACGCAGGCGCGGCTGCTCGCGCCGCTGGCCGGCGGCTTCGTCGAGCGCCTCGTCGATGTTGCGGCCGAGCACGAACTGGCGGCCGAGCAACTGGATCGCGCGCACGGTGGCGGCGACCACCGTCCGGGCGCCCAGGCGCTCGAGCAAGCCGGGCGGCTCGCCGACCTCGGGCAACCAGCGCTTGGCCAGCCCGATCGCACTGGACGACAGCGTGGCCAGCAAACGATGCGGCGAGTCGCCGTCGCCGTCGCCGTCGAACCGGGCACGGCCCAGCTGATCGGCCGTCAACGCGACGGCCGTTTCGACGTCCGGCACCCGCAGCAAGGCCTCGGCCAGGCGCATCAGCGCGAGGCCCTCGGCGCTGCTGATCGGATACTCGCGCAGCAGCGATTCGAGCGCCCAGAACGGCGCCGGCGTGTCGCGCACCGCTTGTACCCACGCGGCAGCTTGCACAGCGGCAGCCGCCCAGTCGAGCCGGCCCGACAGCGAGCGCAGCAGCTCGCCCACGATCGGGGCCTCTTCGCGATACGGTGATGGCAAGCGAGCGTTCATCGGGGTGGTGGGTGCGTCGGCGAGCCGTCGATTGTGCCGCCGCGCGCCGGCCAGCCGCGGCGTCGCTGCAGCACGTACGAGAGCGGGGTCCGTCAGGTGCCGGGGTTGCCGTCAGGCTCGGGCGGGCGGCGCTGCAGCCACTCGCCGATCCGCGCCTCGTAGGCGGCGGCCAGCGCCAGCAACGCGGCGTCGCCCTGCGCGCGCCCGATCAACTGCAGGCCCGCGGGCAGGCGGCCGCCGGCGTCGAAGCCGGCCGGCACGCTGATCGCCGGCAGGCCGGCGAAGGTGGCGTACAACGTGGTCTCCATCCAGCGGTGATAGGTGTCCATCGTGCGGCCGGCGATCTCGCGCGGCCAGTGCTGATTCACGTCGAACGGCCACACCTGCGTCACCGGCAACGCCATCGCATCGAAGCGATCGAACAGGCCGCAGAGTTGCGCGTGCAGGCGGGTGCGCACCTCGCTGGCACGCATCAGCTCGACGGCCTGCAGCGCCTGCGCCTGGTCGTACTCCCACAGCGCCTCGGGCTTGATGTCTTCGCGCGTGGCGCCCGGCAGCGCGAGCGCGGCGCCGACGCGTGGCGCCGCCAGCAAACGCCGCCATACCAGCCAGGCCTGCCACACCCGATCGAGGTCGACGCCGATCGAACTCAGTGGCTCGATGACCGCACCGTCGTCGGCCATCACCCG
>DATDJF010000278.1:0-7466 GCA_036520715.1 Burkholderiaceae bacterium | reverse complement strand
TGTGCGACGGCAGCGACATTGTGCGGCGCTGAGGAGCGCAGGGCTCGTGGCCGCGCGCGCGCAGCGCGCGCTTCAACCTCTGACTCGCCGAGATTGTTCGAGCGCAGCGACCGAAGGGAGCGAAGCGAGTTTCTCGGCGGGCCACGAGACCGAGCACCGGAAGGGAGTCGGCCCGCAGGGCCGACCGCCGTACACGAGCGCCGGCGCATACCCGCCCGCGGCTTTGCTGCGCATGTCCTCGGCAAGCAGAAAGAAAAGCGGAGCCGCTGAACATGCTCTCCCGCACCGCCGATCACCTCTTCTGGATGGCGCGCTACATGGAGCGAGCCGAAAACACCGCGCGCATGCTCGACATCAATTACCAGACGTCGCTGCTGCCGCAGTCGGCGGAGAACGCCGAGCAGGGGTGGCGCGGCATGCTGGGCATCAGCGAGCTGAGCGGCGCCTACGAGTCGCGGCACGGCGCCATCGAGCCGCGCCGGGTGATGGGGTTCATGGTGCGCGACGAGACGCACCCGTCGAGCATCGCGTCGTGCCTGCGCGCCGCGCGCGAGAACGCACGCGCCGTGCGCGGCAGCATCACCACCGAGCTGTGGGAGACCACCAACCAGACATGGCTGGAGTTCAACCGCATGCTGCGCCAGCTCGACTTCGACCGCGATCCCAGCGCGCTGTTCGAGTGGGTCAAGTTCCGCTCGCACCTGTCGCGCGGCGTCACCGTGGGCACGATGCTGCAGGACGAATCGATGCACTTCATTCGCATCGGCACCTTCCTGGAGCGCGCCGACAACACGGCGCGCCTGCTCGACGTGAAGTTCCACGCGCTGGCCGGCGACTACTTCGGCCGCGAACAATCCGACGAGGCACCCGAGATCGACTTTTATCACTGGTCGGCCATCCTGCGGTCGGTGTCGGGCTTCGAGATCTACCGCAAGGTCTATCGCAACGTGATCGTCCCCGAGAAGGTGGCCGAGCTGCTGATCCTGCGCCCCGACATGCCGCGTTCACTGGCCAGCTGCATGAACGGCGTGGTCGACAACCTGCGCCTGGTCGCCAACGAGCAGAGCGCCGACACCGAGCGCCGTGCCGGCCGGCTACGCTCGGACCTCGAATACGGCCGCATCGACGAGATCCTGGCCACCGGCATGCACGCCTACCTCACGCACTTCCTCGACCGCGTCAACGACATCGGCGCCCGCATCAGCCGCGACTTCCTGGTGCCGGCATGAGCCCCGCCCGGCCGCCCGAAGGGGCTCATTCCCGCTTGGCGGGAACGCGCGCCAGCGCGAAGGGTGCCCAATGAGCATTCATGTCGCGCTGAACCACGTCACGCACTACAGGTACGACCGTCGCGTCGGCCTGTCGCCGCAAGTGGTGCGGCTGCGGCCGGCGCCGCATTGCCGCACGTCGATCCTGAGCTACTCGCTGCGCATCGAGCCGGCCGGGCACTTCATCAACTGGCAGCAGGATCCGTTTGCCAACTACCTGGCGCGCCTGGTCTTCCCGGAGCCGACCACCGAGTTCAAGGTCACGGTCGACCTGGTGGCGCAGATGGCGGTCTACAACCCGTTCGATTTTTTCCTCGAGGCCAGTGCGCAGCAGTTTCCGTTTGCCTACGACCAGGCGCTGCGCGAGGAGCTGGCGCCGTACCTGGTGAAGCACGCGGCGACCCCCCGCTTCGAGCAGTTTCTCGCCTCGGTGAACCGCAGCGAGCAGCGCACCATCGACTTCCTGGTGGCGATCAACCAGCGGCTGCAGAGCGACATCCGCTACCTGATCCGCATGGAGCCCGGCGTGCAGACGCCGGAGCAGACGCTGCAGACCGGTGCCGGCTCGTGCCGCGACAGCGGCTGGCTGCTGGTGCAGACGCTCAGGCACCTCGGTCTGGCGGCACGCTTCGTCTCGGGCTACCTGATCCAGCTCAAGCCCGACGTGAAATCGCTCGACGGCCCCAGCGGCAGCGAAACCGACTTCACCGACCTGCACGCCTGGTGCGAGGTCTATCTGCCGGGCGCCGGATGGATCGGGCTCGATCCCACGTCGGGGTTGCTGGCCGGCGAGGGCCACATCCCGCTGGCCTGCACCCCGCAGCCCTCGAGCGCGGCGCCGGTGAGCGGCGCCGTCGATGAGAGCGAGGTCGAGTTCACGCACAGCATGCGCATCTCGCGCATCTGGGAGTCGCCTCGCGTCACCAAACCCTACACCGACGAGCAGTGGCACAGCGTGCTCGCGCTCGGCGAGCAGGTCGATCAAGAGCTGGTGGCCGGCGACGTGCGCCTGACGATGGGTGGCGAGCCCACCTTCGTGTCGGTGGACGACCGCGACGGCGCCGAGTGGAACACCGATGCCCTGGGCCCGACCAAGCGTGTGTTCGCGCAGGACCTGGTGCAGCGCCTGCGGGCGCACTACGGCGCCGGTGGCTTCCTGCACTTCGGCCAGGGCAAGTGGTATCCGGGCGAACAGTTGCCGCGCTGGGCGCTGAGCGTGTGCTGGCGCGCCGATGGCCAGCCCTGCTGGCGCGACCCGTCGCTGTTCGCCGACGAGCGCGAGCCGCATCGGTACACCAGCGACGATGCCAAGCGGTTCGTCGTCGCGTTGACGAAACAACTGGGCCTGACCGCAGACACCGTGCTGCCCGGCTACGAAGACACCTGATACTACCTGTGGCGTGAGCGCCGCCTGCCGGTGAACGTGGACCCGTTCGATTCGCGTTTGGACGACGAACTGGAGCGCGCCCGCTTGCGCCGCCTGTTCGCCCAGGGGCTCGAGCGCGAGGTAGGCTACGTGCTGCCGCTCAAGCGCGATGACGATCCGGCCCTCGACGGGCCACGCTGGATCACCGGCCCCTGGTTCTTCCGCGACGAGCGCATGTACCTGTTCCCCGGCGACTCGCCGATGGGCTACCGCCTGCCGCTGGACTCGTTGCCCTGGGTGTCGAAGGGCGACTATCCCTACCACGTCGAAGCCGACCCGTTCGCGCCGCGTGGCAGCTTGCCCGCGGCAACGCAGATTCGCGGCCAACAAGCCGCCCGTGCGGCCGGCGGTCTCGCCGGCGGTGGCACGCCGGCACCGCCGCGCTCGTCCGGCGCAGGGCCGGCCTCGGGCCAGGCGCCGCTGGATGCGGCCGCGCTGGCGCGCTCGTCGCGGCGCTTCGAATCGGCGCACTGGGTCACCCGCACGGCGCTGGTGGTCGAGGCGCGTGACCCGCGGCGCGCCAGCGGCCCGAAAGCCGAAGGCCTCGGACAGGCCAGCAGCGTGCTCTACGTCTTCATGCCGCCATTGCAGACGCTGGAGCACTACCTCGAGTTGCTCGTTGCCGTCGAGGCCACTGCGGCGAGCCTGGGCGTGAAGGTCGTGCTCGAGGGGTACCCGCCGCCGCGTGACCCGCGACTGAAAGTGCTGCAGGTCACCCCCGATCCGGGCGTCATCGAAGTCAACATCCACCCGGCACACGACTGGCGCGAACTGGTCGAGCACACCGAGTTTCTGTACGAGGCGGCGCGGCAGTCGCGCCTGTCCACCGAGAAGTTCATGCTCGACGGCCGCCACACCGGCACCGGCGGCGGCAACCACTTCGTGCTCGGTGGCGCCACGCCGGCCGACAGCCCGTTCCTGCGGCGGCCCGACCTGCTGGGCTCGCTGCTCGGCTACTGGCACAACCATCCGGCGTTGAGCTACTTGTTCTCGGGCCTGTTCATCGGCCCCACCAGCCAGGCGCCGCGCGTCGACGAGGCACGCAACGACCAGCTCCACGAGCTCGAAATCGCGATCGCCGAAATCGATCGCAAGAGCGAGCGCTACGGCGAACGGTTGCCGCCGTGGCTGGTGGACCGCACGCTGCGCAACGTGCTGATCGACGTCACCGGCAACACCCACCGCAGCGAGTTCTGCATCGACAAGCTGTATTCGCCGGACGCCTCCACCGGGCGCCTGGGGCTGCTCGAGCTGCGCGCTTTCGAGATGCCGCCGCATGCGCACATGAGCATCGTGCAGCAGTTGCTGCTGCGTGCGCTGGTGACGCGCTTCTGGAACAAGCCCTACCGCGAGCCGCTGGTTCGTTGGGGCACCGCGCTGCACGACCGCTGCCTGCTGCCCAGCTTCGTGTGGATGGACATCGAAGACGTGGTCGAGCAGATGCAACGCGCCGGCTTCGCTTTCGACCTGGCCTGGTTCGCGCCGCACTTCGAGTTCCGCTTTCCCAAGGTGGGCGAGCTCGACGCCCGCGGCGTGCACCTGGTGCTGCGCCATGCGCTGGAGCCCTGGCACGTGATGGGCGAGGAGGGTGCGGCGGGCACCACCGTGCGCTACGTCGACTCGACGCTCGAGCGGCTCGAAGTGCGCGTCAGCGGGCTCGTCGATTCGCGCCACGTCATCACCGTCAATGGCCAGGTGCTGCCGTTGCAGCCCACCGGGCGCGCCGGTGAGTTCGTGGCCGCCGTGCGCTACCGTGCCTGGGCTGCACCCTCGTCGCTGCATCCGACGATCGCCGTGCACGCGCCGCTGACCATCGATCTGGTCGACCGCTGGATGCAGCGTTCGCTGGGCGGTTGCCAGTACCACGTGGCGCATCCGGGCGGGCGCAGCCACGACACCTTTCCGGTCAATGCGTTCGAGGCCGAGAGCCGGCGCCTGGCGCGCTACTTTCCGTTCGGCCACACACCGGATCAGGGGTTCGCCAAGCCGATCGAGCTGCCGGCCGAGCGCAGCTTGGAGTTTCCCTTCACGCTCGACCTGCGGCGCCACTGAAGACCTGGGAATCGGGGGCGCGTCGCGGTGAGGGCCAAGGCATGATCCCGACATGACCGACCGCACGGCCGACAGCGCATCACCGGACCCCGCCGGCGATGAGGCGCGCAGCGCGCGCTTCGATGCCGCGCGCCCGGCCGAGGCCTACGACGAACTGCGCCGCGCGCTGCCGTCGCCGGCGGCTGCGCTCGCGCCACCGGCCCGGCACTGGGAGACTTTCTTCGCTGCGCTCGGCCCCGCCGCGCGCTCTGGCGCGGCCGGCGAACTGGCGGCGCGCGCGGCACGCGTGCAACGCCGTGTGCGCGAGGATGGCGCCAGCTACAACGTGCATGCCAGCGGCGGCGACGCCAGCCGCGAGTGGCCGCTGCAACTGTTGCCGTTCATCGTTGCTGCAGGCGAGTGGGCCGCCATCGAGCGCGGCGTGACGCAGCGCGCGCGCCTGCTCAACGCCACGCTGGCCGACGTCTACGGCCCGCAAACATTGCTGCGCGAGGCCGTGTTGCCGCCGTCGCTGGTGTTCGCGCACCCGCAGTACCTGCGGCCGGCGCACGGCGTGGTGCCGCCCGGCGGCGTGCACCTGCACGTGGCGGCGTTCGACATCGCGCGCGGCCCCGAAGGGCGCTGGTGGGTGTTGTCGCAGCGGCTGCAGGCCCCCTCGGGGCTCGGCTACCTGCTGGAAAACCGCCTGCTGGTGGCGCAGGAGTTTCCGGAAGCGTTTGCCGAGTTGCGCGTGCAGCGGGTCGCCGCCGCGTTCGGCGGCTTGCTGAACGCCTTGCGCGCCCTGAGCCCGGCCGGTGAACGAGCGCGCATCGTGCTGCTCACGCCCGGGCCACTGCACGAGACCTACTTCGAGCAGGTGTTCCTCGCACGCTACCTCGGCATCTCGCTGGTCGAGGGCAGCGACCTCACGGTGCGCGACCGCCAGCTCTTCCTGAAGACCATGCAAGGCCTCGAGCGTGTGCACGTGGTGCTGCGCCGCGTCGACGACGAATGGCTCGATCCGCTGGAGTTGCGCCCCGACTCCGCGCTCGGTGTACCGGGTTTGCTGCAGGCGCTGCGCGCCGGCGAGGTGGTGGTGGCCAACACGCCCGGCGCCGGCGTGCTCGAGAGCCCCGGGCTGGCCGCCTTCTGGCCCGGCGTCGCCAAGCGGCTGCTCGGCGAGGAATTGCTGCTGCCGGCGTCGACCCACTGGTGGTGTGGTGAGGATTCGGTGTGGCAGGCGCAACGCGCGCGGCTGCCGGAGTTCGTCGTCGCCTCCACGTTCCCGGCCAGTGCCACCACGCAAGGCTTCGAGCCGGTGATCGCCGCCGACCTCGACTCGGTGCAGCGTGCGGCATTGAGCGCGCGAGTCGATGCCGATCCCGCGGCCTTCACGCTGCAGGCTCGCGTGCGGCCGTCGCACACCCCGATCTGGGACGGCGCCGCGATCGATCTGCGGGCCGCCGTGTTGCGTGTCTTTGCGTTGGCGGACGGCCACGGCGGCTGGCGCGTGCTGCCCGGCGGCATGGCACGCGTGGCGGCGCGCCGCGAGAGAGGCCTCGACCCCTGGTTGTCGATGCAGCACGGCAGCGCCAGCGCCGACCTGTGGGTGATGACCGAGGGCGCCGTCGATCGCACCTCGCTGCTCGCCCCGCCGCTGTCGGCAGCCGACCTGCAGGATCAGCAGCGCACCGTGACCAGCCGGGCCGCCGAAAACCTGTTCTGGCTCGGCCGCTACACCGAACGCGCCGAGTTCGTGGTCGGCGTCGTTCGCCTGGCGCTGGAGCGGTTGCGATCGGCGACGCCTGCGGTGCGCGAGTGGCTGGGCCAACTGATCGAGCGCCACGGGCTGGTGCCCGAGGGCACGCCGACCCCGGTGCAGTCGCTGCGGGTTTTCGAGCGTGCGCTGGCGCACGGTTTGCCTGCCGCTGCCGGTGTCACCAGTGTCGGCTTCAACCTGCAGGCGCTGGTGGCCTGCGCGCAGTCGTTGCGCGAGCGACTGTCGCCCGATCACTGGCGGCTGATCCAGGAGATCGACGACCATTTCGAGCAACACATCGCATCGGCGCTCGCCGCCTCGGCGCGCGGGGGCGGCGCCGCGCCGGTGGCCGACGTGACCGGCGTGCTCGGACGCACCACGATGCACCTGAGCGCGGTGACCGGCGCGCAGACCGACCGCATGGTGCGCGACGACGGCTGGCGCTTGTTGTCGGTGGGCCGCCAGATCGAGCGCGTGGACACGCTGTGCCATGCGCTGGCGCGCGGCCTGGAGGCCGGGCTGGCCAGCAGCGACGAGGGCTTCGATCTGCTGCTCGGCCTGTTCGACAGCACGATCACCTACCGCGCACGCTTCCAGGCCCGGCGCGAGATGCTGCCGCTGCTCGATCTGCTGGTGTTCGACACCGACAGCACACGCTCGGTGGCCTGGGTGGTGCGCACGCTGCGCGACCGCCTGCGCAAGTTGGCCCGGCACGACGGTGCCTGGGCCTACGAGGTGACCGATCCGCTGCCCGCGCCCGAGACCTGGTCGATCGAGCAGATGGCCGCGCTCGATGCGAGCGGGCGGCCGGCCGAGCTGATTGCCGCGCTGCATGGCATGGTCGACGCGGTGCGCGAGCTGTCGGCCGCGATCGGAAATCACCTGTTCGCGCACGTGGCTGACGCCGACCGTTCGGTGTGGCAGTGAGCCACCGCCGGGCCGTCCCAAGGTGGCTCGCTCCCCCGCGGGGGGAAGCGACAAC
>DATDJF010000277.1:0-18733 GCA_036520715.1 Burkholderiaceae bacterium | reverse complement strand
GTGCGCGACATGTTCGAGCAGGCCAAGAAGAGCGCGCCGTGCATCATCTTCGTCGACGAAATCGACGCCGTCGGCCGCCACCGTGGCGCGGGCCTGGGCGGCGGCAACGACGAGCGCGAGCAGACGCTGAACCAGTTGCTGGTGGAGATGGACGGTTTCGAGACCAACCTCGGCGTCATCGTGATGGCCGCCACCAACCGGCCCGACATCCTCGACCCGGCGCTGCTGCGCCCGGGCCGCTTCGACCGCCAGGTCTACGTGACGCTGCCCGACATCCGCGGCCGCGAGCAGATCCTCAACGTGCACATGCGCAAGGTGCCGCTGGGCTCCGACGTGCGCGCCGACCTGATCGCGCGCGGCACACCGGGCTTCTCGGGTGCCGACCTGGCCAACCTGGTCAACGAGGCGGCGCTGTTTGCCGCGCGGCGCAACGGCCGCGTGGTCGAGATGGGCGACTTCGAGAAGGCCAAGGACAAGATCATCATGGGCACCGAGCGCAAGTCCATGGTGATGGACGAGGACGAGCGCCGCAACACCGCCTACCATGAGTCGGGCCACGCACTGATCGGCAAGCTGCTGCCCAAGCTCGACCCGGTGCACAAGGTGACGATCATCCCGCGCGGTGGCGCGCTGGGCGTCACGGTGTCGCTGCCGGAGAAAGACCGCTACAGCACCGACAAGGTGCTGATGCTCAACCGCATCTCGATGCTGTTCGGCGGCCGCATCGCCGAAGAGGTGTTCATGAACCAGATGACCACCGGCGCCAGCAACGACTTCGAGCGTGCGACGTCGATCGCGCGCGACATGGTGATGCGCTTCGGCATGAGCGACGCGATGGGCCCGATGGTCTACTCCGAGAACGAAGGCGAGGTCTTCCTCGGCCGCTCGGTGACCAAGACCACCAACATCTCCGAAGAGACGATGCGCAAGGTCGATGCCGAGGTGCGCCGCATCATCGACGAGCAGTACACGATCGCGCGCAAGCTGATCGAGGACAACCGCGACAAGATGCATGCGATGGCCAGTGCACTGCTCGAGTGGGAAACCCTCGACGGCGAGCAGATCGACGACATCATGGCCGGCAAGCCGCCGCGGCCGCCGAAGGACTGGTCGCCTTCGGCGTCCAAGCCGAGCGGCCCCAACCCTCCGGTCAGCGCCGACGGCGCGCCGGCTCCGGTGGCCTGACCACGATGTGAGATGATCCCAACGGGGCCCTTTTGGGCCCCGTTGTCCTTCCAGTCACCATGCTCTGGCAGACCTCACGGCACACGATCGACCTGTCGCGCCCGCGCGTGATGGGCATCGTCAACGTGACGCCGGATTCATTCTTTGACGGCGGCCGGCACCTGGCCAGCGATGCGGCGCGCGCGCATTGTGAACGCCTGGTCGGCGAGGGTGCCGACATCCTTGACATCGGCGGTGAATCGACGCGTCCCGGCTCGCGCTCACCGAGCGTCCAGGAAGAACTCGATCGCGTGATGCCCGTGCTCGAGCATGCCTGCACGCTCGGGGTGCCGGTGTCGGTCGACACCAGCCGTGTCGAGGTGATGCGCGCGGCATTGAAGGCGGGAGCCGACATCGTCAACGACGTGCGCGCGCTGCGCCTGCCCGGTGCCCTGGAGGCGGTGGCAACGCACGCCGGCTGCGGCGTGTGCCTGATGCACATGCTCGGTGATGATCCGGCGGTGATGCAACAAGCGCCCGCTTACGACGACGTGATGGCCGACGTGCGGTCGTTCCTGCACGAGCGGCTGTTGGCGGTCGAGCGCGCCGGTGTGGCGAAAAAACGTGTGGTGCTCGATCCAGGGATCGGGTTCGGCAAGACGCCGGAGCACAATTGGGCGCTGATGCAGGGCCTCGACCAATTGCTTGCGCTGGGCCAGCCGCTGCTGATCGGCTGGTCGCGCAAGTCGATGGTCGGCGCGCTCACCGGCCGCTCCAAGGAAGATCGCCTCGCCGGCAGCCTGGCCGCGGCACTGGCCAGCGTGCAACGCGGTGCACGCGTCGTTCGGGTGCACGACGTGGCGGCCACGGTGGACGCGCTGGCGGTCTGGCGCCGCTCGGGGTTGGTCGAGTAGCTGCGGTCGGACACGAGACGCACCGCCACACGGAAGAGGACGATGGCACGACGCTACTTCGGCACCGACGGCATTCGCGGCACGGTCGGACAGACGCCGATCACGCCGGATTTCCTGCTGCGGCTCGGTCATGCGGTCGGGCGTGTGCTGCTGCGCCGCGGCAGCGTCCGCCCAACGGTGGTGATCGGCAAGGACACGCGCATCTCGGGCTACATGATCGAGTCCGCGCTCGAGGCCGGTTTTGCATCGGCCGGGGTCGACACGCTGCTGAGCGGCCCGATCCCCACTCCCGCGGTGGCGTACCTCACGCGTGCGTTGCGCCTGGACCTCGGCGTGGTGATCAGCGCTTCGCACAACCCGTACCCCGACAACGGCATCAAGTTCTTCTCGGCGGCCGGCGAAAAGCTGCCCGACGAGTGGGAGCTGGCGGTCGAGGCCGCTCTCGGCGAGCCGGCGCAGTGGGTCGACTCCGCCAGTCTGGGCAAGGCGCGCCGCCTCGACGATGCCAGCGGGCGCTACATCGAGTTCTGCAAGAGCACGGTCCGCCACGACCTGTCGCTGCGCGGCCTCAAGATCGTGGTCGACGCCGCGCACGGTGCCGCCTATCACGTGGCGCCCGACGTCTTTCACGAGCTCGGGGCCGACGTGGTGTCCATCGGCTGCGCGCCCGACGGCCTCAACATCAACGACGGCGTCGGCGCCACCGCGCCGGCGGCGCTGGTCAAGGCGGTGGCCGAGCACAAGGCCGACTACGGCGTCGCGCTCGACGGCGATGCCGACCGCCTGCTGATGGTCGACGCCTCGGGTCGTGTCTTCAACGGCGACGAGCTGCTCTACGTGATGGTGGCCGAGCGGCTGGCCAATGGCCAGAAGGTCGAAGGTGCGGTCGGCACGCTGATGACCAACATGGCGATCGAGCTGGCGCTGCGCGCCCGCGACGTGCCGCTGGTGCGCGCCAAGGTCGGCGACCGCTACATCCTCGAGGAGCTGTCGGCGCGCCGCTGGCTGCTCGGCGGCGAGGGCTCGGGGCACCTGCTGGCGCTCGACAAGCACACCACCGGCGACGGCATCATCAGCTCGCTGCAAGTGCTGCAGGCCGTGTGCCTGAGCGGCCGCAGCCTGGCCAAGCTGTTGCACGGCGTCTCGCTGTTCCCGCAGACGTTGATCAACGTGCGGCTGGCCCCCGACGTCGACTGGAAGGCCAATCGTGTGCTGGCCGCCGAGCAGGAGGCCGTGCAGCGCGCCCTCGCCGACAACGGCCGCGTGCTGATTCGCGCCTCCGGCACCGAGCCGCTGTTGCGCGTGATGGTCGAGGCCAGCGATGCCGAGTTGGCGCGCGGTTGCGCCGAGCGGCTGGCGCGCGCAGCGGTGGCCTGACTGAGCGTTTGGGGCTGCAGTCGATGCCCGACCAGGATGCGGCAAGCCTGTTGGCCGCGATCGACCTCGGGTCGAACAGCTTCCGGCTCGAGATCTGCAAGGCCGAGCATGGGCAGTTGCTGCGCGTGGAGTACCTCAAGGACACCGTGCGCCTGGGTGCCGGCCTCGACGATGCGCGCCAGCTCGACGATGCGGCGATGAACCGCGGCTGGGCCAGCGTGGCGCGCTTTGCCGAGCGCGTGCGCGACCTGGAGCCGCGCGCGGTGCGTGCGGTGGCGACGGCCACCTTGCGCGAGGCGCTCAACCGCGATGCCTTCCTGGCGCGCGCGCAGTCGCTGCTCGGCTTGCCGATCGACGTCATCTCGGGCCACGAAGAGGCGCGGCTCATCTACGGCGGCGTCGCGCACTACCTGCCCGACACCGACGAGCGCCGGCTGGTGTTCGACATCGGCGGCCGTTCGACCGAGTTGATCCTCGGCCGCGGCAGGGTGCCACGGCTGGTCGAGTCGTACGCCGTCGGCAGCGTGGAGCTCTCGATGCGCTACTTCGCCGATGGCCGCATCGGCACGCGCAGCTTCAATGCGGCGTGTGTGGCAGCCCAGGCCGCGCTCGAAGGTGCGCAGGGCGTGCTGGCCAGCGAGAGCTGGGATGAGGTCTACGGTGCGTCGGGCACCGTGGGCGCGGTGTCCGACGTGCTGCGCGCCGAAGGCCTGACCGACGGCACGATCACGCTGGCCGGGCTCGATGCGCTGGCGCGCCGCCTGGTCGACGCCGGGCATGTCGACCGCGTCGTGCTGGCCGGCCTCAAGGACGACCGCCGCCCGGTGTTCGGCGGCGGGCTGGCGATCGTGCGTGGGCTGATGGAACTGCTGCAGCTCGATCGTGTCGGTCCGGCGCGCGGTGCGTTGCGCCACGGCGTGATGATCGAGATGCTCGATCGCGACGCGCCGGCGCGCGACATCCGCACCGCCAGCGTGCAGCGGCTGCAGCGCCAGTTTGCGGTGGATGCCGTGCAGGCGCAGCGTGTCTCGGATCTCGCGCAATGGCTGTTTGCCGCCCTGCATCCGGCACCCGACCATCGCTTGCAGCGTGCTGCCCAGATGCTGCACTGGGCGGCCGCGTTGCATGAAGTCGGCATGGCGGTGTCGCACGAAAGCTACCACCGCCATGGCGAGTACCTCGTGCGTCACGCCGATGCGGCCGGCTTTGCCGACCACCAGCTCGGGCGCATGGCCACGCTGGTGCTGGTCCAGCGTGGCGGCCTGCGCAAGGCCGAGGCGGCGCTGGCCGCGGACTCCGTGCTGCGTGATCAGGCGCTGGCGTTGCGCATCGCCATCGTGTTGTGCCACGCGCGGCGCGATCCGGCGCCCCCGGGGAGGCTGCGCCTGACCGGCTTGCCGGGCGGCTGGCTGCTGGTGGTCGACACGCCCTGGGCCGACGCCCATCCGCAATCGATCCATCTGCTGCGCGAGGAAGAGAAGGCGTGGTCACGCACGCCGTGGCCGCTGGAGTTGCGCATCGATTGAGAGGTCGCCGGCCGCCAGCGGCGGCCTGCTACATCGTCTCGGGGGACTGCACGCACACCACGAAGGTCTGCGCGCGGACCTCGCCATCCTTGGCCGCCTCGTCGGGCCGGTTGCGCAGCCACCACACCGAGCCCTTGCGGATGGTCCACGGCGCCTCGCGACCGGTGAGCAACAGCGAGACCAATTCACCCAGAGCCGGCTGGTGGCCGACCAGCAACACCGTGCGGCGCCCATCGGGCCAGCCGCTGGCTGCCAGCAGGTCCTTGGCGCGGGCGTCGGGACCGATCGACTCCACCGTGGTGAAGGCGCGCTCGAGCTTGGCGGCGGTGCGCTGCGCTCGCACCGCCGGGCTCACCAGGATGCGCAGGCCCTCGGGCATCTGCCGGTGCAGCCACAGCGCGATGCGCGAGGCCTGGCGCTCGCCACGCGGCGTCAGCTTGCGCTTGAAATCGTCGGCCGGCGCGCTGTCGCCGTCTTCGGCATCGGCGTGGCGCCACAGGATCAGGTCCATGGCCGTTCAACGCGCCAGACGGCCGTAGCGTTCACTCAGCGCCTGCTGCGCCGAGCGGGCCGCCTTGCCGCGTGATGCCACACGCTCGTAGTGGCCGTCGGGCATCATCTGCCAGGCGTCGCGCCCGTCGTGCAGGTAGGCGGTCAGCGTTTCGTCGATCACGCGCTGGCGCAGTGCGGGGTCGTCCACCGGCCAGGCCAGTTCGATGCGGCGAAACATGTTGCGGCCCATCCAGTCGGCGCTCGACAGGTACAGCTTCTCGTCCGTTCCGCTGCGGAAGTAGAACACCCGCGAGTGCTCCAGAAAGCGGCCGATGACCGAACGCACCCGCACATTGTCGGAAAGGCCAGGGCGTCCCGCCGGCACGATGCAGGCGCCGCGCACGATGAGATCGACCGTCACGCCGGCGCGGCCCGCCTCGGCCAGTGCCAAGCCCAGTGCCTCGTCGGTCAGCGCGTTCATCTTCAGCACGATGCGAGCCGTCTGGCCGGCGCGCGCTGCCGCGGTGGCGGCAGCGACGTGCGCCATCATGCGTTTATGCAACGAGAAGGGGGCCACGATCAGCGACTTCAAGCCGCTCATCGGGCTCTGGCTGGCCAGGTGCTGGAACACCTGGGCCATGTCGCCGGTGATGCGAGGGTTGGCTGTCAGGTGGCCGACGTCGGTGTACAGGCGCGCGGTGCGCGGGTTGTAATTGCCGGTGGACAGGTGCCCGTAGCGGCGCAGCTGGCGGCCCTCGCGCCTGGTGATCAGCAGCATCTTGGCGTGGGTCTTCAATCCGACGATGCCATAGACCACCTGTGCGCCCTGGGCCTCGAGCCGGTCGGCCCAGTTGATGTTGGCTTCCTCGTCGAACCGTGCCTTCAGCTCGACCACCACCATCACCTCTTTGCCGCGTCGCGAGGCCTCGAGCAGCAGATCCATCAGCGCCGAGTCGGCGCTGGTGCGGTAGATCGTCTGCTGGATCGACAGCACCTGCGGGTCGTGCACTGCCTCGCGCAACAGCGACTCCACCGGATCGAACGACTCGAAAGGATGGTGCAGCAACAGGTCGCCCTGGCGCAGACGATCGAACATCGAGCCGTCGGGCGGCAGGCTGGCCGGCCATGCCGGGGCGTGCAGCGGGAAGTGGAATGGCTTGGCCGGCACCAGATCGATGAGCTGTTGCAGCCGCACCAGGTTGACCGGGCCATCGACCCGGTACAGGGCCTGTTCGGTCAGCTGGAACTGCTCGAGCAGGAACTGCGACAGCAATTCCGGACACGAGGTCGCGACTTCCAGCCGCACCGCGCGGCCGAACTGGCGCTGCGTCAGTTCCAGCCGCAGCGCCTGCCGCAGGTTGGTGACCTCGAGTTCGTCGACCGCGAGGTCGGAGTCGCGCGTCAGGCGGAATTGCGAGAAGCCGTCCACGTGGCGGCCCGGAAAGAGGTCGCTCAGATTGGCGCGCAGCACGCTCGACAGCAGCACGAACCCCTGGCGCCGCCCGGTGAGCTCATCGGGCAGCTTGATGACGCGGGGCAGCGCGCGCGGCACCCGCACGATGGCGATGTCGTTCTGCCGGCCGAACGCGTCGCGGCCATGCAGGCGCACGATGAAGTGCAGCGACTTGTTGGCCACCTGCGGAAACGGATGCGCCGGGTCCAGGCTCACCGGCACCAGCAGCGGCCTCACCTCGCGCGCGAAGTAGGCCGTCACCCAGCGTCGCTGCGCAGTGTTGCGCTCGCCATGCGACAGGATCTGCAGGCCCGCCTTCTTCATCTGCGGGGCCAGATGGTCGTTGTACAGCGCGTACTGCTCGTCGACCAGCGCGTGGGCGACCAGCGAGATGTCGCGCATCGCGGCCGCCGTGGCACTCTGCAGGTTGCCCGGATTGGCCAGCCGCAGTTCCTCCAGCGTGTCGGACACCCGGATCTCGAAGAATTCATCGAGGTTGGACGACACGATGCACAGATAGCGCAAACGCTCCAGCAGCGGCACGTCGGGATGCCGCGCCATGTCGAGCACGCGCGAGTTGAACGCCAAGGCGCCCAGGTCGCGATGCAACAGCTGTGACGGCGCCGGAGGCTTCACTGCCGACAGTGTGCCCGGTCTTCATGACGTTTTTTTTACGCTGCTGTGACGCCGTTTGACAGCTTCGCGCTGGAATCAGGCTTGCCGGGCGCCCCAACAGTGCTGGCGGTACCGCGCCGGCACGTCTTCGAGCCGCAGCAGCAGCGGCAGGTCGGCGCAGCCGAAGTCGGGGTCCCAGGCCGGCGGGCCCATGACCTGGGCGCCCAGGCGCAGGTAACCTTTCAGCAGGGCAGGTTCCTCGACCTCGGCGTCGCGACCCATCAGGTGCACCGGGAACGGCAGGCGCGGCTGCACACGGCAATCCGGCGCGCTGGCCTGCAGCCGGCTCAGGCGCTGCCACAGCGACGACACCGCCGCGCCGCCATCGTGCAGCGGCACGCTGCAGCTCCCTGCCAGGGTGTCGAGCCGCTGCTCGGCCATGTAGCGAGCCAGCGCCGTCCACAGCGCGAGGATCACGCCGCCGTTGCGAAATCGCGCATCGACGCAGGCGCGGCCGACTTCGGCCAGGCGCGGCCGCGCGGCGCGCAGCGGCGCCAGGTCGAACGCAGCATCGACGAAGGAGCCGCCGGCCGCTTCGGCAGCGTTCGGCGTGAGCACGCGGTAGGTGCCGATCACGCTGCGCCCGCCGCCTTCGCGCACCAGCAGGTGGTCGCAATAGGCGTCGAACTCATCGGCATCCAGCCCGTGCAGCCGCGACGGCACACGAGCGCCGAGTTCCTCGGCGAACACACGATAACGCAGTCGTTGCGCCTCGCGCACCTCGCGCCAGCTCGAGGCCCAGTCGACGATCAGCGGGGTGGCGGCTTCGCTGCCGGTGGGCACGCGCTGGGCGCCGCCGGAGTGGAAATGCTGCAGCACGTCGGGGCGCGGCAGCAGGTGCTGGGTGGGCATCTTGCAGGTCCTCGATCGCGGCCGGGCCGACCGCGAGCGCACTGTGCGGGCCCGTGATGAAGGCTTCGTGTCGGCGCGGTGGCATCGCGGTGACCGCCTGGCGCGGCGCATGCGGTACCCGGGGCGTGTGACGGTTGCATGACGTTTCGATGGCGCTCGGGTGACGGCGAAGGGCCCTGCGGCGCTGTCACGTGGCTGTCACGCGGCCTGCATAGAGTGCCCCCGTCATTCATCACAACGCATCGAAGGAGTGCCTCATGAGCAGCACGCTCGCACGCTGGGTCCTGGCCGCCGCCGCGCTGAGCCCGGCGCTCACCGTGGCGCAAGACGTCACCGGAGCCGGGGCGACCTTTCCGGCCCCCGTTTACGCCAAGTGGGCAGATGCCTACCACAAGGCCACCGGCGCCCGTGCCAACTATCAGTCGGTGGGCAGCGGTGCCGGCCTCAATCAGATTCGTGCCAAGACCGTTGACTTTGGCGCCTCGGACATGCCGCTGAGCGATGAGACTTTGGCGAAGGACGGTTTGATGCAGTTTCCTACCGTGATTGGAGGCGTCGTTCCTGTGATCAACGTCGCCGGCATTGCACCGGGTGCGTTGAAGCTCACTGGCGCGGTACTGGGCGACATTTTCCTCGGCAAGATCACCAAGTGGAACGACACGGTGATCGCCGGACTGAACCCTGGTGTTGCGCTGCCTGACGCCGCGATCGCCGTGGTGCGTCGAGCCGACGGCTCGGGCACGACCTTCATCTTCACCAACTACCTCTCGAAGACCAACCCCGAGTGGAAGAGCAAGGTCGGCGAGGGCACGGCGGTCAATTGGCCCACCGGCGCCGGCGGCAAGGGCAACGAAGGTGTGTCGGCCTTCGTGCAGCGGTTGCCCAACTCGATCGGCTATGTCGAGTACGCCTACGCCAAGCAGAACAAGATGAACTCGGTGCAAATGCGCAACCAGGCTGGCGTCTACGTCGCGCCGGACGACCTGAATTTCAAGGCCGCTGCGGCCAGCGCCGACTGGGCCAAGACCTTCTACCAGGTGCTGACCGATCAGCCCGGCAAGGATGCCTGGCCGCTCACAGGCGCCACCTTCATCATGATGCACAAGCTGCAAGACAAGCCCCAACAGGCGGCCGCCGCGTTGAAATTCTTCGACTGGGCCTTCAAGCAAGGCGACGCGATGGCGGCCGACCTCGAGTACGTGCCGTTGCCCGACTCGGTGAAGGCGCTGGTGCGCAAGCAATGGGGCGAGATCAAGGATAGCGGCGGCAAGCTCGCCTATTCGAGCCAGTGACCCGCTGACCGATCCGCTGCGTCACGAAGCCGCATCGCCCATGGCCGCTACACTGCCCGTCGACCCGTTTCCAGGGCGAAAGGAGATGGAGCGCTCCGAACCGACCCCGCGCCCACCGGCTCGCGCGGCCAGCAGCCCCTGGGCCGATCGCCTGTTTGCCGCCGCCGCGATGTCGGCCGCGCTGCTGACCCTGGCGTTGCTGGCCGGCATCATCGTGTCGTTGATGATCGGCGCCGCGCCGGCGATCCAGGAATATGGGTTGTCGTTCCTGGTGCGCACCGAGTGGGACCCGGTGCAAAACCGCTACGGCGGTCTGGTGATGATCTACGGCACGCTGATGAGTTCGTTCATCGCGATGCTGATCGCCGTGCCGGTCAGTTTCGGTATCGCGCTGTTCCTGACCGAGTTGTCGCCGCGCTGGTTGAAGCGGCCGCTGGGCACCGCGATCGAGTTGCTGGCCGCGGTGCCTTCGATCGTCTACGGCATGTGGGGCCTGCTGGTGTTCGGGCCCATCCTGGCGACCTGGGTGCAGGGGCCGCTGCAGTCCATGTTCGCCAACACACCGCTGCTCGGGGCACTCTTCTCCGGGCCGCCGGTGGGTCTGGGCCTGTTGTCCGCGGGCATCATCCTGGCGATCATGGTCATTCCGTTCATCGCCGCGGTGATGCGCGACGTCTTCGAGGTCACCCCGCCGATGCTCAAGGAGTCGGCTTACGCACTGGGCGCCACCACCTGGGAGGTGATGTGGCGGGTGGTGCTGCCGTACACCAAGACCGGGGTTGTCGGCGGCATCATGCTCGGCCTGGGCCGCGCGCTGGGCGAAACGATGGCGGTGACCTTCGTCATCGGCAACATGAACCAGCTCAACTCG
The DNA here is from genome assembly GCA_036520715.1 of Burkholderiaceae bacterium. Classification (GTDB taxonomy): domain Bacteria; phylum Pseudomonadota; class Gammaproteobacteria; order Burkholderiales; family Burkholderiaceae_C; genus JAEUPI01. Next base: position 8,117 of record DATDJF010000277.1, on the reverse strand, counting down.
TTGTCGCTGTTCGAGGCTGCCAACAGCATCACGTCGGCGCTGGCCAATGAGTTCGCAGAGGCCGGACCTGGCCTGCACCAGGCCTCGTTGATCTATCTGGGCCTGGTGTTGTTCTTCATCACCTTTGTCGTGCTGTCGCTGTCGAAGCTGCTGCTGATGCAGCTCAAGCGCGGCGAAGGCAGCAAGTCATGACCCGAGCGCTGGCCTTCGACGCCGGCAAGCTGGCACTGCATCGCCGCCGCAAGCGCGTCAATGCGGTGGCGTTGATGCTGTCGCTGGGGGCGATGGCGTTCGGCGTGTTCTGGCTGATCTGGATCCTGTTCGAGACGCTGCTGCTCGGTGTGGGCGGCCTGAGCTGGCAGGTGCTGACCGAGATGACGCCACCGCCGCAGGCGGAGGTCGGTGGGCTGGCCAACGCCATCTTCGGCTCGCTGGTGATCGTGACGCTGGCCACCGCGCTCGGCACGCCGATCGGCATTCTGGCGGGCATCTACCTCGGCGAGTATGGCCAGCGCAACTGGCTCGGACGGGTCACGCAGTTCATCAACGACATCCTGCTGTCGGCGCCGTCGATCGTGATCGGCCTGTTCATCTACTCGGTGGTGGTGGCCCGCTACAAATCGTTCTCTGGCTGGGCCGGTGTGCTCGCGCTGGCCTTGATCGTGATCCCGGTGGTGGTGCGCACCACCGAGAACATGCTCAACCTGATCCCCAATGCGTTGCGCGAAGCGGCCTATGCCTTGGGTGCGCCGAAGTGGAAAGTGATCATGCTGATCACCTTGAAGGCGGCGCGAGCCGGCGTGGTGACCGGCGTGTTGCTGGCGGTGGCGCGCATCGCGGGCGAAACGGCGCCACTCCTGTTCACGGCACTGTCCAATCAGTTCTGGACAAGCAACCTGTCCGAACCGATGGCCAGCGTGCCGGTCACCATCTTCAAGTTCGCGATGAGCCCGTATCAGAACTGGCAGTCGCTGGCCTGGGTGGGCGTGTTCCTGATCACGCTGGGCGTGCTGGGGTTGAACATCCTGGCACGGGTGATGTTCCGCAACAAAAACTGAGACACCGATGGAAGCCGTTGCCGACCCCGCACTGCGCCAGAGAACCAAGATCGCCGTGCGCGACCTGAATTTCTACTATGGCAGTTTTCACGCGCTCAAGCATATCGATCTGGAGATCCCGGAGCGCAAGGTCACGGCCTTCATCGGCCCGTCGGGGTGCGGCAAGTCGACGCTGCTGCGCACCTTCAACCGCATGTTCGAGCTCTATCCGGAGCAACGCGCAGTCGGCGAGATTCTGCTCGACGGCGCCAACGTTCTTGATCGCCGGCTCGACGTCAGCCTGATCCGCGCCAAGATCGGCATGGTGTTCCAGAAGCCGACGCCGTTTCCGATGTCGATCTACGACAACATCGCATTCGGCGTGCGGCTGTTCGAGACGCTGCCGCGCGTGGAGATGGACGAGCGCGTCGAATGGGCGCTCAAGAAGGCGGCTCTGTGGAATGAGGTGAAAGACAAGCTCGGCCAGAGCGGCGCCGGCCTGTCGGGCGGCCAGCAGCAGCGCCTGTGCATCGCCCGCGGCATCGCCATCAAGCCCGAGGTGTTGCTGCTCGACGAGCCGTGTTCGGCGCTCGACCCGATCTCGACCGGCAAGATCGAGGAATTGATCCACGAACTGAAGAACGACTACACGGTGGTGATCGTCACTCACAACATGCAGCAGGCGGCGCGCTGCTCCGACTTCACGGCCTACATGTATCTTGGCGACTTGGTGGAGTTCGGCCCCACGGCCGAGGTGTTCATGAAGCCGTCGAAGAAGGACACTGAAGACTACATCACCGGGAGGTTCGGATGAACAATCCGCGCGCGCAGTCAGCGTCGCTGGAAGGCAAGGCATGACCGACAAGCACCTGTCCACCCAGTTCGATGCCGAACTGTCCTCCATCTCGGCTCGCGTGCTCGAGATGGGCGGGCTCGTCGAATCGCAGGTGGCGCAGGCAGTGCATGCGCTGTCGACCTTCAGCGGCGACATCGCCACGCTGGTGCTGGAGCAGGAGCAGCGCGTCAATGCGCTGGAGGTCGAGATCGATCGTGACCTGTCGACCATCATCGCGCGCCGCCAGCCGACTGCGCGCGACCTGCGACTGCTGATCGCCATTTCCAAGACCATCGGCAACCTCGAGCGCATCGGTGACGAGGCGGCGCGCATCGCGCGCACCGTGCAGCGTCTGCTCAACTCTGGCGTCTCCAGCCGCATGCGGCTGCCGGTGTCGGACCTGTCTTTCGAGTCGGAGTTAGCGACTCATCAGTTGCGCAAGGTGCTCGACGCGTTCGCGCGCCTGGACACCGAGGCCGCGCTCGACGTGCTCAAGAGCGACGACCAGATCGACCGCGAATTCGACGGGCTGATGCGCAAGCTGATCACCTACATGATGGAGGACCCGCGCACCATCTCAGCCAGCATCGACCTCGTGTTCGTCGCCAAGGCGATCGAACGGGTAGGCGACCATGCCAAGAATCTGGCGGAGGTGATCATCTACATCGTCAAAGGTGCTGACGTGAGGCACAGTTCGCCCGCAATCGTGGAGTCACTCGCACGATGAGCCGCATCTTGGTGGTCGAAGACGAAGCGGCGATCGCCGAGCTGCTGGCGCTGAACCTGCGCCACTCCGGCCACGAGGTGGCGCTGGCGGGCGACGCGGCGCAGGCGCAGCTCGAAATCGACGCGGTGTTGCCCGACCTGGTGGTGCTCGACTGGATGCTGCCCGATCAATCGGGCCTCGCGCTGGCGCGGCGCTGGCGCGGCGATGCGCGCACGCGTGACCTGCCGATCATCATGCTGACCGCTCGCGCCGAGGAGACCGACAAGATCGCGGGCCTCGACTCGGGGGCCGACGACTACCTGACCAAGCCGTTTTCGACCAGCGAGCTGCATGCCCGCATCCGCGCCGTGCTGCGGCGGCGCGCGCCCGAGGCGCTGGAGCAGGCGGTGCGCGCGGGCGAGTTGCTGGTCGATCCGGCGACCCACCGCGTCACCGCGGCAGGGCGCGACGTGCACATGGGCCCCACCGAGTTCAGGCTGCTGCACTTCCTGATGACGCACCCCGACCGGGTGCACAGCCGCAAGCAGCTCCTGGATCGTGTGTGGGGCGATCATGTGTTCATCGAGGAGCGCACGGTCGACGTGCACGTCAAGCGGCTGCGCGATGCACTGAGCCCGGTGCAGTGCGCGGCGATGATCGAAACCGTTCGCGGAGTGGGCTACCGCTTTGCGCGCCAGGCGAGCTCCGTGGTCGCCTGAGGCGGCCGCGTGATGCCGACCAAGGCGCTGACGCGCCGACAGCGATGATCTGGTTGTTGCCCCGACTGCTGACAGCGCTGGCCGTGGCCGCCGCGGCAGCGCTCGTGGGGCACCTGGCAGCCACGATGCTGCGCTTGCCGGCCACCGGTTGGGCCATCGGCGGTGCGCTGCTCGGCCTCGTGCTGGTGGCCTCCCGCGACGCCCTGCGCGCCGGCCACTTGATGGCCTGGCTGCGCGGTTCGCAATCGACCGACGCGCCCCGCGACACCGGCTTCTGGGGCGAGCTCGGCTATCGCATGGAGCGCGCGCTGCGTGCCCGCGAGACAGACCTGCAGCGCGAGCGCCAGCGCATGGCGCAGTTCCTGTCGGCGATCGAGGCCTCGCCCAACGGCGTGATGCTGCTCGATGCGGGCGACCGCATCGAGTGGTGCAACTCCACCGCGGCCGACCACCTCAGCATCGATCCAACGCGCGATCTCGGACAGCCGCTGACCAATCTGGTCCGGGTGCCGGCCTTCGTGGCGCACCTGCAGGCACGCAAGACCGACGAGGTGCTGACGTTCGTGATTCCGGCGCGGCGCGGCACGCTCGCCGTCTGGGTGCGCACCTATGGCGAGGGCCAGGTGCTGCTGATCACGCAGGACGTGACCGAACGCCAGCGCACCGACGAGATGCGGCGTGACTTCGTGGCCAATGCGTCGCACGAGATCCGCACGCCGCTGACGGTGCTGGCCGGCTTCGTCGACACGATGAACCAGATCGATCTCACGCCGCACGAGCGCAAGCGCGTGCTGACGCTGATGAAGGAGCAGACCGATCGCATGCGCGTGCTGCTCGATGACCTGCTGACGCTGGCGCAACTCGAGGGCGGCCCGAGGCCGCCGGTGGATCAATGGATCGAGGTCGAGGTGCTGCTGCGCCGTGTGCAGGCCGACGCCCAATCGCTGTCGGCGGGGCGCCATGAGCTGGTGTTCGAGGGTGCCGCCGGCGCCGTGGCCGGCAACGAGACCGAGCTCTACGGGGCTCTGCTCAACCTGGTGAGCAATGCCGTTCGCTACACCGCCGCGGGGGGCCGCATCACGGTGTCGTGGCAGCGGCGCGCGCAAGGGGCCGGCGTGTTCGAGGTGCGTGACACCGGCATCGGCATCGCGCGTGAACATCTGCCCCGGCTGGGCGAGCGTTTCTACCGCGTCGACGATGGCCGCTCGCGCGGCAGCGGCGGCACCGGGCTCGGACTGGCGATCGCCAAGCACACCGCGCAGCGCCACGGTGGCGAGCTGAACGTGGACAGCGAGCCCGGCAAGGGCTCGGCCTTCAGGCTGGTCTTGCCGGCGTCGCGCGTGCGCTGAAGCGTCGGGCGCTCACTGCGGCGCCGTGCTGCCTGCGGGGACGGGTGCCCGGCGATACACGCCGGTGACTTCGTCCCTGTCGGTGGGCCGGCGCTCGATGGCGATCGTCTGCCAGCCGCGCGGCACGTCCGGCGGGTTGGCGATCGTCCCCGCCTTGACCCACACCGGGCAGTCGCTTATCGCTGCCACCTCGGGCCGCGCTTCGACTCGCCAGCGGCCGTGGTATTCGAGCGCGGCCGTCAGCGCACGCGGCACACCGGGCGCCGTGATGCACACGCCCGGCGGGATGTGCTTGGACAGCAGCGCCACGTGGGCGCGATAGCTGCGCGCGAAGTCCAACGGCTGCAGCCACAGCGTCATCGCCAGCGTCCACGCCAGCACCACGCCGCCGGCCGGCAGCACCAGGCTGCGCCACAGCGCGGCGCGATGCCGGGCGGTGCGCCAGCGCACCAGCCAGAGCCACGCAAGGGTGGACACGATCGCGACGATCAGCGGCAGCCAGGCGAATGTGGGTTTGAGTCCGGGCGCGAGCTTCAGCACGCTGGCCGCCGTCTTGGCGGGCACACCGGTCTGCAGCGCGATGTAGACGACCCACACCGCGAGGGCGAGCAGCGTGAAGAAGAAAACCGAGAACCAATCGATCGCCGAACTGGTGCTGCGATTCAGGGTCGGCAAGGCGAAGGCGGCCAGCACCGCCACACCTGGCAAGCCAAGCATCAGCGCCCGGTCCAGGCCTCCCATCACCAGGTTGGCCACCAGCGCGGTGATCAGCACCGACAGCGGGATCGCCACGTGGCGGCGCGTCAGGAACCGCCGCCACCGCCACAAGGCCCACAGCGCCAGCAGCCAGGCAGGCCACAGGAACCACAGCCACTGGCGTGCGATGTGCAGCAACTGCAGCGGCGAAGTCGGCGGCGTCACCCGCCAATCCCACTGGCCGAGCAGCCACGCCGTCACGCAGGCCAGCAGCGTGGAGGCGGCGACCCACCAGCCGAATCGACGCACACCATCGTAGGTGGATCGCGCGCAGATCGCGGCGCCGGCGACACCCAGCACGAGGGCCATCATCGGCGCGCCGCTGCTGCTGAGAACCGGCAACGACAGCACGATGCCGACACGCGCCCGGCGCGGGTGATAGGGCGCCACTGCGAGCGCCCATTGTGCGCCGGCGACGGCGGCGAGCTGGACCAGTTCGGGGGTCGTCTCGTGTCCGAGTTGCAGCAAGCCCAGCGTGGCCACCAGGGCCAGGATCGAGGCGTCGGCGATGGCGCGGGCGTAGTCCACGCTGCGTGCCTCGCCGCCAAAGGCGAACGGCAGCGGCTGTGCGGCCTCGGTGCGCGCCAGCGCGAAGCAGGCGTACCAGAGGGCGGCCATGGTCAGCGCCAGCAGCAGCGCGAACGGGATGCGCACCGCCAGCGCCGGGTCGAGCCACGGCGAGGTCAACAGGATGAAGCCCGCGCCCAGCCAATGCGGCAGCGGCGACGAGTCGGTGAGCACGCCGCCCAGCGCCGGGTTCAGCCACGACGTGCGGCCCTCGGCCATGGCCAGCATCTGGCCGAATGCGGTGAGGTCGGCGTTCTTCCACGGGTCGCGCCCGAACACGCCGGGCAACACATAGGCGGCGCACAGCGCCAGCAGCGCCAGCCGCGGCAACTGCCTTGCGGCGTCGCGGGTCACCAAGGCCGGGATCGGGGCCGAGTTCACCTGCTCATCATGCCGCAGCGGCCGTGGCGACCTGTCGACGGCCGTGCGGTCGACGCCGCAAACAAAAAAGGCAGCCGAAGCTGCCTTTGCGTTGCACAGACGTGCGCCTCACTTCTTGAGGCCGACGCGCGCGAACTTGTTGCGGAACTTCTCGACGCGGCCGCCCAGGCTGTCGACGCTCTTTTGTGTGCCGGTATAGAACGGGTGCGACTCGCTCGTGGTCTCGAGCTTGACCAGCGGCAACTCGCGGCCGTCGTCCATCTTGATCGTCTCTTTCGTCTGCAGGGACGAACGGGTGACGAACTTGAAGCCGTTGGACAGATCCACGAAACAGATTTCGCGGTATTCGGGGTGGATGCCTTGTTTCATGGTGTGCTCGCTGAGTGCGGGAGCCACGTGCGACCCTCGGGTGCACGCACTTTCCGGTTTTGGGAGGCGCGGATTATAGCGGGCCGGCGATTTAGCCGCCCCTTCGCATCATGTCGAAAAAGTCCAGGTTGTTCTTGCTGGCCTTCATCTTGTCGAGGATGAACTCCATCGCCTCGATCTCGTCCATCGGATAGAGCAGCTTGCGCAGGATCCAGGTCTTTTGCAGGATCTCGGGCTTGAGCAGCAGCTCCTCGCGCCGTGTGCCGCTCTTGTTGAGCAGGATCGACGGGTAGACGCGTTTCTCCGACATGCGGCGGTCCAGATGGATCTCGCAGTTGCCGGTGCCCTTGAACTCTTCGTAGATCACCTCGTCCATCTTGGAGCCGGTGTCGATGAGGGCCGTGCCGATGATGGTGAGCGAGCCGCCTTCCTCGACGTTGCGCGCGGCGCCGAAGAAGCGCTTGGGCCTTTGCAGCGCGTTGGCGTCGACGCCGCCGGTGAGCACCTTGCCGGAGGAGGGCAGCACGTTGTTGTAGGCGCGCGCCAGCCGGGTGATCGAGTCGAGCAGGATCACCACGTCCTTCTTCAGCTCGACCAAGCGCTTGGCGCGTTCGATCACCATCTCGGCGACCTGCACGTGGCGCGCCGCGGGCTCGTCGAAGGTGGAGCTGATGACCTCGCCGCGCACGGTGCGGATCATCTCGGTCACTTCCTCGGGCCGCTCGTCGACCAGCAGCACGATCAGGTGCACGTCGGGGTAGTTGGCGACCACCGCGTGCGCGAGGTGCTGCATCATGATCGTCTTGCCGCTCTTGGGCTGTGAGACGAGCAGCGCACGCTGGCCTTTGCCGAGCGGCGCGATCAGATCGATGATGCGGCAGGTGATGTTCTCTTCGGCCTTGATGTCGCGTTCGAGCTTGAACTGCTCCTTCGGGAACAGTGGTGTCAAGTTCTCGAACATGATCTTGTGCTTGCTCTCCTCGGGCGTCAGGCCGTTGACGCGGTCGACCTTGACGAGAGCAAAGTAACGTTCGCCGTCCTTCGGCACACGCACCTCGCCTTCGACGGCGTCGCCGGTGTGCAGGTTGAAGCGGCGTATCTGGCTGGGCGACAGGTAGATGTCGTCGGTGGACGCCATGTAGCTCGCGTCGGGCGAGCGCAGGAAGCCGAAGCCGTCGGGCAGCACCTCCAGCACGCCGTCGCCGAAGACCTGCTCGCCACCCTTGGCGCGCTTCTTCATGATCGCGAACATCAGCTCCTGCTTGCGCATGCGAGCGACGTTCTCGATCTCGAGTCCCTCGCCCATCTTGATGAGCTCGGAGACGTGGAGCGCTTTTAGTTCGGAAAGATGCATGGGTGAACACCCTGGCTGATGTGTCGTGAGCCGCGCCAAGGGCG
>DATDJF010000276.1:0-14941 GCA_036520715.1 Burkholderiaceae bacterium | reverse complement strand
TCGCCGCCTCCGACCCCGAGGACACCGGCCCGATCGTCATCAACGGCGCGCCGATGTCGTACTGGGGCGGCGCCTGGACCGAGGGCGCCAGCGACAACCCGATGCGCTACGCCGGCGGCATGCTCGGCGGCTCGTGGCTGGCCTCGCTGTCGGCCGACCTCGGCAACGGCAAGTTCGACGGCGCGCACCTGGTGCAGAACTTCGAGAACCTGAACCCGGCCAACAGCCTGTGGGACAAGTACTACCACCTCTACGACAAGGCCGACACCGAGCCGCCGCGCTTCCTGGAGTTCGAGCGCTGGTGGGGCGGCTTCTACCTGATGAATCGCGAGGAGATCGAATGGATCACGCGCAACCTGTTCGTCGGCAACAAGCTGTGGTCGGGTGACGTCAAGACCAACGGCGGCCAGGCGCTCGACCTGCGCAACATCCGCTCGCCGATCGTGCTGTTCGCGTCGATGGGCGACAACATCACGCCGCCGCAGCAGGCGTTCAACTGGGTGCTCGACGTCTACGGCAGCACCGACGAGGTCAAGGCGCGCGGCCAGGTGATCGTAGGCTTGCTGCACCAGGACATCGGCCACCTCGGCATCTTCGTGTCGGGCAAGGTGGCCAAGAAGGAGCACGCGCAGATCGTGTCGGTGCTCCAGACCATCGAGCGCTTGCCGCCCGGCGTCTACGGCATGGCGATCAGCGAGTCGCGCGCCAAGGGCGGCGAGGTGAGCTACGAGGTCGAGTTCCACGAGCGCCGGCTCGAAGACCTGGCCGCGCAACTCAACCGCTTCGAGCGCACCGACGAGAAGGCCTTCGAGGCGGTGGCCGAGGTGTCGGAGTTCAACCAGCGCGGCTACGAGCTGTTCATGCAGCCGCTGGTGCAGGCGATGTCCAACGAGTACACCGCGCAATTGACGCGGCAGTTCCATCCGCTGCGGGCGCAGAACTGGGCGATCTCGCAGCTCAACCCGTGGCTGGCCTGGCTCGATCCTGCCGCACAGGCGGTGAAAGCCAACCGCCAGCCGCTCGACGACGAACATCCGCTGCGCCGCGCCGAAAAGATGGGCGCCGAGATGGTGAGCGCGTCGCTCGACCACTACCGCGCGCTGCGCGACGCACTTACCGAGGCCGGCTTCTTCACGCTCTACGCCAACCTGCAGTCGCGCCACGCGGCCGACGACCAGGCGGCGCAGCAGCCGGGTGCCAAGAACCAGGTCGACCCCCGCGAACTGCCGATCGTGCGCAACGCGCTCGCCGCCATCCACGACGGCGGCTACGTCGAGGCGCTGGCGCGCGCGGCGTTCCTGTTGATGCGCCGCGGCGAGCCGCTGCCACTGTCGCGGCTGGAGCTGCGCCAGGAGATCGCCTCCGACTACGCCACTGACCTGCCGGATTTGCCGCCGCACGAATGGCGCCGCATCCGCGGCGAGCAGGAGATCATCGTGTCGTACGAGCCCGACCGCGCCGTCGAAGCGTTGCCGCTGCTGCTGCACGAGCGCGCCGACCGCCAGCGTTTTCTCGGCCTGCTCGACAAGCTGCTGGCCGACCGCCGCGTCCAGAGCGCCAAGCCGACGGCTGAACAAGTGGCGATGCTGGCGCGCATCCGCAACGTGCTGTCCGACAAGGTGCAGCGCGCGCGACGCCCGAAGGCGGTGGCGCGGCGCGCCTGATCGCCGATCGCCGAGCAGTACCGAGGAAAGCCCATGAATCAGACGCAGCACGCCAAGTACCGGAAATTGATCGACTTCTGCAAGTCGTTCGAGCCCACGCCGACGGCGGTGGTGCATCCGTGCGACCAGTCGTCGCTCGAAGGTGCGATGGAAGCCGCCAGGATCGGCCTCATCAAGCCGATCCTGGTGGGGCCGCGCGCACGCATCGAGGCGATCGCCGCCGCACACGACATCGACCTGTCGCCGGCACAGATCGTCGATGCGCCCTACAGCCACGCCGCCGCCGCGATGGCGGTGCAGCTGGTGCGCGAGGGCAAGGCCGAGGCGCTGATGAAAGGCAGCCTGCACACCGACGAGCTGATGGCCGCGGTGGTGCAGCGCGACAGCGGGCTGCGCACGGCGCGGCGCGTCAGCCACTGCTTCGTGATGGACGTGCCGGGCCACGAGCAGACGCTGATCATCACCGACGCCGCGGTCAACATCGCGCCGACGCTGGAAGACAAGGCCGACATCCTGCAAAACGCGATCGACCTCGCGCATGCGATGCACATCGACGAGGTGCGCGTGGCGATCCTGTCGGCGATGGAGACCGTCAACCCGAAGGTGCCGTCCACGGTGGAGGCCGCTGCGCTGTGCAAGATGGTCGACCGCCACCAGATCACCGGTGCGCTGGTCGACGGCCCGCTGGCGCTCGACAACGCGATCAACCTCGAAGCCGCGCAAATCAAGAAGATCGACTCGCCGGTGGCCGGGCGCGCCAACGTGCTGCTGGTGCCCGACCTCGAGGCCGGCAACATGCTGGCCAAGAGCCTGTCGTTCCTGGCCGGTGCCGACGCCGCCGGCATCGTGCTCGGCGCGCGTGTGCCGATCATCCTCACCAGCCGCGCCGACTCGGTGATGACGCGGCTGGCGTCGTGCGCCATCGCCGCGCTGGTGGCGCAGGCGCGCCGCGCCGACGCCGCCAAGGCCAGCGGGTGATCCGATGACCGACGTCGTGCTCGTGCTCAACGCCGGCTCGTCGAGCATCAAGTTCACGCTGTTCGATGCCGCCGGCGCCGGGCCGCCGCTGCTGCTGCACGGCCAGATCGAGAGCCTGTACACCTCGCCCCGCTTCAGCGCCGTCGATGCACAGGGCGCCGACATCGGCTCCCACTCGTGGGGCGAGGGCGTGCAGCTCGGCCACGAAGGCGCACTGTCCTACCTGGCCGACTTTCTGCGGGCGCACGGGCAGGGCCACCACCTGGTGGCGGTGGGCCACCGCGTCGTGCACGGCGGCACCGACTACAGCGGTGCGGTGCGGGTGACGCCGCAGGTGACAGCCGCGCTCGACAAGCTGACGCCGCTGGCGCCGCTGCACCAGCCCCACAACCTGGCGCCGCTGCGCATCCTCGGAGAGTTGCAGCCGCAGGTGCCGCAGGTGGCGTGTTTCGACACCGCGTTCCATCGCGCGCAGCCCGAGGTGGCGCAGGCGTTCGCGCTGCCGCCCGAGATCACCGGCAAGGGCGTGCGCCGCTACGGCTTTCACGGCCTGTCGTACGAGTACATCGCCAGCGTGCTGCCGCAGATCGATCCGCGGGCCGCAGCCGGCCGCACGATCGTCGCGCATCTGGGCAACGGCAGCAGCATGTGTGCGCTGGTGGGCGGTCGCAGCGTCGCCAGCACGATGGGCTTCACCGCGGTCGACGGGCTGCCGATGGGCACGCGCTGCGGCAACCTCGACCCCGGCGTGATCCTGTATCTGATCGACGAGCTCGGCATGGACGCGCGCGCCGTCGAAGACCTGATCTACAAGCGCTCCGGACTGCTCGGCGTGTCGGGCGTGTCGAGCGACATGCGCACGCTGCTGGCCAGCGACGACGAGCGGGCGCGGCTGGCGATCGACCTCTACTGCTACCGCATCGGGCGCGAGCTGGGCTCGCTCGCCGCGGCGGCGCAGGGCGTCGATGCGCTGGTGTTCACGGCCGGCATCGGCGAGCACGCGCCGCTGATCCGCGAGCGTGTGTGCCGCCACGCGGCCTGGCTCGGCGTCGCGCTCGACGCCGCGGCCAACGCAGCGGGCGGCCCGCGCATCAGCACGGCGGCCAGCCGCGTCGCGGTGTGGGCGATCCCCACCAACGAGGAACTGATGATCGCGCGCCACACGCTGCAGGCGCTGCAAGGAGGCTCGTCATGAGCAACCCGACCCCCGGCACGCTCCTCGAGGGCAAGAAGGCCCTGGTGTGCGGCATCGCCAACGAGCACTCCATCGCCTACGGCTGCGCCAAGGCGTTTCGCGAGCTCGGCGCCGAGCTCGCGATCACCTATCTGAACGAGAAGGCCAAGGGCTACGTCGAGCCGCTGGCGCGCGAGCTGCAGGCGCCGATCTTCATGCCGCTGGACGTGTCGCAGCCCGGCGAGCTCGAGGCGGTGTTCGCGCGCATCGAGCAGCAGTGGGGCCGGCTCGACATGCTGGTGCACTCGATCGCCTGGGCCCCGAAAGACGATCTGCAAGGCGGCCTGCTCGAGTGCTCGGCCGAGGGCTTCGGCAAGGCCATCGACGTGTCGTGCCACTCGTTCATCCGCATGGCGCGGCTGGCGGCGCCGCTGATGAAGGACGGCGGCACCATGTTCACGATGAGCTACTACGGCGCCAACAAGGTGGTCCCCAACTACAACGTGATGGGCCCGGTGAAGGCCGCGCTGGAGGCCTCGGCGCGGTACCTGGCCTACGAGCTCGGGCCCAGAGGCATCCGCGTGCACCCGGTGTCGCCGGGGCCGCTGAAAACGCGCGCCGCCTCCGGCCTGAAGGACTTCGACCTGCTGCTCAACGAGGCGGCGCGCCGCGCGCCGCTGGGCGAGCTGGTCGACATCATGGACGTCGGCTTCACCTGCGCCTTCCTCGCCACGCCGTACGCGCGGCGGTTGTCGGGAGAGACCGTGTACGTGGACGGCGGCGTGCACGTGATGGCGTAGCGTCGATGCTGAGTCGCCGCCTGCGCCGCGAGCGCCAACGCGGGAAACGAGTTGCAATTCTTGCAGGTGCACGCGCCTGCATCTCTGATGGGACCTTGGTCCCATTTTCCAACCGAGTCCCGGGGCGCATACTGCGTGCCCGGTGGAGGTCGGGCAGAGCGTGTGCGCGCGCGGCCTGACCCCTGCCAATGCCAGTCGAAGCAATCCCACGAGAGGAGACGACATGCGACAGCAGGTGGTTGCGGCGGCAGCCGCGTTGGCGCTGTGCGGCGGTGCCCAGGCCCAGTCGACGACGCAGGAGCTCAAGGCCGCGCTCGACCAGGCGATGCGCACGATCCAGGACTTGCAGGCCCGCGTGAGGGCGCTCGAAGCGCAAGGGGCCAAGGGACCCCAGGCCGCTGCCGGGGCTGCTGCGGCTGCAGCCGCGGCGCCTCCTGCACCGGCCCCGGCGGTGGCGCCGGGCTCCAACGCCGAGCAAGGCGCTGCCGATCCGGGCCAGGCCCGCGTCGAGATCTACGGCCAGGCGATGGCCGATGCGATCTACGACTTCAAGAAGATGAATCCCTCGTACGCGGCCACGCTGCGGCCGTCGCAGATCCCGATCTTCTGCCCGGGCAGCCCCGGCTGCGGCGACGACGGCCAGTTCACCTTCAGCATCCGCCAGTCGAGCCTGGGTGTGCGCGGCTTCATCCCCACCGCCTACGGCCTGGTCAAGACCGACCTCGCGTTCGACCTTTTCGGCAGCGACGGCGGCACCAACATCCACTGGCTGCGCGCCTGGGCCGAGATGGGCATGTACGGCGTTGGGCAGTACGACTCCAACTTCATGGACATGAGCGTGTTCCCCAACACCATCGACTACTGGGGGCCGCCGGGCATGGTGTTCGTGCGCAACCCGCAGTTCCGCATCACGCCGTTCAGCGGCAACGGCATGACCGTGGCGGTGTCGCTCGAGGCGCCCAACTCGGTGATCGACACCGGCAAGGTGACCGAGGTCGACCCGGCGCTCGGCGCCGGCATCGCCAGCCGCAACCGCTTCCCCGATCTGGTGGGGTCGTTCCGCTACGAGGGCGACTGGGGCCACGTGCGCGCCGCGGCCCTCGTGCGGCAGGTGGGCTTTCACAACACCGCCAGCGCCGACGGCGAACCTTCCAACGAGAAGACGGGCTATGGCCTGAACCTGAGCGGCACCTGGAAGGTGTTCGGCTTCGGGCAGCTCAACTGGCAGGCGGTCACTGGCAAGGCGATCGCCAGCTACATGAACGACGGCGGCATCGACCTCGCGCCGAACGCCAGCCTGCAGGCCGAGACCGTGCGCTCGCAAGGCTACCTCGTCTACTACAACCATAACTGGACCGACAAGTGGACGAGCTCGGTCGGCTTCAGCCAGCACAAGCAGAGCAACACCGACGGCCAGTTCAACACGGCATTCCGCCGCGGCAGCTACGGCTCGCTCAACGTGCTGTGGGCGATGTCGAAGAACGTGACGACCGGAGCCGAGTACATCTGGGGTAAGAACGAGGCGAAGGACGGCAGCTCCGCCACCGACGAGCGGGTGCAGTGGTCGACGCGGGTCACGTTCTGACCGAGGAGAGTGACGCATGCAGTTCCAGGGCAGTTTTCCCATCCTGATCGCGCATCGCGACGTGGCCGCGCAGTCGGTGGCCGGCGTGCGGCTGCGCCAGATCCAGCAGGAGCTCGAGCGCGGCGGCTGGAAGACGATCCTGGTCGACACGCGTGAAGATGCCGGCATCGTGGCCGGGGCACACCGCGGGCTGGCGGCCATCGTGTTCGGCGCCGAAGCGGTGCGCGGCGACGCCGAGCTCAAGCAGGTCGTCGGCCACCTGAAGACCGTGCACGAGCGCGCGCCGGGGCTGCCGATCATCGCGCTCGGCGAGAGCGCGGTCCTGCGCGCCGACCAGCGCGGCGCCGCCGAGGTGCTGCGCAACATCAGCAGCGTGCTCTACCTGTACGAGGACACGGTGGAGTTCCTGGCGCGGCAGATCATGCGGCTGGCCGCCGATTACCTCGAGAACCTGCTGCCGCCGTTCTTCAAGGCGCTGGTGCGCCACGCCGAGCGCTCGGCCTACTCGTGGCACACGCCCGGGCACGCGGGCGGCGTGGGCTTCCTCAAGTCGCCGGTGGGCCATGCGCTGCACGCCTTCTTCGGCGAGAACACGCTGCGCTCGGACCTCTCGATCTCGGTGCCCGAACTCGGTTCGTTGCTCGACCACACCGGGCCGATCAAGGGCGCCGAGGCCTACGCGGCCAAGGTGTTCGGCGCCGACCACACCTACTTCGTGACCAACGGCACCTCCACCGCCAACAAGATCGTCTGGCACTCGATGGCCGGGCGTGGCGACCTGGTGATCGTCGACCGCAACTGCCACAAGTCGCTGCTGCACTCGCTGATCATGACCGGCGCGACGCCGATCTACTTCACGCCGGCGCGCAACGACCACGGCATCATCGGGCCGATCGGGCTCGATCAGTTTTCGCCCGCGGCGATCAAGAAGAAGATCGCCGCCAGCCCGATCGCGCGCGGCCACAAGGGCAACGTGCGCATCGCGGTGGTCACCAACTCCACCTACGACGGCCTTTGCTACAACGCCGAGAAGATCAAGGCGCAGGTGGCCGACCAGGTGGACGCGCTGCACTTCGACGAAGCCTGGTACGCGTACGCGGCGTTCCACGAGTTCTACGCCGGCCGCCACGCGATGGGCGTGCCGCGCGGCTACCCGCGCGCCGACCACACGCTGGTGTTCGCCACCCACTCGACGCACAAGCTGCTGGCTGCGTTCTCGCAGGCGTCGATGATCCACGTGCAGGAGTCCGACAAGCGCAAGATCGACACTACGCGCTTCAACGACGCCTTCATGATGCACGGCTCGACGTCGCCGCACTACGGCATCATCGCGTCGCTCGACGTCAGCTCGGCGATGATGGAAGGCGACGCCGGCCGCTCGATCGTGCAGGAGACGCACGACGAGGCGATGAACTTCCGCCACGCGCTGGCGCAGATCGGCAAACGCTTCAAGAGCGCCGATTGGTGGTTCAAGGTCTGGCAGCCCGACGGCCTGAACCTCGACAAGCCGCTGAAGACCGCCGACTGGGTGCTCGATCCCAAAGCCTCGTGGCACGGCTTCGGCAGCCTGGCCTCCGACTACATCATGCTCGACCCGATCAAGGTCACGCTGATGACGCCGGGCCTGGGCAAGGGCGCCAAGCTCGCCAAGAGCGGCATCCCGGCCGCGGTGGTGAGCAAGTATTTGTGGGAGCGCGGGCTGGTGGTCGAGAAGACGGGCCTGTACAGCTTCCTGATCCTGTTCTCGCTCGGCATCACGCGCGGCAAGTGGGCCACGATGGTCGACGCGCTGGTCGACTTCAAGACCGACTACGACCGCAACGCGCCGCTGGCCAAGACGCTGCCCAGCGTGGCCGCTGCCGGCGCGTTGGCCTACGCCGGCTGGGGCCTGCGCGACCTGTGCGAGGCGCTGCACGCCTGCTACCGCGACAACGACACCGCGCACGCGATGAACGCCATGTACACCGACCTGCCGGTGCCGGCGATGACGCCGTCGGTCGCCTATAACCACCTGGTGCACGGCGAAGTCGAGCCGGTGCCGATCGACAAGCTGAAGGGGCGCATCACCGCGGTGATGGTGGTGCCGTACCCGCCGGGCATTCCGCTGATCATGCCGGGCGAGCGCTTCACGACCACGTCGATCATCGAGTATCTGAAATTCGCGCGCGACACCGACGACCGCTTCCCCGGTTTCGAGGCCGACATCCACGGCCTGCGCTTCGACCACGACAAGAACGGGCACAAGCGCTGGCTGCTCGACTGCGTGAAAGAGTGACTTCGCCGCAAGGAGGACTCGTTACATGACGCCGTATCCGGTCAAGGGCGCGCAACTGCCGATTCCGTTTCACCGCTTCCTGAAAGTGGTGGCGATCGTCGACCACACCAACCCGCAGATCCAGCAGCTGCTCGACAGCTTCAGGGCCCACCACTTCGAGGTCGAGGTCACCGACAGCTTCGATCGTGATCCCTCGGAAGACGCCAGCGTCGGCGCCTATGTCGCGCTGATCGACGGCGAGCGCCTCGAGCCCGCGCGCAAACTGGCACGCGCGGTGCGCGCGATCGGCTTTCGCACGCCGCTGTGGGGGCTGGCCGACTCGCACCGCATCGCCGACATGGCGGTGCTGGGGCAGGTCGGCGAGATCGACGGTTTCATCTACCTCGGCCAGCAGTCGCCGGAGTTCTATTCCAAGCAGGTGCTGAGCGGCCTGGTGAACTACGGCATGTCGCTGCTGCCGCCGTTCTTCGGCGGCCTGATGACCTACGACGCCGAGGGCAACATCGCGTTCGACTGCCCGGGCCACCAGGGCGGCCAGTTCTACAGCAAGTCGCCGGCGGGCCAACTGTTCTTCAAGCACTTCGGCGAGGCGGTGTTCCGCAACGACCTGTGCAACGCCGACGTCGACTTGGGCGACCTGCTGATCCACGAGGGGGTGGCCGCGCAGGCGCAGAACTATGCGGCCAAGGTGTTCGGCGCCGACCGCACGTACTTCGTGCTCAACGGCACCAGCACCTCCAACAAGGTGGTGGCCAACGCGGTGTTGAAGCGTGGCGATCTGGTGCTGTTCGACCGCAACAACCACAAGTCGCTGCACCAGGGCGCGCTGGTGCAGGCGGGTGCGATTCCGGTGTTCCTGCCGACCGCGCGCAACGCCTTCGGCATGATCGGCGCGGTCGACTGGGACGCGTGGGACGAGAAGACGCTGCGCGAGCAGATCCGCAACCACCCGCTGGTCAAGGACAAGGATCGCCACAAGGCGCAGCGGCCGTTCCGCCTCGCGTGCATCCAGCTCGCCACCTACGACGGCACCATCTACAACGTGAAGAAGGTGCTCGAGAAGATCGGCCACCTGTGCGACTACGTGCTGTGGGACGAAGCCTGGATCGGCTACAACGCCTTCCACCCGCTGTTCGACGACCACAGCCCGATGCGGCTGAAGGACCTCGGCCCCGAGATGCCGGGGCTGTTTTCCACGCAGTCGGTGCACAAGCAGGGCGCGGGTTTTTCGCAGGCCTCGCAGATCCACAAGCGCGACGAGCACCTGCGCGGCCAGCCGCGCCACATCGGCCACAAGCGCTTCAACGAGTCGTTCATGATGGCGGCGTCGACCTCGCCGTTCTATCCGCTGTTCGCATCGCTCGACGTCAACGCCAAGATCCACGAAGGCAAGGCCGGCGAGATGATGTGGGATCGCTGCATCGAGGTCGCCATCGAGGCGCGCAAGAAGCTGCGCGAGTTCGGGCACCACTACCGCAAGACCGGCGCGAGCGCGGCCGAGCAATGGTTCTTCGACCCCTTCGTGCCCGACGTGGTGACGATCCGCAACTCGCCGTTCACCAAGGACGCGACCGACGTGCCGTGGGAGAGCCTGCCCACCGAGGTGATCAAGCACGAGCAGCAGTGCTGGAACTTCAAGCCCGGCGCGGCCTGGCACGGCTACAAGGGCTACAGCGACGGCTATGCGATGGGCGACCCCTGCAAGCTGGCGCTCATCACGCCCGGCATCGACCGCAAGACCGGCGACTACCTCGACTACGGCGTGCCGGCCACGGTGATCGCCAACTTCCTGCGCGAAGAGCGTGTGATCCCCGAGAAGTGCGACTTGAACAGCATCCTGTTCCTGATGACGCCGGCCGAGGACGAGAGCAAGTTGAGCACGCTGATCGCCAAGCTGGTGAAGTTCAAGAACCTGTGGGACCGCGACGCGTCGCTCGGCGAGGTGCTGCCCACGCTGTACGCGGCGCAGGAGGCGCGCTACGGCGGCTACACGGTGCGCCAGGTCTGCAACGAGATGCACCACTTCTACCGCGAGCGCCGCGTCAAGGAGCTGCAGGGCCTGTGCTTCCGCGCCTCGAGCTTCCCGGAGCTCGCGATGTCGCCCGAGAGCGCCTACGAGGCGCTGGTGGCCAACGAGGTCGACTACGTGCCGATGACCGAGGTCAAGGGCCGCGTCGCGGCGACGCTGGCGCTGATCTATCCGCCGGGCATCGGCATCGTGGTGCCGGGCGAGCGCTGGGACGAACGCGCCAAGCCGATGCTCGACTACTTCCTCGCGTTCGAGGAAGCGTTCAACCGTTTTCCGGGGTTCAACTACGAAGTGCAGGGCGTGTACCAGGAGAAGGTGGACGGACGCATCCGCTTCCACACCTACGTGGTGCGCGAACAAGCCAACAAGCGCTAAGGAGACGCCGCCATGGCCGAACAGAAGAAAAAGATGAATGTCATGCAACTGACGTTCATCGTCACGGTCAACATGATGGGCTCGGGCATCATCATGCTGCCCTCCAACATGGCCAAGGTCGGCGCGATCTCGCTGCTGTCGTGGCTGGTCACCGCGCTCGGCTCGCTGGCCATCGCCTACGGCTTCGCGCAGGCGGGCATCTTCAATCAGCGCACCGGCGGCCTGGCCGCCTATGCCGAAGACGCCTACGGCAAGGATGGCTACTTCCAGGTCTTCTTCCTGTACTTCCTGTCGCTGGCGATCGCCAACGTCGCGGTGGCGAGCTCCGCACTCGGCTACATGGCGGCGTTCTTTCCGGCGCTCACTGCCACGCCGGTGGCCACCTGCATCGGCGTGATCGCGCTGCTGTGGATCACCACGGCGGCCAACTTCGGCGGGCCTGGCCTCACCGGCAAGATCGGCTCGGTCACCGTCTGGGGCGTCATCCTGCCGGTGGGTTTCCTGGCGGTCGCCGGCTGGATCTGGTTCAGTGGCGCCACCTTCTCGGCGGCGTGGAACCCCAAGGGCATCAGTCTCGGCGAAGGCATGGGATCGAGCATCGCGCTCACGCTGTGGGCCTTCCTCGGCATGGAGTCGGCGTCGCAGAATGCATCGCAGGTGGAGAACCCCAAGCGCGACGTGCCGCTGGCGTGCATGTTCGGCACGCTCGGCGCGGCGGCGATCTACGTGTTGTCGACGCTGTGGATCCAGGGCATCGTGCCCAACGCCGAACTGGCCGAGTCGACCGGGCCGTTCGGCCTGGCCTACGCCAAGATGTTCAACCCGACGATCGGCTCGATCGTGATGGCGCTGGCGGTGATGGCCTGCGTCGGCTCGCTGCTCGGCTGGCAGTTCACGCTAGCGACCACCGCCAAGGACGCCGCAGACATGCGCATGTTCCCTGCCATCTTCGGCAAGTCCAACTCGATGGGCGCGCCGGTCGCCGGCATGGTCATCATGGGCATCGTGCAGTCGGTGATGGCGCTGTCGACCATCTCGCCCAACCTGAACGAGCAGTTCTCGGCGCTGGTCAACCTGGCGGTGGTGACCAACGTGCTGCCTTACATCATCTCGCTGTCGGCGCTGTTCGTGATGATGCGCAACGCCAAGGTCGACCAGCGAACGTGGCGCATCAACACCTTCGTCACCGTGGTGGCCTTGCTGTACTCGATCTACGCGCTGTGGGCGTCGGGCAAGGACGCCGTGATGGGCGGCATGCTGGTGATGGGCCTGGGCTACCTGGTCTACGGCTTCCTGGCGCCGCGCTTCGCCGCCGCGCCGGCAGTGGCGCGCGCCTGAGCGGCCGATTGCGAAAGGAATGACGATGCAACACCAATCCATCCAACGTCGCGGTCGCATCTCGTTGATCGCTGCGCTGCTGGTTCTCGGCGCCGCGGTGCCCGCGTGGGCCGCCGGCACGCTCGACAAAGCCAAGGACAGCGGCAAGCTGACGATCGGCTATGCCGCCGACTTGCGCCCGCTCGCCTACAGCGACGGCGGCAAGGCCGCCGGCTTCGCGGTTGCGCTGTGCAGCAAGGTCGTCGACGCGGTGAAGAGCGAGCTGAAGCTCTCGGCGTTGGCCGCCGACTACGTGGTGGTGCCTCCCGAGGAGGCGGCGCGCGCCGTCGAGCAAGGCAAGGTCGACCTGGTGTGCGGCGCGATCCCCACGCTCGAACGGCGCGCGCTGGTCGACTTCTCGATCCCCATCATGTTGAGCGGCACCAGCGTGGCCGTGCGCGGCGACGCGCCGACGCGGCTGGTCAGCGTGCTGTCGGGCCGCGAATCGACCGGTCCGATCTGGCGCGCCTCCAGTGACCAGGCGCCGCAGCGCGCGGTGGTGGCGGTGGTGCGCGGCCTGCAACTCGAGAAGGAACTGGTGCGCACGTTCAAGGAACGCCGCATCGTGGCCGACCTCGTGACGGTCACCGACACCGCGGGCGGCCTGCAGGCGCTTTCTTCGGGCGGCGCGCAGGCCTTCTTCGGCGATCGCCTGGTGCTGCAGGCTGCGGTGGCGAAAGCAGGCCCGTCGTCGAACGTGGTGGTGCTCGACCGCCTGTTCCGCCGCGACGTGGTGGCGCTGGCGCTGCGCCGCGACGACGACGCCTTCCGCCTCGTCGTCGACCGCGTGCTCAGCCGGCTGTACCGCAGCGACGAACTGGCGCCGCTGTACAGCAGCCACTTCGGGGCGCTGGGCGCCGGCGTGCAGGAGTTCTTCCAGACCGTGGCGCTGCCCGACTGAACGCGGCGCCGATCCTTCAACCCTCGCACGGAGCGACTCATGCCAAAGCTGGGTGTTCACAGCGAAGTCGGAAAACTCCACACCGTGATGGTGTGCAGGCCCGGCCTGGCTCATCAACGATTGACCCCCGGCAACGCCGCCGACCTGCTGTTCGACGACATGCTGTGGGTGCCCGAGGCGCAGCGCGATCACCACGACTTCGTGCTCAAGATGCGCGACAAGGGCACCGAGGTGATCGACCTGCACGAGATGCTGGCCGAGACGCTGCAGGACAAGGCCGCGCGCGCCTGGGTGCTCGAGCGGCGCCTCACCGTCAACGACGTCGGCCTCGGCGTGACGGAGTTGCGCGCCTGGCTCGAAGAGATCCCTGCGGCCAAGCTGGCCGAGCACCTGATCGGCGGCATCGCGATCCTCGACGTGCCCAAGAGCGAGTGGTCGACGATGCTCGAAGAGGCCTATGGCGGCACCGAGTTCCTGCTGCCGCCGGTGCCCAACACCTTGTTCCAGCGTGATCCGAGCTGCTGGATCTACGGCGGCGTCACCGTCAACCCGATGTTCTGGCCGGCGCGCCAGCCCGAGACGCTGCTGCAGCGCGCCGTCTACAAGTTCCACCCGCGCTTCACGGCCGACGGTGGCGTCAAGATCTGGTGGGGCGACTCCGACGAGTCGTTCGGCGCGTCGTCGCTCGAGGGCGGCGACGTGATGCCGATCGGCAAGGGCACGGTGCTGATCGGCATGGGCGAGCGCACCACGCGGCAGGCGGTGTTTCAAGTGGCCGCCAAGCTCTTCGAGCACAAGGTCGCCGAGCGCGTGATCGGCTGCCTGATGCCCAAGAGCCGCGCCGCGATGCATCTCGACACGGTGTTCAGCTTCTGCGATCGTGACCTCGTCACCGCCTATCGCGAGGTGGCCGACCAGGTGCGCTGTTACAGCACCCGGCCCGACGGCAAGGGCGGCATCGAAGTGCACGCCGACAAGGGCCACCTGTTCGACGTGGTGCGTGATGCCCTCGGCCTGAAGGAGTTGCGGGTCGTCGAGACCGGCGGCAACGCGTGGCAGGCGCAGCGCGAGCAGTGGGACGACGGCAACAACGTGGTGGCACTCGAACCCGGCGTGGTGGTGGCCTATGACCGCAACACTTACACCAACACCTTGCTGCGCAAGGCCGGCGTCGAGGTGATCACCGTTCGTGGCGCCGAGCTCGGCCGCGGCCGCGGCGGCGGCCATTGCATGACCTGCCCGATCTCGCGCGACGCGGCTTTCTGAGCCCCGATTCATTCAACGCTTTCAAGGAAGTTGTCATGGCCTTCAACCTTCGCAATCGTTCGCTGCTCACGGTGCAGGACTACACCCAGCGCGAATTTCGTTATCTGCTCGACCTGGCGCGCGACCTCAAGCGCGCCAAGTACGCGCGCACCGAGCAGAAGCACCTGCAGGACAAGGAGGTCTGCCTGATCTTCGAGAAGACCTCCACCCGCACACGCTGCGCCTTCGAGGTCGCCTGCCACGACCAGGGCGCCAACGTCACGTACCTCGACCCGGCTGGCTCGCAGATCGGCCACAAGGAGTCGTTCAAGGACACCGCGCGCGTGCTCGGCCGCATGTTCGACGCCATCGAGTACCGCGGCGCCAGCCAGGGCGGCGTCGAGACGCTGGCCAAGTACGCCGGCGTGCCGGTGTTCAACGGCCTCACCGACGAGTACCACCCGACGCAGATGATCGCCGACGTGATGACGATGCGCGAGCACAGCGACAAGCCGATCTCGCAGATCAGCTACGCCTT
>DATDJF010000275.1:0-17260 GCA_036520715.1 Burkholderiaceae bacterium | reverse complement strand
CCATCTGCCAACCCACGCGGTCGAAGCGCGACAGGTCGCCGTCGAAGATCAGCGCGTCGTTGTCGGCGCTGGGTGCGACGCTGAAGAATTCCGCCAGCGGCAACGTCGCATTGCCATAACCAAGCGGCAGGCGCTCGACCTCCGCAGCGGACAGCCCGGCCAGCGCAGCGGGCGTGACGCCACGCAGATCGACGCGCAGCGCCGACGCCTGCTTCAGCGTGAGGCGCCAGCCGCTCACTGGAGGACCCTCCTCGCTGCGCGCTCCGGGATGAGCGATTGGGAGCGGCCCAGCACGCTCATGCCGAGTCTCCATCGTCGAGCAGCTTATGCAGATGGAAGTGAAACGGTCCGAGCTTGCCGCCGTAGTTGCCGGCCGCGATGCGCAACAGCCCGCCGGCCGCGCCGAGTTCGATGCCGGCCAGCATGCCGGCGCGCATCGCCGCAGCGACATCGGCTTCGCTCAGGCCGTCGATCACGATCTCCAACACGCAGCGGGTCTGCGGTGTCAGCTCGCTGTGGCCAACGAGACCCACCAGCGACGGGCAGAACGCATCGTTGGTCGACGCGTTGAGGCTCGTGTACTTGCTGCCGACCTTCGAACCCGAGCGCACCACACCGCCCGGGAACGGCATGATCACGTTGGGCAGCGCACGCATCGCCGCCACCGCGCCTTCAGCCGCGGCGAGTGCCGCATCGGTGTCGCGCGCCAGCAGCAGCAGGTTGCCGCCGCCGACCCCCTTGACCACCGCGGTGGTTTCCTGCGCCACGAACTCGCCGTCCATCACCGGCACACGCCAGTAGCGCACGCCTCCGATCACCTTGCTGATCTGCCAGCCGTCACCGAAGAAGCGCAGGTTCTTGCCCAGCGCAACAGCCTCGCCTTCGGCAATGCCCGCGAACACTGCGGTCGTCGGACAGGTCAGCACGCATTGGCCGACCCGGCGTTCGATCTGCTTGGCGAGCTCCTTGCCCGACATCGCGAACAGCAGCACCGCCACGCCGGGGCGGCCATCGGGCGTGTCGTTCGGCGCGAGTTCGCGCTCGATGCCGGCCTCGCAACCGCAGCCGATCACCGAGGTCGCGATGCCGGTCGCCGACTCGGCCGCGCAGCGCGCCCAGGCCAGCGTGTGCGCGGTGATGACGAGGCGGCTGGCCTTCATCGGGAAGGCCTCGGCGAAGGTGTCGTCGATGACCACGCCGTTGCGCAGCACGGGCTCGCTCATTTCGCGGCCTCGAAGCAAGCGGCCGGCAGCAGCCGGCCACCGTTGGCGCAGCGGCACAACTCGTCGCGGTGGATGGCCACGTGGTCGAAAGCGATGGCGCCGTGCGCTTCCCAATGGCGGCGCAGCGTGCGCTCGATCGTGGGGTCATAGCCGGGTTCGACGAAGTGCGTGCCGCCCACCGGCGTGGCCATCACTCGGCCGGCGCGGGCCACCAGCGCGCCGTCCTTGAACACGTATTCGGGCGTGCTGAACATCGCCTCGCGGTCGGCGTGCTCGCGGTACACGGCGATGTCCGCCGCGGCACCGACGCCCAGGTGGCCACGGTCGGCCAGGCCGAGCAGGCGCGCCGGCGCCGCGCGCGTCAGGATCGCGATCTCCTCGAGCGTCAACTCGCGCGTGATCGAGCGCAGCGCGCTGTGGGCCGCCACCTCGGGATGCAGCCTGGCGAGCTGCTCTTCGCGAAAGCCGCGGTCCATCAGCAGCCTGATCAGGTGCGGGTAGCTGGTGAACGGCCCGCCGTTGGGATGGTCGGTGGTCAGCACCACCTGCCACGGGTTCCTGACGAGCAGGAAGATCTCCAGCCCGATCGCCCATTGCAGCGCGTTGACGTAGCTCTGCTCGCGATAACGAAACGGCACCACGCCGCAACCGGCGTTGCACTCGATGTCGGCGCCGACCCACTTGCGCGGGCTGGCGAGATCGTGCTGCGCATGCTGGCGCATGGTGTCGCCCGACGCGGTGACCGTCTGGCCGAACATGATCTGGCCGACGTCGATGCTGATCTGCGGGTTCGCGTTCACCGCCTCGGCCAGCTGCAGTGCGGCGGACGAAAACTTCTTCGGCCCGTCGCTGCCGTAGGCGTGAAACTGCACGTGCGTCAGGTGCGCCGGCAGGCCCTCGAGCGCAGCGATGGTCTGCAGCGTCGACTCGATGTTGCCGGCCACGCCGAGGTTGCTGCCGTGGATGTGCAGCGGATGCGGCACGCCCAGTTCGCGCAAGGCACGCGCCAGCGTGTGCACCACCTGGCGCGGCGTCACCTGCCAGCGCACGTGCGCCTCGTCGACGTCGAGCTTGCGCTGGTTGAACTTGAAAGCCGAGATGCCGGCCGGGTTGACCACCTTGATACCCATCGCCTTGTGGGCGACCAGGGTCCAGGCCACGTAGTCGCGCAGCTGGGCGAAGTTGCGCGCGTCGGGCCCGCCTTCGGCGAGCCACTGCAGGAACAGCTCGTCGTTGCCGAGCATCACGTAGGCGCCGTGGTCCAGGATCGGCACGTCGCCCATCTCCATGTGGGCGTGGCGCGCGTTGCTCGGCACCATGGCCGGCTCGAAGGCCGCCGTGTAGCCCATCTCGACGTAGCGGTAGCCGGTGGCCAGCGTGCCTGGCGTGCAGCGGCCGCACGAGGCCAGCTCGAGCGGATTGCCCGACGGCGCGATCGGGTCGATGCCGTCGCGGTGGTCGTCGGCCATCAGCAGCCGCGCCAGGTTGACCTTGCCGCCGCCGATGTGGGTGTGCAGGTCGATGCCGCCTGCCATCACGACGCAGCCGCTGGCGTCGATCTCCCGATCGAAGGCCTCGCCGGACGCCGCCACGATGCGGCCGTCGCGCACATGCAGATCGCGCCGCACGCCGGCGCTGCCGGCGGCCGGGTCGATCACGAGACCGCCGCGCAGGCACACACTGCTCATTGGGTAACCTCCGTGCTGCGCACTCCGGAATTCGCCTCGGGAGCGGCCCGGCGGCTCATGGCGCCTCGCCGGACAGCGCTCGCTCGATGCCGGCGAGCACGCTCGCCACTGAAGGCAGGCCGCTGTCGAGCACCGCATGCAGCGGCATCAACACCGTACCGTCGGTGCGAAACAGGTGTCCAGCCTCGCCGATGCCGGGCGTGGCCACCGGAATGAACAGGGTCGGCGCGCCGCTGCGACCGCAACGCGCGGCCAGGCCGGGATGGCCCAGCACCACCATCGGCAAACCGTTCGGCGGCGGCGCATTGTCGGCATCGAAGCTCGAGATCCACAGCAGCGCATCGACCGCACCGTCGGCCAGCAGCCGCGCGGTGTCGAAGCCGAGCGGCTCGTGCTCCAACCCGCGCGCGCCGGCGCGCGAGCGCAGCGGCAGCCCCGAGAGCCACGCGAAGACCTGGTTCACCGTGGCTGCGCCGTCGCCGCCGCCGATCCACAGGCTGGCGGCGCGCGTGCCGCGGTTCAGCGTGCCGACGATCTGGTTGACCGCTTCGACGATCAGCGCGCCGTGAGGCGGCAACAATGCCGGTGCGCCCACGAGCACCGCATATCGCGCGTCGTGCAGCCGCCGGGCGAGCCCGCCCAACGGCGACGCCAGCGCCGCCGGCAGGTGCCCGGCCACCAGCGCGGCGAGCACGGCGACGCTGTCGAACAAGTCACCCTGCAGCGGCAGCGACTCCACCGTCACGCCACTCAAGCGGGCCCAGGCGGACAACGTGGCACCGTCGCCCGCCCGCTCGCCGAGCACGACGACGTGGCGCTGCGGCACCTGCGGGTCGCCGATGCCGCAGCGTTGGCCGATCAGCGGGGCGATCTCGACCGGCAGGCCCCCGACGAAGACGATCACGTCGGCCCGCGTGCGCACCTCGGCCAGCGTGGCGGTGAACTGGCCGCGATCCTGCAGCGGGCGCAGCCCGGTCATCAGCGCGGCGCCGCCAGCGGCATCGCAGATCGCCCCGGTGGCGCAAGCCAGCCGGTACAGCGCGCGCGCACCGGCCACGTCGGTGCCCAGGCCACCGAACAGCGGCTGCCGGCTGGCGGCCAGCCAGGCCGCTGCCGTCGCCACGGCGTCATCGAGGTTGCAGGGCGTGCCGTTCAGCGTCGGCGAGGCGATTGAAGGCGTGCCGGCAAAGCTCGCCAGCGCTCGGCTGGCACGTGGGCATTCGCCGCCCTGCAATGCCGGTGCAGCGGCGCCGTCGGTGCGCACACCCAGGTGATCGCAGGCGAGCGGGCAGAACGGGCAGGTCCAGCGCGGATGCGCGGCGGCGCCAGCCGCCGCAAGGTGGTCGCTCATCGAACGCGTTCGACGCAAGCCATGTGCCACTCGTGACGCGCCAACCACCCCGCTGCGCCGCGATGCAATCCAGCCAAAAGCGCGACACAGTGTCGCGATTCCGGCCTGCGCGGCGGCCCGAACGGCCCCTTTCGGCGCTGCAGCACGATGGCACGAATCATGATGCGAATCCGGTCATGGATGCGCGGGCTTCACGGGGCGGCGCGGCGCAGCGGTGGCAGGCGGCCGTCGTGCAGCGCGCTGGCCACCAGCCAGGCATGGGCGCCGGCCTCGGCGGCGAGCGCCAGATCGGCTGGATGACGAATGCCGCCTGCGCCGATCAAGCGGGTCGTCGGCGAGCGTGCCTGCACCTCGCGCAGCGTGTCGAGGTCGGGGCCGGAATCGGCGCCGACGCGCTCGAGCGTCATCACGATCACGCGCTGCGGCCACAGCGACGGCGAATCCCAGCAACCGGCGGCATCGAGTCGCTGGCCGTCGCGCCGGTCGAGCGAGAGCAGGCCGTCGCGCCCTTCTCCGAAGCAGCCCTGCAGCGCAGCACGCGAGCGCAGCGACTCGCTGCCGAACACCGGCACCACCCGCTGCGCCGCGGCGCCGATGCGCTCGAGCGCGGCGTCGGCCGCCGCGGCATCGGCAAAGCCGGCGTCGAGCCACAGCTCGAGCTCGGGCAGCGCCTGCAGCACGGCCCGCACGACGTCGTGCTGCGGCTCGCCACCCATCAGCGCATCGAGGTCGACCGCATAGAGCTGCCGGGAGTCGCAATGGCTGCACAGTGCGCGCGCCAACTCGACCGGATCGCTGCCGGCGCAAAGGCCCGAGACGATCGGCCGGTACGATCGCCGGTCGCCGCGTTGGGCGCGCACCACCTGGCCGTGCATGAGATCGATGACTGGAACGAGGTTCATGCGAGGTCCGGGGACAGCGGGGTCGGTTGTGCGGTGGTCGGCGGGGGCGAGTATCTCAGCGACCGCGGCCCGGCGCAGCAGCGCCCCGCTGCGCGGCACCTTCGATCCGGCCAGCAGCGGCGCGAGGCAGCGCATGGCTGACGGTGCGGTCATCGGTTGGGACATCGGCGGCGCGCACGTCAAGGCCTGTCTGTCGCACCGCGGCCTGGTGCACGACGTGGCGCAATGGCCTTGCCCGCTGTGGCAAGGCGCCGTACACCTCGATCGTGTGCTCGCTCTGGCGCACGAGCGCTGGCCCGAGCTCGCGGGCGCGCAACACGCGGTGACCATGACCGGCGAGCTGGTCGATCGTTTTGCGCATCGCGAAGACGGCGTGCGCCGCATCGCCGAGCAACTCGCCGCGGCGCTGCGCGCGCCGCAGTTCTTCGCCGGCGACGCCGGTTGGTGCGAGGCGGCCGATGCGGCCGCGCTGTGGCCGCAGATCGCGTCGGCCAACTGGCTGGCCAGCGCGCGCCACACCGCGCTGGCGCTGGCGCCCGAGTCGGGCCTGTGGGTCGACATCGGCAGCACCACCACCGACTTCATCGCCTTTCGCGGCGGCGCGGTGCCCACCGCCAGCCGCAGTGACGCGCAGCGGCTGGCCAGCGGCGAGCTCGTCTACCACGGTGTCGTGCGTACACCGCTGTGCGCAGTGGCCCGCCGCATCGGCTGGCGCGGCGAGCAATTGAACGTGATGAACGAGTTCTTCGCCACCACCGCCGACGTCTATCGCCTCACCGGCGAGCTCGACCCTGCGCACGACCAGCAACCGAGCGCCGACCACGCGGCCAAGGATCGGGACGCCACCTGCGCGCGGCTGGCGCGCATGATCGGACTCGACGCGCGCGACGCCGATCGCGACGCGTGGCTGGCCTTCGCCCGCGAGTGGCGCGCGCAACAGATCGCCGAGCTGCGCGGCCAGCTCGAACGCGTGAGCGCCGCGTACGGCCTGCGCGCGCCGGCGCTGCTGGTGGGCGCCGGCTGCGGCGCCTTCCTGTTGCCCGAGCTGGCGCCCCCGGGTTGGCGCTGCCTGAGTTATGGCCGCAACGTCGCGCGGCTGGCCACACAGGCCGCCCCTGACGCGCGCGCCTGGGCCGAGGTCTGCGCGCCCAGCGTGGCGGTGGCCGCGTTGTTCGACCGGGACCGGCGCTGATGTGGATCGTCAAGCTCGGCGGCAGCCTGAACAGCGACCCCCGCCTGCCCGAATGGCTGGAGTTGCTGGTGCAGCTCGGCGGCGGCCGCGTCGCCGTGGTGTGCGGCGGCGGCGTCTTCGCCGACGAGGTGCGGCGCTCGCAGGCGCACTGGCGCTTCGACGACCTGGCGGCGCACAACATGGCCGTGCTGGCGATGGCGCAGACCACCCACCTGGCGCGCGCGTTGAACCCGAAGCTGCACCTGGCTGCCAGCCTGGCCGAGATCCGCGACGTGCTGCGCGGCGGGCACACCGCGTTGTGGATGCCGCTGGAGCTGGTGAGCGAACGGCCTCACGCGCACACCAACTGGGACGTGGCCTCCGACAGCATCGCGCTCGACCTGGCGCGCAAGCTCAACGCCGAGCGCCTGGTGGTGGTGAAGTCATGTGCCATCGACCCGGCGGCCAGCCTGGCCGACCTCACGCTGGCCGGCATCCTCGACCGCCGCTTCCCATCGTTGGCGAAAGGTGCAGCCTTTCCGATCGACATCGTTCACCGCGACGAGCTGGTGCGCATGCGTGCCTTGCTGCTCGCCGACGGCCGCCCGACCGACGCCTGAGCCGTCAACACCTCGACATCAAACGGGCGCGACCTGGCGCATCGCGTCGACGAGGTCGCGCAGGCACGACGCATTCAGCGCCTGGCTGCGCCCACCCACACAAGCGGCGCTGCGAAAGCCCGCGAAGTCGGGTGCCAAGTCGGCCAACGCGGCGGCATCGGCGCGCTGCAGCGCGCCCGCCAGCCCCACCAGCGCCCCGGCGGCGCGCGCTGCCGCGATGAAGCGGCGCAGCGCGGCGAGCGGCACCACATCGAACAGGCTGCCCGCCTGCTTGTCGGCAGTGTCGGCCATCAGTGCGGGAAAGCCGAGCGCCGCGGCGCGGGCCACCAGCGCCTCGTCGAGCCCGCGGTCGGCGATGAACACCGGCACCACCGCGGCGTCGCATCGGGCCAACTCGTCGAGCAGCGCGCCCGCCGCAGCGTCGCGCGTGATGCCGACCTTCACGTAGTCGACGCCGCAGGCGCCGACTGCGTCGACGCGCGCCAGGATGTCGCCCCGCGCGTGCATCGGCAGGTCGCCGATCGTCGCGCTGACGGGCAGCGTGATGCGCCGCCCGCGCAGCGCCGCGACGATGGCCGCGATGTCGGCCACCGGCAGGCCGCCGAGCGCACCGAGCCCCGGCTCCTTCAAGTCGATGAAGTCGGCGCCTGCGCCAGCGGCCAGCAAGGCCTCGTCGACGCTGCGCACGCTGACCAGCAGCCGCATCACGATGCCACCTTGGCGCGGTGCGCCGCGACCGCGTCGCGCAGCCAGCCCCAGGCCTCGCGCTCTTCGGGCCCGGCGGTCTTGTCGATCGCGATCTGCAGGTAGGCCATCTCGGCATCGATCTTGGCGGCCGGCAGCATGTGCAGCCGGCTGACCAGCACCGCGCCCTCGACCACCGCGTGCTGGGCCCGGTTCAGGCCCATGAACGGCGCGTGGCTGGCCTCGTGCACGCGCGCCATGCGCAGCACCGGGCGCTGCGCATCGTCCAGGTGCTGTTGCAGCGCGAGTTCGACGTGAGCGAGCGCATGCACCAGGCGCACGCCGGCGATCTTGTCCGCCGGCACCGTCGGCCAGCTGCGGCGGCCGGTGACGCAACCCGCGAACACGCGCGAGTCGGTCACCAGGTTGAGCACGGCGTGCTCGGTGGCCAGTACGTTGTCGAGCGTGGTCGACGGCTTGAACGGCATCAGCACCACCTGGCCCGCCTGGTAGCGCACGCCCATCGGCGCGACGTGCACCCGGCCGTCGGCGGCCACGGTGGTGAGCACCGTCTCGAAGATCTGGTCGTTCATCGTCAATCCGTGCCCTCGTCACGGGGCGGCGGCGTCGTGCCGCGCGTCGCCTGGGTCGACAGCGTCGTACCCGGCGCGCACCAGGCATTCAGGTCTTGCGCCGGCGACTCGACTGCACAACCCCAATCGAGCGGCTGGTCCTGCACATAACGCTTGCCCAGGCGCCACGCCAGCTCGGCATGTGCAAGTTCCACGCCCATGTAGAACGCGTGCGCGGCGTCGTCCTGCAGACCCAGTTGCGGCCACAGCTCGAACGCGCCCCGGCCGCGCCGCAGCCCGTCGCGGTTGTAGACGTGCAGTCCGTCGGCCGCCACCTGCACGCGGAAGTTCGGATCACGCACCTGCGCCGCGGTGGCCGCGATCTCCTCGGGCGTATCGGGGAACGGGTGCTTGGCATGCACCGTCATCAGCGCGTCGTTCATGCCCTTGGGCAGCGCGAGCTGGCGCGCCGCGGCATGCATGATGCGGCGCGCCCAGTCGGCCTCGCGCACCGCGCGGCGGGCATGCGCGCTGACCTGCGTGGTCAGCACCGCGGCGACGTTGAGCTCGGCGGCGATACCGAACAGCAGCGCGTTGATGCCGCTGGTGTCGGCGTCGGTCAGCTCGGTCAGGTTGCCGACGCCCATCATGATCGGCACCTCGGCGAAGCGCCGGCGCAGCGTGTGGTAGCGCACGATCGACGCCGTCAGGCCGAACGGGATCGGGTCGAGGATCGCGTCGGCGAGGAATGTCCGCCCGCGCGCGCCCATCGTCTCGACCGCCTGCCACAACGACGCCTCGTCGACCGGCAAACGCGGAATCAGCACCGGCGTCGCTGCCACTTCGTCGGCCACCCACAGCGTGTCGACCGTCAGGCTCAGCAGGTAGTCGGCGCCGGCGCGGCCGCCGCGCAGCAGCTCCTGCACATCGACCGAATCGACACTGACCGAAAAACCTTCCGCCTTCAGCGCCCGCACGCTGTCTTCGAGGTGGTCGAAGCGGGTCTCGGGCAGGCAGCCGAGGTCGATCACATCGGCGCCGTCGCGCTGCAACTCGCGCGCCCGCACGACGATCGCCTCGACCGTGAGCTTCGGCGCATCGACGATCTCGGCGAAGATCGCCACCTCGTACTCGGAGAGGTCCACCGGCTTGGCGGCACGATTGAAAAAACGCGGCAGGTCCTTCAGCTCCTCGGGGCCGCGCTGCACCGGCACACCGTAGTGCGCGCTCAATGCATCGAGGTCGCCGCGGCAGCGTCCGGGCACCAGCATGCGGTCGGCGCGCCGCGCAGGCTCACCCGGGCGCTCGGTCATCGGCGGCGCCGGCACGCGGCGCTTGATCATCTCGGCCGTCATCAGCGCCGCCACCTGCAGGCCGATGTCGCGCGCCTCCCAGGTGAACGGCGCGGCCTCGATGCCTGCCAGCACGCGCTCGAGTTGTGGCTTGGCCAGGCGTCCGGTCAGGAAGACGATGTGTTCCATGTCAATTCGAGTTCCGCCAGCCGCGCCTGCAGCGCCGCCTCGAGCTCGGCGGGCGTGCGCACCACCTGGCAGCCCTCGATGGCGCGCAGGCGCTCGACGTTGTCGAGCTCGAGCCGGCGCGGGCGCAGCGTCACCCACTCGTGCGGCGAGCGGGTGACCACCACCGGCTCGGTGTCGCACGCGAACACGATGCCCGGTATGCCCAGCTTGCCGGCCTGCGCGAACATGTTGGTGGGCAGCGTGTCGCTGATGCCGACCACGCACTTGGCCACCGTGTTGCTGGTGGCCGGCGCGATCACCACCGTGTGGTAGATGTCGTCGTACAGCATGCCCACCGGCACCGCGCTGGCGGTCTTGTCACGCAGCAGTCGAAAGCCCGGCCCGAAGCGCGGCCTCAAGTCCTCGAGCGCCAGCTTGTAGATCGGCAACACCTCTTCGGCCGCGTCGGACAGGAACAGGTCGAGCGCGGGCAGGCGGCCGGCCAGCGCCAGCGATTCTTCGAGGTAGTGGCCGGAACCGGTGATGCACCAAGCGAAGCGCGGCCGCGCATGCTTGGGCGACGCGGTGAGGTTGCCGCTGCGCGGCTCACTCGGGGTGGGAGACTTCGATGTGAAGCTTGTGCAGCTTGCGGTAGAGGGTGTTTCGGCTGACATCGAGCGCCTTGGCAACATTGCTCACGTTCCAGCGGTGCTGTTCGAGCAATTGGAGCAGAACCTTGCGCTCGTTGGCCTGGATCGGATTGAGCTTCACCGGCAAGGCGTCATCGCTGGCTGCTGGCGGCAGCACATCCGTGCCCTGCGCCGCGCTGGGCACCGGCATCGGCAGCGGCGTGACCGTGCTGCTCGAAGCGAGCGATGGCAGGTGCTCGCGCGCGATCGGCTCGCCATCGGCCAGCGCAGCGGCCGTGCGCAGCACATGGCGCAATTCGCGGATGTTGCCGGGCCACGAGTGATCGAGCAGCAACTGTTGGGCCTCGGCAGTGATCTGCACCTTGCCCGCGGTTTCGCTGGCCAGCATGCTGGCGATCAGTTCGCGCTTGTCAGTGCGCTCGCGCAGCGGCGGCAAGACCAGCTCGATGCCCGTGAGGCGGTAGTACAGGTCCTCGCGGAAGCGCCCTTCGCGCACGCGCGCGGGCAGGTGCTCGTGGCTGGCGCTGATGAGCTGGAAATCCACCGTCAGCGTGTCTTCGGTGCCCAGCGGCACAACCTGGCGCTCGTCGAGCACCCGCAGCAGCCGCGCCTGCAGCTCCAGCGGCATGTCGGCGATCTCGTCGAGAAACAGCGTGCCGCCGTCGGCCTGCACGATCTTGCCGCGCCGGCCGGTGCGTTGCGCACCGGTGAACGCGCCGGCGCGGTAGCCGAACAGCTCGGCTTCGATCAGCGATTCGGGCAGGCTGGCGCAGTTGACGGCGACGAACGCGCCTCCGGCGTGCGGGCTCGAGGCGTGGACGGCACGCGCGAAGACTTCCTTGCCCGAGCCGGTTTCGCCGCACAACAGCAGCGGCGTCTGGCGCGCGATCACGCGCCGCGCGGTCTCGAGGTGCGCCACCAGGCGCGGATCCTTGAAGGTGAACTCGGCCGGCGCCTCCGCCGGGCGTGCAATGGCAGGGCGCACCGGTGCATGCAAGGCCGGGCTCGGCAGCGCCGCGCGCGCGTCGACGCCGATGCGCGCGGGCAGCGACGGCACGCTGGCGTCCGATGCAGGACGCCGCGCCACCGCAAAAAAGCGCAGCGCCGCGTTGGCACGATAGGTGACCACCGGATGGAACGACGACGACATGCTTCGCTGCAGCATGTCCTCCAGCGAGGTCTGGAACAGATCTTCGATGTTCCGCGAACGGATGTCGTCCATCGACTGCAGACCGAGCTGGAACAACGCGCTGCGATTGGCTGCCAGGATGCGCCCGTCGTCGCGCACCGCGAGCTTGCCTTCGTGCAAGGTGTAGACGAACTCCGGCCGGCTGTGAAAGTGCAGCGGATGCGCGTTGCGAAAGCGCAGGTCGATCAGCCGGTTCTCGATCATGCGCGCGGTCATGCCCAGCAGCACCAGCAGATGCTGCTGCATCAGGCTCGAGCGGCTGGTCACGTCGAGCACGGCGGCGATATCGCCCGACGGGTCGTACACCGGCACCGCCGAACAGGTGAGCTCGGCGAACTGCGTATAGAAGTGATCCTCGCGCCGCACGGTGACCGGCCCGCTGGCGGCCAGGCAGGTGCCCATGCCGTTGGTGCCCGCAGCCGCCTCGCTCCACATGCCGCCCACGCGCAGGCCCAGCGGGCCCACCTCGGCGGCGAACTCCGGCGACGACACCATGTGCACGATGACGCCGTCGGTATCGGTCAGCACCACGGCCGACTCGACGTCGGCGAGCTGCTGGTACAGCGTCGTCATCTCGTAGCGGGCGCAGGCGATGACGTCGGCGCGCCGCTCGCGCCGCTCTTCGAGCTCGGCGCGCTTGATGAACATGGGCTCGCGCGGCTTGGCCGGGTGGAGCTGGTACTCGTTGACGCAGCGGCTCCACGACTGCCTGACCGCGTCGTCGCCAAGCTCACGCCTGCCACTGCGGACCAGCTCGAGAATGCGGTCCGCATGGCGGTGGGCTTCGCGCACGGACATCGTCATCGCGCCCTCCACGCGGCCTGGGCGGCCACGATCGGAAAATCGGACTCGCATTCTGCTGTCACGTGAAGGACAGCCGCAAGCAGTGAATGTCCGGGGCTAAAACCCGGCTCCGGGCCTACATTTTGCAACCCATGGTACGGTCCGAGCCAGGCCAGCCAACCAGACACACCATGCAACCACGCCCCTCCGTGCCCATCGCTGCGCCGGACCCCGCCACCGAGCCGCTGGACCTGATCTTCATCGAGGGCCTGAGCGGCGAGACGGTCATCGGCATCCACGACAGCGAGCTGCACCGGCCGCAGCCGATCGTGATCGACCTGGTCGCGGGGGTGCCGCGCTCGCGCGCCTGCGACTCCGACCGCATCGACGACACCATCGACTATGGCGTGGTGCGCGAGCGCGTGCGGCGCCTGCTGCGCGAGCACCGGTTGCAGTTGCTCGAGGCCTTCGCCGAAGCGCTCGCCGGCATCCTGATTCACGAATTCGGCGCCCGCTGGGCGCGGGTGAAGGTGGTCAAGCCGAACAAGTTCGACGACGTGCGCGCGGTCGGCGTGCAGATCGAGCGCTTCGCGACCGAAGACGAATCCGACGCCCGGCGCGCGCAGCGTGGGGCCGCGGTGCTGCGCCTGATCGCCACCGGCATGGTGCCGGACAAGCCCTGATCGCGACGCCGACGACAAAGCCGGGTTGCCCGGTGGACCGGGCACCCCGGCTGAATGCTCCGGGATCAGGAGGCGCACCGCGGGCGGTGCGCCGGCCGCATCACTTGGCCTGGAACGGGTGCGCCACCGAGCCCTTCTTGGCCACCACTTCGGCGGCCGTCGGCGACCCGGTCACCGCGCGCTTGATCGATTCGCGCGTGGCGCGGTAGTTGAAGTCCTGGATCTTCTTGTCGTCCTCGGCCTGCCAGTGGATGAACACACCGACGCAGATGAACAGGTTGTCGGCTTCGGCCGCCGGAATGGTGCCGTCCTCGACGCTGTCGGCCACGGCCATCGCCACCGCACGCTGCGCCGGACCGAACATCTGCACGGCCTGCTTGGCGCCCTTGATCGTGACCTTGTTGAACATCACGGTGGAAGGCTTGGTCAGCAGGTTCGGCGCGACCACGGCCAGTAGCGACGTGAAGCCATCCTTGTTGTTGGTGAGCGCGTTGGCGAACGCGGTTTCCACGGGGCTGCCGCGCGGACCGATGATCAAGTCGATATGGGCAACCTCGTTGCCTTCACCGATCAGCGATTCGCCGACCATCATGCGATCGATTTTTGCCATGGCGTCTGGGTCTCCGTAGGGTGTGGTTCTCGGGTAGGCGGCACGCAGAGCTGTCAACCCGCGCGTCACGTGTCCTTTCACGTTTCATGCCAAGCCGCCCCGTCGGGCGCCAGCAGGCCGGCCAAGAACAGGGCGGCGACGGTGAGATCGGCGCTGGTGCCTGGGTTGATGCCGCCGGCCTTGAGCGATTCGTCCCAGGCCACGAAGTCCGGGTCGCGCCCCGGTGCCGCACGGGCCAGCCACGCCTGCGCCGAGCGCATGACAGTCTGTGCCACCGCCAAACCGTGTTTGCGAACAATGTGTGAATCGGGAAACGCGCCCAACAGCTGCAGGTAGGCGTGTTGCACGCGCTCGGTGGTGCGCGCGTCGGCGGCCAGGCTCGCGTTTACCCGCATCGGTGAAACCCCGGGTGCTTGCAGCGCCGGCAACGCCAGTCCGAACAGATCGGCGTAGCCGTTGGCGTACTGGGCAGCGATGCGGTCGCGGCCGGCGGCCAGCACCATCGCCGCTCGCAGATCGACGCTCGCGGCGCCGCGCACGTCCTGCGCCGGCGCGTCGCCGAGCCCGCCGGGGTTGGCCAGCGCGATGGCGCGAAAGGCCGCCTGCGCATCGTCGCGGTCGAGTCCGTCCAGCACGGCCACCACCGCCGCGCGCAACGCTTGCGCGCTCGCGCACGCATCCACACGCTCGGCGGCGGCGGCGATGGGCGCGCACAGCAGCACGATGCCGAGGTTGGTGTTGCAGCCCGCTGCAGCCAGGCTGGCGGCGGTCGCGGCCTCGATGCGCGGCCCGACCCGCGCGCCGGCATCGAACAGCCGCGCGGCCGCAGCTTGCGCGCTGGCCACGAACAGCGTGGCATGCATGCCGTGGCCCGCCGAGGCCACGCTCACGTTGCCCGGCTTGCGCACGGCCACGTCGAGCCGGCAGGCGTGCAGAAAACAGGCCCTGGCGAACTCGATGCGGCGCGCCGGCGTCATGCGCGCCGTACGGCACGAATCGCCAGCCTGCGATCCAGCAGGTCATCGACGATCGTGCGCGCGATGTTGAAATCGCTGACGCGCTGCAGGCCTTGCCAGGCGGCCACGCCGTTGACCTCGATCACCTGCAGCACGTGGCCATCGGCGGCCGGCAGGATGTCGACGCCGGCATAGTCCATGTCGAGCGCGCGCGTCGCGTCTTCGGCCAGCCGCGCCAGCTCGGGCGCGAGCGGCGCCGGCTCGCAGCGCGCGCCCTGCGCCACGTTGTGCACCCAGTGCGTGCTGACCCGGCGCATCGCCGTGCGGGCGCGGCCGCCGACCACCAGCACGCGCCAGTCGAAGCCCGGCTCGCCGAGCGGCGCGATGAAACGCTGCAGGTAGGCGAGCGATCCGTAGTCCTTGTCCAATGGTGGCAGCGGGCGATGCACGCCATTCACCATACCGACCCGTTGCACGCCCTTGCCCTGCGAGCCGAACAGCGGCTTGAGCACCAGTGCATGGCCGGCCGCGCTCTCTCGCATCACCACGCGTTGCGCCTGCGCCGGCGACTCGATGGCCCAGGTCGGCGGCGTCGGCACGCCCGCCGCGTGCAGCAGCAGGCTGGTCATCGACTTGTCGACGCTGCGCTCGATCGCCCGTGCATCGTTGTAGACCGGCACGCCGAATTCGCGCAGCGCGTGCAGCACACCCAGGCGTTTGGTCACCTGCTCGAAGCTGCCGCCGGCGATGCCACGCACCAGCGCCGCGTCGGGCAGCTCGTTGCCGAAGCCGGGGATCACCAGGCCGTGCCACGCCGCCGTGGTGTCGATGCGGCAATCGGCGAGGTCGACGCAGCGGCCGAGCGCGCCGCGCTCGCGTAATGCGGCCTGCAACTGGCGCGTGTGCCAGCCGATGGCATCGGTCATGATCGCCAGCCGCGGCGCGGCGCCGCTCACCCTCAGTTCGCCTGCAGCCATAGGCGTCGCAACAAGGCCATGTCGAGCGCGCCGCCGTGCCAGGTGTTGCCGCTGTCGAGGTTGCTGACCCACACCTCGGCCGGCGCGAACAACGCCGGGTCGATCTTGTAGAAGTCGTAGCCGGCTTGCTTGAAGATGTCGGCGAACGAGCGCCCATGGTCGGGTGAATTGCCCGACGGCAGGCGCTGCGCCAGGTCACGCGCGGCGTCATCGCTGCCACGCACGCTCAAGTGCACGCGGCCGCCATACAAAATGGCGTCGTTGGTGCGCCCCATCGCCTGCACGCCATCGGGGCTCGGCGCCGGCAGCGGTGCCGTCGCCACGCCGTCGACGACGTGCGCCAGCGCGAAGCCGAGCTCGTGCGCCTTGTGCAGCGCCACCTCGAGCGCCCGCGCCACCACCTGCGTGGTGCCGGCGGCGCTGCTGGTGGGCGTCAGGATCAGCGTCAGCGCCTCGGGCGCCAGCGCGCAATCGCGCAGCACCTTGCGCACTACCACCTCGGGCGGCACACGATCGACCTCGAGCACCAGCACGCCGCGGTCGGCGCGGTCGCGGTAGCCGAGTTGCTCGAACAGCGGTTCCTTGGCGGCCAGCGCGCGCGCCGGGCCCGAGCCGAGCGAGAAGAACTTCTTGGCGCCGGTCTCTTCCTTGCTCGCCGCCAGGCTCCAGCCGGCGTACTGGCTGGCCAGACAGGCGAGCACCGGCTGCGAACTGCGCACCTCGAGCCAGGTCGGCCAGCCGTCGGCCGCCCCGCTGCGCGCGCCCACCGTGCCGAGACCGGCCATGCAGATCTCGCCGATCAGCAGGCCGGCCGCGACGCTGCCGGCTGCCGCGATGCCGGCGTCGACGATGCAGACACCGCTGTCGTCGCGTCGCACCTGCACACGCAGCGCATTGGCTTCGCGCAGCAGGCGCTCGACCCAGGGCACCACGTGCGCATTCACGCTCAACGGCGACGTCGCCAGCGGCGCGACGGAATCAGTCATCGAATGGTCTCCAGCTGCTGCAGCACGGCCTCGCGCTGCCGCGCCAGCCCGATCTTGACCGATGCGGCGTCGGGCCCGCGCGTCGTCACGCTGCACAGCGGGTCACCAGCTTCGAACCGCGTGCCCGCATGCGGCAGGTCATGCGTGCCGGGCCACGCCGCGAGCGCGGCAGCCGCCGCCTCGCCGAGCCGCAGCGGGCGCGGCGCCCATACGATCTCGCTGCCGCCGACGCCGGCCTCAGGCGGCGGCGCGGCCGGCAGTTCGTCGTGCAGGCAGGCGCGCAGGTGGGCGTGCAGCACCCCGATGCCGCCGGCGTCGGGATATAGCGCCAGGCTGGCCGGCGGCCGCGGGTTGACCTCCAGCACCGACACACGCTCGCCATCGAGCAGGTAGTCGAGGCTGCCCAGGCCGCGCAGGCCGAACGCGGCCGCCACGGCGCGCACGGCCGCGCTCACCTCGCGCGCGACCGCCGCGGGCACCGCCACCGGCCCACAGACACCGCAGTAGACGAAGGGCCGTGTGCCGAGCGCGCGCACGATCTGTTCGTTGTGACCGAGCAGCACGGCGTCGCGACCATTGGCGACGAAGGTGGCCGACATCGCGCTGCCACTCACCTCGCGCTGCCAGTAGCGCAGCGGGGTCGCATCGTGGCCCACGGCGTCGGCCGCACGCCGGATGTGCCAGCCACCGCAACCACCGGCATCCTTGGCGAGCCAACCTGTGGTGTCGGCATCGGCAGCCAGGCGCAGCGGCGG
>DATDJF010000274.1:0-8272 GCA_036520715.1 Burkholderiaceae bacterium | reverse complement strand
ATCAACGTCAAAGTGGAGGACTATGTCGAGGCGGCGCGGGCGCTCGGCAATCCGCCGTGGCGCATCGCGCTGCGGCACGTGCTGCCCAACGTCACCGCGCCGCTGATCGTGCAGGCCACGCTGGCCATCGCGGCGGCGGTGATCGCCGAAGCGAGCCTGTCGTTTCTCGGGCTCGGCCAGCAGCCCCCGGACCCGAGCTGGGGCAGCATGCTCAACACCGCGAAGAACTACGTCGACCAGGCGCCGTGGATGGCGGTGTGGCCGGGACTGGCGATCTTTCTGCTGGTGCTGGCGTTCAACCTGGTGGGCGATGGCCTGCGCGATGCGCTCGACCCGCGGCAGATCTGAGTCCGTGCGCGCGTGGCGTGCCGTCTTGGTGTGGGCGATGCTGCTGTGCGGCGCCGGCTGGACCGCTGGCAACGAGCCGCCGCGCGCCGACCCCGCGTCGGATGCACCGGAGCAGCGGTTCGCGGCGCGCGGCGCGGCGCCTGCGCCGGCCTCGTATGCCGAGGCGCTGCAGACGTGGCGGCGTGCCGAAGACCTCAACGCCTGGCTCGGTGAACGATTCGAGTACGACGGCGCGCGTGCGCTGCGCCTGTCGGAGTCGCAGCGCGCGCGTTCCGGCACGCTGCCGATTCACGATCCGGCGGCATTCTTCGCATCGCCGCGCGGCGTCTGCGTCGACGTGTCGCGTTTCGCGGTGGAGTCGCTGCGCGTGATCGACCCGCAGGCCAAGGCGGGCTATCTGATGATCGAGTTCAACCCGGCCACGCTGTCGGGCCAGACGCTGCGCCGGCATTGGGTGGCGACCTTCGAGCGCGACGGCCAGCTCTACGTGTTCGGCGACTCCAAGCGCCCAGGCCACCTGGCCGGGCCCCACGCCGATGCCGCGGCCTTCGTGGCCGACTACGCGCGTTACCGCGGCCGCGAGGTGGTGGCCTTTCGCCAGCTGCCCACCTACGAGCGGCAGCGCCGGCAGCTGGCGACGCGGCAGCCGCGCGAGGCCGCCGCGCCGCCGTGAGCCCGAGCGCGTTCAGCCGACCACCACCTCGCTGATCTGGATCACCGGCTGCAAGTCGGTGTAGTTGGGGATGTCGGCCATGATCTCCTTGGCGTGCGGCCCGAAGCCCGCCTGGAACGACTCCACCGAGTCGCAGAAGATGTGGCACATGCCCACGTAGGTGGCTGCGCTGCCCGGCGCGCCACCGCCCAGGCCCTTGTCGACCGTGTAGCTCTTGCAGGTGGCGCCCATGCGGGCCTTGACCAGCGGCATGTGCTTGTCGCGGTAGTACGCGTGGTCGAAGCGATTGCCGGGGGTGTTGGGGTACATCACGCTGACCTTGATCATCGGTGCTCTCCTGGATGGGCTGGCGATGGTGCCGCCGGCCGGGCGCGAGCGCAAGCCGTTGCTCACGCAACGCGCGCGCAACTGGGGCACACTCGCGCACGGCGGACCCAACCCCAACAAAAGGAGACACACATGAAGACAGTTGCGGCGATCACGATCGCGGCAGTGGCCGTTGCGCTCGGCGGCTGCGCCCAGCTCGGCATCGGCGGCTGGACCACGCTGGTCGACGGTACCAAGGGCATGGAAAACTTCAACGTCGTCGGTCGGGCCGACTGGGCCGGCGTCGATGGCGCGATCCAGGCCACCAAGGGTGGCGACACCCCGTCGTACCTGGTGACCAAGGTCCCGTACAAGGACTTCGAGATGCGCGTCGAGTTCTGGTCCAGCGACGACGCCAACAGCGGCGTCTTCGTGCGCTGCCAGAACCCGAGCCAGATCACCGACGAGAACTGCTACGAGGCCAACATCTTCGACACCCGGCCCGACCCCAGCTACGGCACCGGCGCGATCGTCAAGGTGGCCAAGCTCAATGCGCCGATGATCAAGGCCGGCGGCAAGTGGAACACCTACGAAATCACCGCCAAGGGCAACCGCCTGACGCTGGTGCTCAACGGCGTCAAGACGGTCGATGTCGAGGACTCCAAGCTCGCCAGCGGGCCGTTTGCGCTGCAATGGGGCCGTGGCGTCATCAAGTTCCGCAAGGTCGAGATCCGCTCGTTGTGAGGCGGGGCGCCGCGACGCCTGCCGGGTCCGAGCGATGACGGTGCGCATCGTCCGCCTCGGCACGCCGCGCGCCAGGGATGAAGGCCTGCGCATCGGCACCGTGCGGCGGCCGCCGCGTGGGGTGCCCAAGGAGCAGTTCGCCGCGCAGGACTGGTACGACGTCTGGTACCCGAACCTGGCGCCGTCGGTCGAGACGATGAAGATGGCCCAGCAAGCCGACACGCCGGCGTTGTGGGCGGCGTTCATCAAGAAGTTTCGCGCCGAGATGGCGGCGCCCGATGCGGCGCGCTCGCTCGACCTGCTGGCCGCGCTGTCGCATCACGGCGACTTCGCGGTCGGCTGCTACTGCGAGAGCGAGGCGCACTGCCACCGCTCGGTGCTGCGGGCGCTGCTCGCCGAGCGCGGCGCCAAGGTCGCCTGAAGGAGCTGGCATGGAACAGCGGCTGAGCCTGGTCACGCTCGGCGTGGCGAACCTGGATCGTGCGCTCGCCTTCTACGAGGGCGTGCTCGGCTGGACGCCGGCCGAGCGCCTGCCGGGCGTGGTCTTCTTCGACCTCGGCGGCCTGGTGTTCTCGCTGTTTCCGCACACGGAGCTGGCGCGCGACATGCAACTGGCGCAGCCGATCACCAGCGGCGGCTACGAAGGCATCGCGCTGGCGCACAACCTGCGCAGCGAGCAGGAAGTCGACGCCCTGTTCGTGCACTTGCAACGACACGGCACCACCATCGTCAAGCCGCCGCAGAAGGCCGAGTGGGGCGGCTACTCGGGCTACTTCGCCGACCCCGATGGCCACAGGTGGGAGGTCGCGTACAACCCGTACTGGACCGTGCGTAGCGACGGCCGCATCGCGTTGTCGAAACAGTGAAGCCGGCTCGCCGCGGTTCACGCAGCGGGTGGAAAGCGCGCCGCATTGGCCTCCAGCGGCAGGCGCAACGTGTTGGTCAGGCAGCTCACGGTGCGGTAGAAGCCCGCCAGCATCAGCAGCTCGAGCATCGCCTCCTCACTGAAACGTCCGCGCAGTTGCGACCACAGCGTGTCATCGAGCGTGCAGCTCCCATGCAGGGCATCGCACAGGCGCAGCAGCAGGCGGTCGTCGTCGCTCCAGCAGGCGTCGTCGGAGCCACCGTGCACGGTGGAAAACAACTGTTCAGGCGTGAGCCGAACGCGCGCGGCGAAGATCGCCACGTGAACGCCCCACTCGTACTCGGACCCGCACAGTGCCGTGGTGCGGTGGATCACCACCTCGCGCTGGCGCAGCGTGAGGTGGCCGCGGTCGAGCAGCCCGCCGGCGAAGAACTTGCCGAACAGCCGCGGGTCGCGTGCCAGCGTGGTGAACAGCACCAGTGGCGGCTGCCCCGGCGGCATGGTGCGGTCGAGCCAGGCCTGCACGTCGGCGGGGAAGGGCGGAGCGGCGGGCTCGATGCGGGCGGTCGACATGGCGGGTCTCCTGGATGAGCCGGTTTTCTTGCTACCATTTCGATAGCGTCGTGCACAGCCTAGCCCGAGTGCTATCAAAAGTAAAGCAACCAAATGACATGACCTCACCCCGCATCGGCCAGGCGGTGCGCGGCTCGCGCACCGGCCGTCCCCTGATGGTGGCGCTCGACCTGCTGGGCCGCCGCGCCGCGCTGCGCGTGTTGTGGGAGCTGCGCGGCGAACCCCTGACCTTCCGCGCGCTGCAGGATGCGGTGGACACCAACCCGGCGCTGCTCAACACGCGGCTCAAGGAGTTGCGCGAGGCCGGGCTGGTCGCCCACGGCGAGGGCGGCTACCAGCTCAGCGCCGACGGGCGCAGCCTGCTCGAGGCGATGCGCCCGCTGTCGGCGTGGGCCCAAGCCTGGGGCGCGCCGCGCCGCCGGGCCGCCAAGCCGTGAGCGCTGCGCGCTGCCATTGGCGCCTGCTGCGGGCGGCCTCGCTGCTCGCGTGCGCTGCGTTGCTGGCCGCCTGCGCCGGCCTGCCGCGCGACGTGCAACGTGTGCCGTCGACGGCGCTGCCGGGGACGAGCGCCACCGAGCTCGGCCGCGTCGCGGCGGCGTCGCTGCCGGCGGCGGCCCCGGCGATGGGCGCGCAACCGAGCGGCTTCCGCCTGCTCTCGTGGTCGGCGCAGTCGCTGTACGCGCGCATCGAGCTGGCACGCCGCGCGCAGCGGTCGCTGGATCTGCAGTACTACGAGCTGCGCGACGACGAGACCGGGCGCCTGCTGATGCGCACGCTGCGCGATGCGGCATCACGCGGCGTGCGCGTGCGCCTGTTGCTCGACGACCTCTACACCGCGGGCAGCGACCCGGTGCTGTCGGGGCTGGCGGCGTTCCCGAACATCGAGGTGCGCCTGTTCAACCCGTTTCCGGCCGGCCGCGGCAGCCTGGGCGCGCGCCTCACGGCCTCGCTGTTCGATCTCGGCCGCGTCAACCACCGCATGCACAACAAGCTGTTCATCGCCGACGGCGTGATGGCGGTGGCCGGCGGCCGCAACATCGCCAACGAGTACTTCATGGTGGGCGCGGACGCCAACTACATCGACCTCGACATCTTCGCGCTGGGCCCGGTGGTGCCTGAGCTGGCGACCCTGTTCGACCTCTA
The DNA here is from genome assembly GCA_036520715.1 of Burkholderiaceae bacterium. Taxonomy (GTDB): domain Bacteria; phylum Pseudomonadota; class Gammaproteobacteria; order Burkholderiales; family Burkholderiaceae_C; genus JAEUPI01. The sequence goes on along the minus strand of DATDJF010000274.1, from coordinate 3,620 downwards.
CTGGAACAGCGAGCACGTCTATCCGTTGCAGTCGATCGTGCCCGACGACGACACGTTCGAGGAGCGGCAACAACGTTTCGATGCCTGGACCGACCCGGCGCGCTCGCCGCCGCCCCCATTGCCCGAACCCGGCGCGAAGGACCTGCTGGCGCAACCCCACGTGCACGAGGAGCTCGACAGCGGACGCCTGCAGCTCACCTGGGCGCCGGCCGAAGCGTTTGCCGATTCACCCGACAAGGTGATGAACCACACCCGGCGCTGGCTGCCCGGCGCGCGGCGCGAGGACAAGACCACCGTGCGCCACGGCCTGATGCGCGAGCTGCTGCTGGCGCGCGAGTACGTGCTGATGAGCTCGCCGTACCTGGTGCCCAACGCCGAAGTGATCGAAGACATCCGCGAAGGCCGCTTGTGGGGCCTGCGGATCACGATCATCACCAACTCGCTGGCCTCCACCGACGAGCCGCTGGTGCACGCGGCCTACCGCCGCTACCGCGACGAGATGCTCGACCTCGGCGTGCAGCTGTACGAGATCGTGCCCAGCCGCGTCACGCAGTCCAAGGACCTGGGGCCGTTCGGGCGCTCGGTCGGGCGCTTCCACGCCAAGGCGGCGGCGATCGACGACAAGGTCATGTTCATCGGCTCGCTGAACTTCGACCCGCGCTCGGACAAGCACAACACCGAGCTCGGCCTGCTGATCCGCAGCCCCGAGCTGACGGCGCAGTTGATGAAGATGGCCGAGTTTGTGCAGAACCAGGCCGCCTACCGCGTGATGCTGGCCAAGGACAAGCGCAGCCTCGAGTGGCACCCACCCACCGCCGGCGGCGAGTTGGTGCTCACCGAAGAGCCCGACAGCACCTGGTGGCAGCGCCTGTGGCTCAACCTGATCGGGCCGCTGGTGCCGGAGGACGTGCTCTGAGCGTCTGACGCTGTCTCAGTGCAAACCCGGATATCGATTTTGCAGATAGCCCGACGGCGAAGGAATGAACTTCCAGTCGCCGGGGCGGCAGCCTATCGTGCGCGCCTCGAACAACCGTGCCTCATCGGGGCGCGGTCACAACCCGGAGGTCGACCATGTCCCGTTCCAGCCTTCCCATCGCGGCGCTCGCCGCCGCTGCCGCCGTGGCAGTCGCCATACCCGCCGGCGCACAACAAGGGGCATTGAAAGCCGTCGGCAAGGCCGAGGGCCAGGTCGACATCGTGGCCTGGCCGGGCTACATCGAGCGCGGCGCCACCGACAAGAACTTCGACTGGGTGACCGACTTCGAGAAGAAGAGCGGCTGCAAGGTCAACGTCAAGACCGCCGGCACCTCCGACGAGATGGTGGCGCTGATGAACGAAGGCGGCTTCGACCTCGTCACCGCGTCGGGCGATGCCAGCACGCGGCTGATCCGCGGCAAGAAGGTGCAGCCGATCAACACCGCGCTGATCCCCAGCTTCAAGAACGTCGACCCGCGGCTGCAGAAGGCGCCGTGGCACACCGAGAACAACGTGCACTACGGCGTGCCCTACCAGTGGGGCTGGAACGTGCTGATGTACAACGCCAACGTCTTCAAGGACAAGCCGCCGACCAGCTGGAACGTGGTGTTCGAGGAGCAGACGCTGCCCGACGGCAAGAGCAACAAGGGCCGCGTGCAGGCCTTCGACGGGCCGATCCACATCGCCGATGCGGCGATGTACCTGATGCACAACAAGAAGGACCTCGGCATCAAGGACCCGTACGAACTGACCGAAGCGCAATACAAGGCGGCGCTCGACCTGCTGCGCCAGCAGCGCAAGATCGTCGGCAAGTACTGGCACGACGCCTTCGTGCAGATCGACGACTTCACCAACGAGGGCGTGGTGGCGTCGGGCTCGTGGCAGTTCCAGGCCAACATCCTGAAGAGCAAGAACCGTCCGGTCGCCACCACCGTGCCGGTGGAGGGCGCCACCGGCTGGGCCGACACCACGATGATGCACGCCGAGGCCAAGAACCCGAACTGCGCCTACATGTGGCTCGAGCACTCGATCAACCCCAAGCTGCAGGGCGACCTGGCGGCCTGGTTCGGCTCGGTGCCGTCGGTGCCGGCGGCGTGCAAGGGCAACAAGCTGCTCAGCGACGAGGGTTGCGCGCGCCAGGGCTACAACTCGTTCGACAAGATCCACTTCTGGCGCACGCCGGTGTCGCAGTGCAAGTCGCAGAGTGCGGGGTGTGTGCCCTATCACCGCTGGGTGACGGACTACATCGCGGTGTTGGGCGGCCGGTAAAGAGTCGGCAACAGGAGAGCGGGTTGAACCGCGTCGCGGTTCGACCCTTTCCGGTGGCATGACCGCCGCGGTCACTCTCGATCAAGTCTCCTGCGTCTTCGGCAGCGGCGCGGGTGCGGTGCGCGCGGTCGACGGCGTCGACCTCACCATCGACGCCGGCGAGTTCTTCACCCTGCTCGGGCCGTCGGGCTCGGGCAAGACCACCTGCCTGCGCATGATCGGCGGCTTCACGCTGCCCAGCGCGGGGCGCATCCTCATCGGCGGCGCCGACGTCACGATGCAGCCCCCGTACGCGCGGCCGGTGAACACCGTGTTCCAGGACTACGCGCTGTTCCCGCACATGAGCATCCGCGACAACGTGGCGTATGCGTTGATGGTGCGCGGCGTGCCCAGGCCCGAGCGCGAGCGGCGCGCCGACGAGCTGCTGGCGCTGGTGCGGCTGCCCACCGTGGGCGAGCGGCGCCCGAGCGCGCTGTCGGGCGGGCAGCGCCAGCGGGTGGCGCTGGCGCGGGCGCTGATCAGCGAGCCGCAGGTGCTGCTGCTCGACGAGCCGCTCGGCGCGCTCGACCTGAAGCTGCGCGAGCAGATGCAAAGCGAGCTCAAGGCGCTGCAGCGCAAGCTCGGCATCACCTTCCTCTTCATCACGCACGACCAGCACGAGGCGCTGTCGATGAGCGACCGCATCGGCGTGTTCAATGCCGGCAAGCTCGAGCAGGTGGGCACGCCGCACGCCGTGTACAACGCGCCGCGCACACGTTTCGTGGCGCAGTTCGTCGGTGCCGCCAACGTGCTCGACGGGCAGGCCGCGCGCGCGCTCACTGGCCACCCCTGCGCGATGCTCCGGCCCGAGCGCATCCGCCTGGGCAACTCGGTGGGCGCACGCGCCAGCGGCGCGGTGACCGAGTCGCAGTACTTCGGTTCGTTCACGCGCGTGCGCGTGCAGGCCGCCGGGGCCTTGCTGCAGGCCGATCTGCCCGACGGCACCGCGCGCCAGCCCTGCGACGTGGGCGACACGGTGCACCTGCATTGGGACATGCAGGCGGTGCACGCCCTGGTGGATGGTGCTTCGTGAACGCCGCGCTGGCGCTGAGCCCACCGCCGCGCGGCCTGCGCCTGCGCGCCTCCGACCTGCTGTACACGCGCCGCGGCCTGCTGCTGCTGGCGCTGCTGGGGCCGGCGCTGCTGTGGTTCGGCGTGGTCTACCTCGGCGCGCTGTTCGCGCTGCTGGCCAATGCGTTCTTCGGCCTCGACGACTTCACGGGCCAGGTGGTGCGCGAGCTGACGCTGAAGAACTTCGTCGCGCTCACCGAAGGCGCCAACGTCGACGCCGCGCGCCGCACCATCACGATGGCGGTGTGCGTGACGCTGGCCTGCAC
>DATDJF010000273.1:0-22818 GCA_036520715.1 Burkholderiaceae bacterium | reverse complement strand
CGATTGTTCGAGCGCAGCGAACGAAGTGAGCGTAGCGAGTTTCGCGGCGCGACCCCGGCGCGAGCATCGCAGCGGAGTCGGCCCGCAGGGCCGACCGCCACAGTAGGAGCCCACACCGGGCACCGCCCGCCGCGCCGCGCCAGAGCTTGCATGACCAGCAGCATCAAGCCGCCAACCCAGGCACGTCCACCCACCGCCGCTCCTTCCAGCTCTGCAAGGCGCACTCGACCAACTGCACCCCCTTGGCACCTTCGAGCAGGGTCCACTTGAACGGTGCGTCTTCCACGACGTGGCGGATGAAGGCTTCCCACTGCACCTTGAAGCCGTTGTCGAACACCGTGTATTCCGGCACTGGCTGCCAGTGTTCGAAGAAGTTCAATGGCTGCTTGACATCGGGGTTCCACACCGGCTTGGGCGTGTTGACGCGGCCCTGCGTGCTGCAGTCGTGCAGGCCGGCGACTGCCGAGCCGAGCGTGCCGTCGACGTGGAAGGTCACCAGGTCGTCGCGCCGCACGCGTGTGGTCCACGAGCTGTTGATTTGCGCGATCACGCGCTCGCCGCCAGGCGCCGCGAGCTCGAAGGTCGCGTAGGCGGCGTCGTCGGCGGTCGCCTTGTAGGTCTTGCCCTGCTCGTCGAGCCGCTCGGGGATGTGCGTGGCGCCCAGGCACGAGACGGACTTGACGTCGCCGAACAGGTTGTCGAGCACGTAGCGCCAGTGGCACAGCATGTCGAGGATGATGCCGCCGCCGTCTTCGCTGCGGTAGTTCCACGACGGCCGCTGCGCGGGCTGCAGGTCGCCCTCGAACACCCAGTAGCCGAACTCGCCGCGCACCGACAACAGGCGGCCGAAGAAGCCCGAGTCGACAAGCATCTTCAGCTTCATCAGGCCGGGCAGGAACAGCTTGTCCTGCACCACGCCGTGCTTGATGCCGCGCGCCTGGGCCCGCTGGAACAGGGCCAGTGCATCGCCGAGGTTGGTGGCGACCGGCTTCTCGCAATAGATGTGCTTGCCGGCTTCGATGGCCTGCGTCAGCAGCGCAGGGCGCATCTGCGTGGTGGCGGCGTCGAAGAACACGGTGTCGTCGCGGTTGGCCAGCGCCTTGGCGATGTCGGTGCCGAAGCGGGCCACACCGTGCGCCTTGGCGAGCGCCTCGATCTTCTCGGCGTTGCGCCCGATCAGGATCGGGTCGGGCATCACGCGGTCGCCGTTGGCGAGGGCGACACCGCCTTGATCGCGGATCGCCTTGATCGAGCGGATCAGGTGCTGGTTCATGCCCATGCGCCCGGTCACGCCGTTCATGATGATGCCGAGTCGTTGTGTGGCCATGCTGGGCTCCGAGGTTTCGAGTTGATCGTGAGGCGCGGCGTCAGCGCACCGTGTCCGCAGGCAGCGGCGGCGGCCGCAGCACCGGCATCGACGGCCAGTCGGGCTGTTCCGCGCTGGCGTAGCCGGCGCAGTCGAGCGAGCCGATCACCAGGCGCCCTTCGTCGATGCGCAGGCGGGTGGCGCCGTGCGAATGTTCGTACAGGTCCGGGTGGACGGCGAGAAAGTCGCGCTGTTCGGATTCTGGAAGAGCGGCCATGCCGTCGACGTAGTGGTGGCCGTTGCGCTCGACGTGCGTGATGCCGAGCAGGTTGACCAGCGCGAGGTCCTGCTGCACCGACAGGCCGGCCTGGGTCGTGAGGTCCTCGCCGGACATGAAGTAGCGGGGCGCGCCCTCGCCGGCGTTCCACGCCTGGCAGCGCGCGGCATTGAGCAGCGAGCGGTAAATGCCCTTGCAGGTCTTGCTCGAGACGCCGCTGTAGCCGCGCGCCCGGGCACGCTCGAAGGCGTCGAGCTCGCCGTCGGACTCGTCGATGATCACCGGCTTGAACGCGGCGATCGGCCGCACGTCGACGTCGAGCGCCGTCTTGCGGGTGATCGGCTGCTCGACGAAGGCGATCGATCGCCACAGGTGCGCCAGCGCCGGCGCTTCGTGCAGGCGTGCCAGCAGTTCGACCACGCCGCCGGCGTCGTCGTACTGCTCGTTGCCGTCGAGCGAGACGATCACCTCGCCGCCGATGCGCTGGAGCACGGCGGCGATGCGCGTCAGCCGTGCCATGTCGTCGGCGACGTGGCCGCCGACCTTGAGCTTGAAGTGGCGGTGACCGTGGCGCGCGATCACCTGCTCGAGCGTCTCGGGCAGGCCGTCGTTCACCGGGTGCTGCAGGTCGGCGGCGGTGATCGCGTCGAGCAGGCCGACCGTGTGCCGCGCGGCGATCGACGTCGACGGCGACAGCGCGCGCAGGAACGTGTCCCACTCGAAGCCGGCGAACTGCACATGCCCCGCATCGAGGCCCACCCCGTTGCCGTGCATCGCCGCATAGAACGAGCACCCGATCGCGCGGCACAGCGCATCGAGCAGCGCGCGGTCGAGCAGCGCCGGGCCGTAGGCGGCCAGCAGCGGGTTGTGGCCGCGCCGCGCACACGCCAGCTGGTGCGCATCGTGGTGGCGCGCGAAGTGGCCGAATGCGGTGGCGGCCTGCGCGTCGGCGAGGTAGGCGTCGCGCGCGAGCCGCAGCACGTCGCGCAGCTGCTCGAAGTTGTCGTCGTTGCTCAGCGCCAGGTTCTTGTCGAACCACTTCGGCGCCATCAGCTCGGCCGCACCGCCCCACGACGAGCGGCCGTCGGCCAGCTCGATGCGCGCATGCACGAACGCCTGCGGGCACTCGGTCAGCGTGACGACGCCGAAGCGAAACGGCAGCCGCAGCGTCACCGGCCGCTCGTGCAGCACGATCTCGCGCACGACGAACCGCGTCGCGCCGCTCATCGGCTCTGCTCCGCGAGCGCCTCGACCAGGCCCTTGAGGTAGCCGATCGCGCGTGCGGCCGACGCTGGCCCGTCGGGCACGTAGTCGAACGGCTCGACCGCGACGATGCCGCGATAGTGGCCAAGGGCCTGCATGCGCAGCAGCGTCGCCACGATCGGTGCGAATGCCAGCGCGCCCTGGCCGGGGCCGCGGCGGTTGGGGTCGTTGACCTGCACGTGGGCGATGCGGCCGCCGGGCATCCAGCGCGCCATCAACGTTGCCACCGGCTCGGCTTCGGCCTGCCCGGCGGCGCTGCAGTCGATCATCGTCATCAACGCCGGCGAGCCGATGTCGTCGAGCAGCGCGGCGGCTTCGGCCACCGTGTTGATGAAGTCGGTCTCGCGCGGCGCCAGCGGCTCGATGCAATAGGTGACGCCGTGATCCTGCGCGCGGCGCGCGGCGCGCGCCAGGCACTCGATCGCGCGCGACCGCGCCGTGGCGGGCGAATCACCCGGCGGCACGGAGCGCTGCTTGGGCGAGCCGTGCACCAGGTAGCGGCCGCCCATCAGCGCGCACAGTTCGACCAGGCGCTCCATCAGCGCGGCCGTGCGTTCACGCACGGCCGGATCGGCGCTGACGATCGAGAGGCCGCTAGGCGCCACCAGCAGCCAGTGCAGGCCGCTGATCGACACGCCTGCGTCCTCGGCGATGCGCCGCCACGCCGAAGCCTGCGCGTCGGTGATCGAGCTCGGGTCGTCGCACAGCGTGAACGGCGCCACCTCCAGCGCGTCGTAGCCCAGCCGCGCTGCCAGCTCGCACTGGCGCTGCCACGGCAGCGGTTGCAGCACCTCGTTGCAGAGCGCGAACTTCATCGTGGCGGGCCCGGTCAGCCGCGGCGCGCGAACAGCGCCCTGATGCCACCGGCGGCCGCGACGCGCATGCGATCGACGTGCGTCCTGAACGCCGGCACGTACAACAGGATCGTGAACAGTGTCACCGCCGCAAACACCATGCAGATCGGCCGAGTGAAGAACGGCGCCACGCTGCCGTCGGACAACACCAGGCCGCGGCGCAGGCTCTTGTCGAGCAGCGGACCCAGCACCAGGCCGAGCACCAGCGGCGCCATCTCGTAGCCACGCCTGCGCAGGAAGAACGCGCCAATGCCGATGGCGAGCATCACGTAGACATCGAACAGGCGCGACGCGGTGGCGAAGGCGCCCACCACGCACAGCAAAAAAACGATCGGCATCAGCACCGTGCGTCGTACGCGCAGAATGTGCAGCAGCGGGCGCACGCCGAACAGGCCGAACAGCAGGATCGCGATCGACGCCAGCGTCGTCATCGCCACCACCTGGTAGACGAAGTGCGGATGCTGGATCATCAACATCGGCCCGGGCTGGATGCCGTGGATGATCATCGCGGCCATCAGCACCGCCGAGGGCGCCGAGCCGGGGATGCCGAGCGCCAGACACGGGATGATGTGACCGGGGATCGACGCCATGTCGCCGGTCTCGGCGGCCATCAGGCCGTCGATCGAGCCCTTGCCGAATTGCTCTTTCTCCTTGCTCACCGCCTTGGCCGCGGCATACGACATCCAGGCGCCGGCGTCTTCGCCGACGCCGGGTAGCAAGCCGGTGAACACGCCGATCACGCCCGAGCGCAACACAGTGCGCCAGTACTGCACGATCTCGCGAAAGCGCGGCAGCACCGAGTCGCGCACCTGCACGATCTTGCGTTCGATCGGATCGGCCAGTGTGGTCAGCACCTCGGCCAGGCCGAACGCCCCCACCAGCGCTGGGATCAGCGCGATGCCGCCCGAGAGCTCGTTCCAGCCGAAGGTGAAGCGGTCGTGGGCATACAGGCCCTCTTGCCCGATCTGCGCGAGGAACAAACCGAGCATGCCCATCAGCCAACCCTTCAGCGGGTCGTTGCCGACGATGCTGCCCGACATCGTGACGCCGAACAGTGCCAACCAGAAGAACTCGAAGGCCCCGAACGACAGCGCCACCTCGGCCAGCGCGGGCGTGAAGGTGGCCAGGCACAGCACGCCGAACAGCGTGCTGACGAACGCACCCGAGGTGGCGATGCCGATGGCGCGGCCGGCCTGGCCCTTTTGCGCCAGCGCATAACCGTCGGCGCACGATGCCGCGTTGGCCGCGGTGCCCGGGATGTTGAGCAGGATCGCGGTGCGCGAGCCGCCGTACAGCGCGCCGACGTACGAGCAGATCAGCACCAAGATCGCATCGTTGGCCTGCAGCTTGATCGTCAGCGTGGTCAGCAGCGCGATCGCCAACGTTGCCGACAGCCCCGGCAAGATGCCCATCACGATGCCGACGAACGCGCCGCCCAGGCCGTAGGCGAGCGTCATGGGGTTCATGAAGCTCAGGTACGCGTTCCCGAGGTCCGAGAGTCCTTGGAACATCGATGTGGCTCGATCCCGCCGTCAGGGCAGGCGCACCAGGAAGAGGTTCTGGAACACCGCGTGCGTGATCAGCGCCGAGCTCAAGCCGATGACCAGCGCCTTGACCGCGGCCATCGCCGAATCGCGCCGCGTATCGGCATGGCGGCTCAGGCGCTGCAGGATCAGGATCGAGCCGGTCACGTAGATCGTCGAGGCCAGCCAGAACGGCAGCCCATGCCCGATCAGCACCACGCAGTAGGTGGCGCACAGCGCGGTGACGATCCAGATGCGTCGCCACTGCTCGCGCTGGTCGGGTGTGGTCGGTGCGGCGGGTGTGTGCAGCGCGCCGCGCTGCCAGCTGCGCAGCGCCAGGATGCCGCCGAGCACGATCATCATCAGACCCAGCAGTCCGGGCAGCAGCCCCGGCACCGTGTACGGGTTGATGTGCTGCTGCTCGAGCCGATCCATGGTGACCGAGCCGATCAGCACCGCAAGGCCGAGCACGGTCCAGAACACTGCGTCGGCCAGGTCCGAGCGCGGGCTGATCGGCGCGTCGCCGGCTGGCGACGCGGCCGCATCAGGTGGCAAGGGCGTCAGCGAAGCGGCCATCGTCGTGCGCGGCCGGCATTGCTCAAGGCTTCGGAATGCCCACCGTGTCGGGCGACACCTTGGCCTTGCCGCCGTCGAACAGCAGCCACGCGTTGGCCTGGATGGCGGGGAACACCGCCTTCTGCGCGGCATCGCCGAATTGCGGCGCGAACAGGGCACCGCGGCTGGCCGCGTACTTCTTGAGGGCCTCGCTCTTGACGATCTGTTCGGCCCAGATCTTCTCGAGCGTCTTCACCACCTCGTCGGGCACACCCTTCGGAACGAAGATGCCGAAGTAGTTGGCCGGCGCGGTGAAGCCAGGCAGCGTCTCGGCCAGCGGCGGGATCGTGCCGTAGCCCTCGAGCTCGAGCGCCTTGTCGCTCACGCTGGCCAGCGGCCGCAGGCGCTTACCGCGGATCATGTCGGCCTGCTCCACCGCCAGCTGCGTGGTGACGTCGGTTTCGCCGGCCACCGTGGCCACCACCGCGGGATTGCCGCCGTCGTACGTGACGTGGCGGTACTTGACGCCGGTGACCTTGCTGATCAGCTCCATCGCATTGTGGCCGGCCGAGGTGACGCCGGCGGTGGCCACGCTGATCTGGCCGGGCTTGGCCTTCATCGCGTCGAGCAGGTCCTTCGCGCTGTTGTACGGCGTCTTCGGGTTGACGCCGATCACCTGGATGTTGGCGACGTTCAGGAACAGGTGCCAGTCGGTGATGCGTGCCTTCAGCGTGTCGAGCGTCTCGTAGGTGCCGAGGTCCTGCGCGGCACCGGCGGTCCAGGTATAGCCGTCGCGCGGTGCGTCGAACGCGCTCTTGCTGCCGATCGAGCCCGACGCGCCCGGCTGGTTGACGACGACGATCGTCTGCCCGAGTGCCTTCTCCAGCTCGGCGGCACAAACCCGTGTCACCTGGTCGGTCGAGCCGCCGGCGGCCCACGGCACGATCAGGTTGATCGGCTTGGTCGGCTTCCACTGCTGCGCCTGCGCAGTGCCGGCGAGCGCCAGGCCGGCAGCCGCGGTGAGCAGGGACTTCAAGAAGGTGCGTGCGCGCATGAGAGTCTTCCTTCGACTTCGTTGAAGTTAACTGGGTGGTTAACTATGGTCGGGGCCCGTCGGGCTGTCAACGTGGAAACCCTGGAGGCACGGCTCGCCTTCAGGCCAGCCAGCGCTGCAGGTGCTCGCGCACGAAGGCGTCGTCGTGCAGCGCCGGGTAGGCGGCGTGCACGCGGTCGAGCTCGGCCGCCTGACCGGGGCTCAAGTCCTCTGCGGGGTCGAGGCACCAGATGCCCTCGAGGAGCCCCTGACGGCGCAGCACCTCGTGGCAGCCGGCGATGCAACCGGCAAAGCCGTTGGCGACGTCGAAGAGGGCGCTGTTGCAGTCGGTGACCTGCGAATCCAGCGCCAGCAGCGCGTCGTCGACGTGGCCGCGCACCCGCGCGGCGTGGATGCGCTGCAGCAGCTCGACGGCACGCCGCGTCCACACGCTCCAGTGGCCGAGCAGGCCGCCTTCGATGCGCACGCTGACCTCGGCGTCGCCGCGGCGCACGACGAACGGCGTCACGAGGTCGAGCACGATGTGGTCGTCGTTGCCGGTGTACAGCGTGATGCGCGCATCGGCGCCGGCCTCGACCACGCCGCGGATGACGTCGAGCGTGCGGTAGCGGTTGAACGGCGCCATCTTGATCGCCACCACGTTGTCGAGCGCCGCGAAGCGCCGCCAGAAGCGCACCGGCAGCTCGATGCCGCCGACCGCCGGCTGCAGGTAGAAGCCCACCAGCGGCAACTCGGCAGCCACTGCCTGGCAGTGCGCGATCAGCTCGTCTTCGCTGGCGCCCTTCAGCGCGGCCAGGCTCAACAGGCCGGCGTGATAGCCCAGGCCGCGTGCGATCTGCGCCTCGCGCCGCGCCTGCGCGGTGGGGCCTGCCAGGCCGGCGATCATGAAGAGCGCACGCGCGCCGCCTAGCGGCGTCCACTCGCGCGCTGTCTGCGCGGCGAGCTCGAGCACCGGCTCGTAGAGGCCGGCGTCGCGGATCGCGAACTGGGTCGAGTGCACGCCGACCGCGAGCCCGCCCGAGCCGGCGTCGAGGTAGTAGCGCGTCAGCGCACGCTGGCGGCGCTGGTCGAGCCGGCGTTTCGGATCCAGCGCCAGCAGGTGCGCCGGCATCACGGCGCCGCGGCGCAGCACTGCCAGCGCATCAGCCGGGATGTCGGTCCAGTGCATGGTCAGTACTTGCCGTCGCGCGCGTCGTAGTGGGTGGGCTTGTTCAGGCTCTCCATGTCGCGCGACACCCAATCAGCCGTCCAGTCGAGCATCGTCGCCAACGGTACCGCAGGCGGGCCGAACAGTTTCACCGCCTCGCCGATGTCCACCAGCCAGGCGGTGGCCGCTTCGTGGCCGCTGAACTGCGGCGTCACGCGCAGGCGCTGTGCGAGCGCGATCGCGAGATCGCGGATGCGCTGCGCCGGGCCGCTGACGTTGAGGCCGCTGGTCGGCGCGGTGCAATACGCCAATGCGCGCAACGCCCAGTCGTTGGCATCGCCCTGCCAGATGATGTTGGCGTGGCCCATCGTGAGGTCGATCGGCTCGCGCGCCACGAGCTTGCGCGCCAGGTCGTGCAGCACGCCGTAGCGCATGTCGATCGCGTACGACAGGCGGATCAGGCGCCCCGCGGTGCCGTGCTGGTGCGAGAAATGCTGGAACAGGCGCTCGCGTGCGACGCAGGAGTTCGCGTATTCGCCCGGCGGCGGCGTCAGGGGAACCGACTCGTGGGCGCCCACGCCGTTGACGTCGACGAACGGGTACACGCAGGCGGTGGAGAAGGCGACGATGCGCGACGCCGCGTAGCGCTCGGCCACCAGCGCCGGCACCTGCGCGTTCATCGCCCAGGTGAGCCACTCGCTGCCGCTGGAGCCGAACTTGCGCCCGGCCATGAACACCACGTTGGGCACGTCGGGCAGCGCGGCGAGTTGTTCGCGCGACAGCAGGTCGGCGGCGATGCAGTGAATGCCATGCCGCTGCAGCGACGCCTGCAGCCCCGGCTCGGAAAAACGCGCGACGCCGATCACGCGCTTGGAAGGCGCGGCGCGTTTGGCCAGTCGCGCCAGCGTCGGGCCCATCTTGCCGCCGACGCCGAGCACCAGCAGGTCGCCCGGCACGCCGCGCAGCGTGTCGACCAGCGCCGCCGACGGCGTGGTCATCACGTCTTCGAGGTGTGCAACGTCGTCGAGTCGCGAGGCCAGCAAACGAGTCACCCCTTTCGCAGATAGCCGAGCACCAGCTCGCTCATGTGCGCGAGCCGCTCGTCGCGCGCCTTGCGCGCCTTGAGGTCGCGCCCGAAGATCGCCGACAGCGTGTAGTTGTTGCCGAGGTAGAAGTAGGCGAGCGCGGCGATCGAGATGTAGAGCTGCACGGCGTCGACGCCGCTGCGGAACACGCCCGCCTCGACGCCGCGCTCGAGGATCTCGCGGATCATCGCGACGAACGGCGAATGCATGCGCCGCACCCGGGTCGACGTCTTCAGGTGCTCGGCGCGGTGCAGGTTGGCGCTGTTGAGCAGGCTCAGGAACTCCGGGTGCTCGAGGTAGTAGTTCCAGGTGAACGCCACCAGCCGGCGGATCGCCTCGGGCGGATCCACGGCATCGAGGTGCAGCGCCTTCTCCGACTCGCGGATGTGCTCGTAGGTGGACTCGAGCACCGCGCGGAACAGCCCATCCTTGCTGTCGTAGTAGTAGTACAGCATGCGCTTGTTGGCGCCCGCCAGCACCGCGATGCGGTCGACTCGCGCGCCGCCGAGGCCGACGCGCGCGAACTCGGCCTTCGCAGCGGCCAGGATGCGCGAGCGCGTCTGCTCCGGGTCGCGTGCCGCAGTGGCAGGGCGGGGCTTGGGCGTCGGCATGCAGTCAGTTTAACCAAGCAGTTAATCCACGCACGGCCGCGACCGCCGGCACTCGCCGCCGAAGGGTGGCCATGCCCGCCGCCCCCCTGCCAAGAGGGGGCATCGGTGGCACCGGGTTTCACAGAATCCGCCGCGCTGACTTCCGTGGCAGGTGCGCCCACGGAGGCCATCCGACCCACCACTTGCGGAGACTTTGTGAGCCAACATCCTCGTATTCCCCTTGCCCGCACGGGCCATGCCATCGCCCGCACCGGCGTGGCCACTGCGGTGCTCTGGGCCCTGTGCGGCAGCGCCGTGCACGCGTTCGAGATCGACACCGGCAACCCCGACCTGGTGGTGCGCTGGGACAACACCGTGCGCGCCAACGCTGCCCTGCGTGTGGAAGGGCGCGACAACAAGATCGGCAACTCGGTGCTGGCCGACGAAGGCGACTACAGCTTCGACAACGGCGACTTCGTCGCCAAGCGCCTCGATCTGCTGAGCGAGCTCGACGTCATCTACATGAAGCGCTTCGGCGGCCGCGTCAGCGGCACCGCGTGGTACGACGGCGCGTACAGCGGCACCAGCCGCTCCAATCCGAACCCGCCGCTGGTCAACATCCCCAGCTACGTCGGCAACCAGTACAGCAGCACCACCAAGCGGCTGTACCGCGGCGGCTCCGGTGAACTGCTCGATGCCTTCGTGTTCGGCGGCGTCGACTTGGGCGACGTGCCGGTCAATGCCAAGCTCGGCCGCCACACCACCTACTGGGGCGAGTCGCTGTTCCTCGGCGGCCACCTGCACAGCATCTCGTATTCGCAGAACCCGCTCGACCTGCAAAAGGGTTTCGCCACGCCGGGCACCGAAGCCAAGGAGCTGTTCCGTCCGCTCAACCAGTTCTCGCTGCAGGCACAGGTGACCGACACGCTGTCGCTGGCTGCGCACGCGATGCTCGAGTGGGAATCCGCGCGTTATCCGGAAGGCGGTACCTACCTCGGCCCGGTGGACTTCGTGTTCAACGGCCCGGATCGCCAGTTCCTCTCGCCCGGCCTCGGCTTTGCCCGGCGCGGCGCGCCGTCGGAACCGGGCAACACCGGCGAATGGGGCCTGTCGGGCCGCTGGAGCCCGTTGTGGCTCGACGGCACGATGGGTGCGTACTACCGCAACTTCGCCGACAAGCTGCCGCAGACGCTGCTCACCAGCGTGGGCCCCAACGCCAGCGTCTACAACCTGATCTATGCCGACAACATCGAGCTGTTCGGCCTCAGCCTGGCCAAGAACGTCGGCGGCGTCAGCATCGGCGCCGAAGTTTCGCAGCGCCGCAACACGCCGCTGAGCGCGCAGGTGCTCGGCGTGGCGCCGGGGCTGCCCTCGGAAGGCGACACCAAGGGCCCGCGCGGCGACACCTGGCACGCGCTGCTCAACGTGCTCGGCACCGCGCCAAAGACGCCGCTGTTCGACAGCGCCACCTGGGCCGCCGAGCTGCAGTTTTCGCGCTGGGACAAGGTGCGCAGCGGCGCCAATCTCTTCAACGCGCTCGGCTTCGCGCCGTGCAACGCCACCGCCGCCGCGCCGGCCAAGGACAAGTGGGACGGCTGCGCCACCAAGGACTACTACGGCATCGGTGTCGCCTTCACGCCCAACTGGTACCAGGTGTTCCCGGGCGTCGACCTGTCGGCACCGATGACCTACGCGGTGGGCATCGGCGGCAACTCGGCCACCGTGTTCGGCGGCAACGAGGGCCTGGGCAACTACTCGCTCGGCCTGTCGGCCGACGTGCAGCAGAAGTACCGCTTCGACCTCAAGTACATCGATTTCGTCGGCCGCTACAAGGACAACGGCACCGCGGTGACGGCGACCAACGGGCTGACCACGTTCCTGCGCGACCGTGGCTTCGTCAGCCTGACCTTCAAGACCACGTTCTGATCCGGAGACACTGATGAACAAACAACTCACGCGGCTGGCCGCGGCCTTCGTGGCCACGCTCGCCGGCACGCCGGCGCTGGCCGCCATCACCGCCGACGAAGCCAAGGCACTGGGCACCACGCTCACCCATGTCGGCGCCGAAGTCGCGGCCAACAAGGACGGCACCATACCCGCCTACACCGGCGGCATGACCACGCCGCCGGCGGGCTTCAAGGCCGGCGACGGCATCCGCCCGAACCCGTTCGCGGGCGAGAAGCCGCGGCTGGTGATCGACGGCAAGAACATGGCGCAGCACGGCGCGCAGCTCACCGAGGGCACCAAGGCGCTGCTGCAGAAGTACCCGAGCTTTCGTGTCGACGTGTACCCCACGCATCGCAGCGTGGCGTTCCCGAAGTGGCTGACCGACAACACCGCCAAGAACGCGGCGAAGGCCAAGACGCAGAACGACGGCCGCTCGATCGAAGGCGCGCAGGCCGGCTTTCCGTTCCCGATCCCCAAGACCGGCTACGAGGCGATGTGGAACCACCTGGTGCGCTTCAACGGCCAGGCCTACGAGGCGAAGTACCGCAACCTCAACGTCGACGCCAGCGGCCGCACCGCGCTGGCCACCGAGGGCGTGAGCAACCAGGAGTTCCCGTTCTGGGATCCGAGCAAGGCATCGACCGACACCTACTGGCGCATCAAGCTCACCTACACCGGCCCGGCGCGCCGCGCCGGCGAGGCGCTGATGATCGTCGACCCGATCGACATGGGCGCCAAGGACCGCCGCGCCTGGACCTACCTGCCCGGGCAGCGCCGCGTCAAGGTGGCACCCGACCTCGCGCACGACACGCCGAACCCCGGCACCGCCGGCGCGACCACGTTCGACGACACCTTCATCTTCAACGGCTCGATGGACCGCTTCGACTTCAAGCTGGTCGGCAAGAAAGAGATGCTGGTGCCCTACAACGCTTACGCGGCGGTGTACCAGGCCAAGCAGGACGAGCTGCTCAAGCCCAACCACCTGAACCCCGACTTCGTGCGTTGGGAGCTGCACCGCGTGTGGGTGGTCGAAGCCACGCTGCGCGAAGGCAAGCGCCACGTCTACAGCAAGCGCACCTTCTACCTCGACGAGGATTCGTGGGCGGCGCTGGCCAGTGACGAGTACGACGCGCGTGGCCAGCTCTACCGCACCGGCTTCGCCTACATGGCGCCGAGCTACGACCTGCCGGCTCCGTACACCGACATGTTCGGCCACTACGACCTGGTGTCTCGCTTCTACTCGCTGACCGGCTTCATCGCCGAGACCGGCGGCATGAAGCACACCAAGCCGATGTCCGACCGCGAGTGGACGGCCGATTCGTTGGCCGGTGCCGGCGTGCGCTGACAACACTTTTCACCCGACGTCGTTGGGGTGGGGGCCGCACGCAAGTGCGGCTCTTTTTCTTTGGGCTGGGCACCGACGATGCGCCCCCATCGCCCCCCGCCGAGAGGGGGCGCGCGCGGGGGCTCACTGCCCAGAATGCAAGGCTCGAACAGCGGCGCGCCTGTGAGCGACACCGCACCGAACACAGGAGACATTCATGCTGAATCGGGCTTACGCCTTGACGCTCGCCTTGCTCGCCGCGCTGGTCGCAGGCGCCTGGGCCGTGCCCGACCGGAGCCCGCGCGACGTGCTCGACACGCCGGCATCGACGAGCGCGCTGGCCGCGCGCTCGCTCGTCAACGGCCTCACGCTGGCCGGCCAACGTGTGGTCGCGGTGGGGCAGCGCGGCCACGTGCTGCTGTCCGACGATCACGGCAAGACTTGGCAACAGGCCAGCGTGCCGGTGAGCGCCGACCTCGTGGCGGTGAGCTTCCCGAGTGCCGAGCGCGGCTGGGCCGTGGGACACGACGGTGTCGTGCTCGCCAGCACCGACGGCGGCCGCAGCTGGGTGCGGCAACTCGATGGCCGCACGCTGGGCGACGTGCTGGTCAAGCACTACACGGCCGGCGGCGACGCCAAGTGGCTCGCCGAGGCGCAGCGCTTCGCATCGCAGGGCGCCGAGAACCCGCTGCTCGACGTGTGGTTCGACGATGCCGACCACGGCGTCGTGGTCGGTGCCTTCGGCCTCGTGCTGCGCACCGCCGACGGCGGCAAGAGCTGGCAGCCGCTGATGCACGCCACCGACAACCCCAAGGCACTGCACCTGTACGCCGTGCGGCGCGTCGGCAGCGAGCTCTACATCGCCGGCGAGCAGGGCCTGCTGCTGAAGCTCGACCGCACGAGCGGCCGCTTCAGTACCGTGACCCTTCCCTATCAAGGCACGCTGTTCGGCGTGGTCGGCAACGAGCGCGTGGTGCTCGCCTACGGCCTGCGCGGCAACGTGGTGCGCAGCGCCGACCGCGGCCGCACCTGGGCTGCAGTGCCTACCGGCGTCGCCGTCGGCCTCACTGCGGGCGCGCTCGACGATCGCGGCCGCATCGTGCTGGCCAGCCAGGCCGGGCACGTGCTGGTCAGCGCCGACGACGGCGCGACCTTCACGCTCGCCAAGACCGAGCGCGCGCTGCCGGCGGCCGCCGTGACGCGCGCCGGCGCCGGCACGCTGGTGCTGGGTGGGCCGCGCGGCGTTCAAAGCCTGACTGGAATCTGAGATGGAACTGACGATGCACACCGCCACCGCCCCGTCGCCCGCCGGCGAACCCTCGCTGCAGGGCTTCGATGCGGGCAGCGGCTCGCTGCTCGAGCGCGCGGTGTTCAACCATCGCCGCGCCGTGATGATCATCTGCGCGCTGCTCACGCTGCTGCTGGGCGTGCTGGCGGCCACCAGGCTCACGTTGAGCGCGAGCTTCGAGAAGATGATCCCGCGCAGCCATCCGTACATCCAGAACTACCTGGACAACCGCAACGAGTTGCGCGGCCTGGGCAACGCGCTGCGCGTCGTGGTCGAGAACACCTCGGGCGACATCTTCGACCCGTCGTACCAGCAGACGCTGCGCAAGATCCACGACGAGGTCTTCCTGACGCCGGGCGTCGACCGCGCGTGGGTCAAATCGCTGTGGGCGCCGGGCGTGCGCTGGACCGAGGTCACCGAAGAGGGTTTCCGCGGCGGCCCGGTGATGCCCGACAACTACGATGGCTCGGCTGCCGGCACCGAAGCGCTGCGCGGAAACATCGCGCGCGCCGGCATCGTCGGCAGCCTGGTCGGCAACGACTTCAAGTCGAGCATGCTGGTGGTGCCGCTGCTCGACATCGACCCGCGCACCGGCGAGCGCATCGACGTGCGCGCGCTGTCGCAGTCGCTGGAGCAGCTGCGCGAGCGCGTCGAGGCCGACGGCAAGACGCGGGTGCACGTGATCGGCTTTGCCAAGCTGGCGGGCGACCTGATCGCCGGCCTGTTGCAGGTGGCGCTGTACTTCGGCCTCGCCGCGGCGATCGCCGCCGCGATCATCTGGCTGTACACCCGCTGCGCACGCTCCACGGCGCTGGTGCTGGCGTGCTCGCTGGTCGCGGTGGTGTGGCAGCTCGGCCTGGTGGCCGCCTTCGGCTTCGAGCTCGACCCGTATTCGATCCTGGTGCCGTTCCTGGTGTTCGCCATCGGCGTCAGCCACGGCGCGCAGAAGATGAACGGCATCATGCAGGACATCGCTCGCGGCGCCCACAAGCTGGTGGCCGCGCGCTACACGTTCCGGCGCCTGTTCCTCGCCGGCCTGACCGCGCTGCTGGCCGATGCGGTGGGCTTCGCGGTGCTGATGGCGATCGACATCGCGGTCATCAAGGACCTGGCGCTGACTGCCAGCCTCGGCGTGGCGGTGCTGATCTTCACCAACCTGATCCTGCTGCCGGTGCTGCTGAGCTACGTCGGCGTCAGCGACGCCGCAGCGGCGCGCGCACTGAGGGCCGAGAGCGACGAGGCGCGCGACAAGGGCTTCAACCGCCTGTTCGCCGTGCTCGGCCGCTTCACCGAGCGCCGCTGGGCAGCGGCCGCCGTCGCCGCGTCGGCGTTGCTGCTCGTGCTCGGCTACGCCGCGAGCACACAACTCAAGATCGGCGACCTCGACCCCGGGGCGCCCGAGCTGCGCGCCGACTCGCGCTACAACCGCGACAACGCCTACGTCACCGGCCACTACACGCTGTCGAGCGACACCTTCGCGGTGATCGTGAAGACCGAGAAGGAAGGCTGCCTCAAGTATCAGACGCTGATCGAGGCCGACCGCCTGGCCTGGACGCTGCAGCAGGTGCCGGGTGTGCAGACCACCGCGGCGCTGACCAATGCGGTGCGCCAGATCACCGCCGGCAGCAACGAGGGCAGCCCGAAGTGGCTGACGATCGCGCGCAACCAGGACGTGCTGAACTACGGCGCGCAACAGGCCAGCGTCAACAACCCCGATCTGTTCAACACCGATTGTTCGGTGATGCCGGTGATCGCCTACCTGGCCGACCATCGCGCCGAAACGCTCGACCGCGTGGTGCAGGCCAGCGGCAGCTTCGCCACCGAGCACAGCACCGACGAGCGCAAGTTCCTGCTCGCCGCCGGCAGCGCCGGCATCGAGGCCGCCACCAACATCGTGGTGCGGCAGGCGTGGACGCAGATGCTGCTGCTGGTGTACGCGGCGGTGATCGTGCTGTGCTTCATCACCTTCCGCAGCTGGCGCGCGGTGGTGGTGGCGGTGGTGCCGCTGATCATCACCTCGGTGCTGTGCGAGGCGCTGATGGTGGGCTTGGGCATCGGCGTCAAGGTGGCCACGCTGCCGGTGATCGCGCTCGGCGTGGGCATCGGCGTCGACTACGCGCTGTACCTGTTGAGCGTGCAGCTGGCGCAGCAGCGCGCCGGCGTGCCGCTGGCCGAAGCGTATCGGCGTGCGCTGCAGTTCACTGGCAAGGTGGTGGTGCTGGTCGGCGTCACGCTGGCTGCCGGCGTGGCGACGTGGGCGCTGTCGCCGATCAAGTTCCAGGCCGACATGGGCATCCTGCTGGCCTTCATGTTCGTGTGGAACATGGTCGGCGCGGTGGTGCTGATCCCGGCGCTGTCGCGGTTCCTGCTGCCGACGAAGGCGTAGCGCCGGCGACACCTGCCCAGGTGCGAGCGCGCTCGGGCTAGGTCACGCGCGTCATGTACTGAACGCCCTCACCGTAGGTGGAGAGCTTGGCCTTCAGTGGCTCCGATGGCGATACGGCTCGAAAGCCGTGGCGCTCCCAGTACGGTGCCGAGTCCTGCACGGCCACCAGGCTGGCGCGCGCCAGGCCCGAGCGCTTCAGCCGCGTCAGAAACGCTTCGACCAGGGCGCACCCGGCGCCGGACTTGCGCGCATCCGGCGTCACCGCGAGATCGTGCAGGTAGAGGCAACTGGGCGACGACGGCAATTCACACGTCCGGGCATTCAGTACCGGCGGACTCCAAAACTCCCAGGGCAGGGCGATCAGGTAACCCACGGTCTCGCCCGCCAGCGATGCAATCAGGCAAGTCGACTGCGACGCGCTGAGCTTTGCGTGCAGGGACTCCTGCGATTCTGGAGTCACCTGGGTGTAGCAGGTGGCCTGGATCGCCAGCACGGACGGCAGGTCGGCCTGCGCCATCGTCCGGATGTCGACAACGGTTTGTTTGTTCACGGGGTGTCGCTGCCCGCAGGCAGCCGATTCATCGAAACGGGAGCGGGCGTTTTGCGCTCGAGCATCGAGGCTTCGCACGATCACGCGAGCCCCGCCTGGACGGGGCATCCGCGCACGCCTCGCGAGGCCTCGATTCTACCGCGGCACCCTGCTGCAACGAGCGCTCGACCCCGGAGAAACTGCTCGCATTCCGAAGATGCAGAACGCTGTCTCGATACCTGCTCAGTCGTCCGATCCGATGTAGCGGAAGACCCACGCACCGATCACGGCCCCGACGATCGGTGCCACCCAGAACAGCCACAACTGCTGCACCGCCCAGTCACCCACGAACACGGCCACGCCGGTGCTGCGCGCGGGGTTGACCGAGGTGTTGGTGACGGGAATGCTGATCAGGTGGATCAGCGTCAGGCACAGCCCGATGGCGATCGGTGCGAAGCCCACCGGTGCCCGCTCGTGGACGGAGCCGAGGATCACGATCAGGAACATCATCGTCATCACCACTTCGCACAGCAGCGCTGCGCCGAGTCCGTAGCCGCCCGGCGAGTGCTCGCCATAGCCGTTGGATGCGAAGCCGCCGCTCAGGCTGAACCCGGCCTTGCCGCTGGCGATCAGGTAGAGCACGCCGCCGGCCACGATGCCGCCGATCACCTGCGCCGCGATGTAGGGCGCCAGTTCCTTGGCCGGGAAGCGGCCGCCGACCCACAGGCCGATCGACACCGCCGGGTTGAGGTGGCAGCCGGAGATGCGGCCGATCGCATAGGCCATCGTCAGCACGGTGAGGCCGAACGCCAGCGACACGCCGTGCAGGCCGATGCCCACCTCGGGGAAGGCCGCGGCCAGCACGGCGCTGCCGCAGCCACCCAGCACCAGCCAGAACGTCCCGAAGCACTCCGCGACGTATTTCTTCATGTTGCTCCTCGTGTTGTTGAGTTCGCTCGCCACTTTTCAGTTTAGGTCGGAGTCCTTGTAGTACTTGGTGCCCTTGGCCGTCAACTCTAGCGCCAGGCTGTCGCCGCTCACCTGGTACAGCCAGACGCCTGGCGCCACGCTCACGGCTCCCTGGTAGGAGGCGCCCTTGTCGCCGGTCTTGGCCGACGCAGTGGCTTGGGCGCCGATCTCCCAGCCGGAGCTCGTGAAGTTGCTGAGCGCCTGCGCGGTCTCGAACACCCACACCAACTGGAACTTCTTGATGCCGAAGCCGATGCCCGCCTGCAGTTCGGCCATGCGCATGTAGGTGACGGCCTTGGTCTTGTTGTTGACCGCGACGCCCTTGCCGGTGCCGCTGCCGGCCACCAGGATCTTCATGCCGAAGTTGCTGAAGGCTGCATAGCCGGCCGCCGACTCGACGGCCTTGCGGGCCGCGGGCTGAACCTTGTAGACGGCAGCGAGAGCCTGCTCTGCGGCCTGGCGCACCTCGGCCTGGTTCTCTTCCTTGGTTGCTGCGAAGACGACGCTGGTTGCGCCGCTTCCCATTGCTGCTGCCACGATCAATGTCCGACGCTTCATGCTGCACTCCTTCGTTGTGCCGAGCCGGATGCAACGCCGACCCTGGGTGGCCAGCTGCGCTGATCACCCAGGGTCGCGTTCACGGGGGCGCTTGCAAGAGCATCCTACGCTCCTCGGCGCCGAAAATGCGATCCGAGCAGCGGCTCGCGGTGCCGTGGGCGGCGGCGGACCGCGTCACAGCGGCTCCTTTCCTTTTCCAACCTGACTTACCTGGATGACGCACTCGGGGGGTACACGATCGCGCTTCGAGTGATCACAATGGCCTGGCAATGTTCTCCTCTTCCCATGAAATGGGTTGGGCCAGGCGGTCGCCCGCACTGGCCCATTTTCTTGCCTCGCCGCCCCACGGGCGGCTCGTCACTCGGGCTTGAACCCGATCGATTGCAGCATCGCGCCGACGCGGTCGTAGTCGGCCTTCAGCGCGGCGCTCATCTCGTCGGGGCTGCGCGGCGCGCCGACGTCGAAGCCGAGCTCGAGCAGGCGCTCGCGCACCGCCGGCTGGGTCAGCACCTTCAGCGTGGCCTCGCGCACGCGCGCCTGCGCGGCGGCGGGCACATCGGGCGGGCACCACAGGCCCATCCACGCCAGCGCTTCGAGCTTCGGGTAGCCGAGCTCGGTGAAGGTCGGCACGTCGGGCAGCGCTGTGCTGCGCTTGGGCAAGCTCACCGCGAACGCCTTGATCTTGCCGCTCTTGATCAGCGGCAGCGAGGTTGGAATGGCGTCGAACATCAGAGGCACGTGGTTGCCCATCACGTCGGTCAGCGCCGGCGTCGAGCCCTTGTAGCCGACGTGCGTGAGGTCGCTGCCGGCGGCCTGGTTCAGCAACAGGCCGAGCACGTGGCTCAGCGAGCCGGGGCTGTACGACGCGACGTTCACCTTGCCGGGATTCGCCTTCACGTAGGCAATCAGGTCCTTCAGGTTGTTGGCCGGGAAGCTGGGGTTGCCCACCAGCACGAGGCCGCCACGCGCCAGCTCGGCGATCGGCCGCAGCGACTGCTGCATGTCGATCTTCAGCTTGACCATATGCGGGACCTCACTGACCAGCGCGTTGACGGCCACCAGCAGCGTGTGGCCGTCATGCGGCGACTGCAGCAGGTCGTTGACGGCGATCGCGCCGGCCGCGCCGGGCTTGGGTTCGACGATCGCCGTCTGGCCCAGTTCCTTGGCCAGCGGCTCGGTGACCAGGCGCGCCACGATGTCGGCGTTGGCGCCGGCCGGACCGGCGACGATCACACGCATCGGCTTGCTCGGAAAGCCTTGCGCGAATGCGCGCAACGGTGCCAGCGTGCTCAGCGCGGCAGCCGCCACAAGCTGTCGGCGTGTCAGGGACGCAGTCGATTTCACGGTCAGATCTTTCAAGTGGACAGCGGATCCGGCACCGCCGGGCCGCCGGCGTTGGGTCACATCATCCAGCGCAGCATCGCCAGCGCCAGCGCGGCGAGGAAAACGGTCTCGCCGATCATCAACGCCACCGGCTTGAAGCCCACGGTGGCGAGTTCCTTCAGTTGCGTCTTCATGCCGATGCCGGCGATCGCCGCCACCAGGAACCAGCGCGACGCCTCGTTGCCCAGCGTGCGCACCGCCTGCGGCATGAAGCCCGTGCTGTTGAGCGCCACCAGCACCGCAAAGGCCACCGCGAAGCCGGGCAGCAGCGGCGGGCGCTGCGCCGTGCCGGCCGTGCCGTCGGCGGCGCTGCGCGCGCGCGTGATCAGCGCCGCCACCACGATCACCGGCAGCAGCATGGCCACGCGCAGCAGCTTCACCAGCGTGGCGGCATCGCCGGTTTCGGTGGACAGGCTGTAGCCGGCGCCGACCACCTGCGCCACGTCGTGGATGGTGCCGCCGAGAAAGATGCCGGCTTGCTGCGGGTTCAGCCCCAGCGCCTGCACGATCATCGGATAGGCCACCATCGCGAAGGTCGACAGCGCCGACACGCCGATCACGGTGAACAGCGTCGCGCGCTCCTTCAGCGGGTGTGCCGGCAGCGCGGCCGACAGCGCCAGCGCGGCCGAGGCGCCGCAGATCGCGGTGGCGCCGCCGGTGAGCAAGCCGAAGATGCTTTGAAATCCAAGCGCGCGTGCCACCAGCATCGAGACCATGATGGTGATCGCGACGCTGGCCACCACCAGCACCACCGGACCCCAGCCGAGTGCCGCCACCTGCTCGAGCGTGATGCGCAGCCCGAGCAGCGCCACACCCAGGCGCAGCACGCTGCGCGCGCAGAACTCGATTCCCGGCGCGCAGGGCCCTCCCTCGGCCGACAGGAAATTCATCGCCATGCCGAGCAGCAGCGCGAACAGCAGCACCGGCGCGCCGTAGTGCTGGCCGAGGAAGGTGGCCGCCGCAGCCACCACCGCGCACGCCATCACGCCAGGGAACAGCGCGCGCACGCGCGCCAGGCTCAGGTCGAGCGCCACGGCGTCACGCCGTCGGCAGCTTGTGCTGCTCGAAGCGCTCGCGCAGCTTGTTCTTCTGCACCTTGCCGGTGGCGCCCAGCGGGATCGCGTCGACGAACACCACGTCGTCGGGTGTCCACCACTTGGCGATCTTGCCTTCGTAGAACTGCAGCAGCTGTTCGCGCGTCAGCTCGGCGCCGGGTTTTTTCACCACCACCAGCAGCGGGCGCTCGTCCCACTTGGGGTGCCTGGCCGCGATGCAGGCGGCCATCGCCACTGCCGGGTGCGCCATCGCGATGTTCTCGAGGTCGATCGAGCCGATCCACTCGCCGCCGCTCTTGATCACGTCCTTGCTGCGGTCGGTGATCTGCATGTAGCCGTCGGCGTCGATGGTGGCCACGTCACCGGTGGGGAACCAGCCTTGGCCATCGGCGTAACGCAACGGATCACCGCCCTCGCCCTTGAAGTAGCGCGCGATGATCCACGGGCCCTTGACCAGCAGCTCGCCGGCGGCCTTGCCGTCGTGCGGCAGGGCCTCGCCGTCGTCGCCGACGATCTTCATGTCGACGCCGAACACCGCACGGCCCTGCTTGGCCTGCACGGCCAGGCGCTGCTCGCCGTCGAGCGTGGCGTGCCGGCTCTTGAAGGTGCACGCGGTGCCGAGCGGACTCATCTCGGTCATGCCCCAGGCGTGCAGCACCTGCACGTCGTGGCGCTCCTGGAAGGCGCGCATCATCGCCGGCGGGCACGCCGAGCCGCCGATGATCGTGCGCCGCATCGTGCGAAAGCGCAGGTCGTTGGCCTCGACATGCGCCAGCAGCCCCTGCCACACGGTGGGCACGCCGGCCGACACGGTGACGCCTTCACTCTCGAACAGCTCGTGCAGGCTCTTGCCATCGAGGAACGGCCCGGGGTATACCAGCTTGGCGCCGACCATGCACGCCACGTAGGGCAGGCCCCAGGCGTTGACGTGGAACATCGGCACCACCGGCAGGATGGTGTCGCGCGCCGAGCAGTTCAGCGCATCGGGCAGCGCCGCGGCATAGGTGTGCAGCAGCGTCGAACGGTGGCTGTACAGCGCGCCCTTCGGGTTGCCGGTGGTGCCCGACGTGTAGCACAACGACGAGGCCTCGTTCTCGTCGAACACCGGCCAGGTGAACTCCGGCGCCGCATCGGCGATCAGCTCCTCGTAGCACAGCAGCCCCGGCACCTTGCCCGGCGCCGGCATGTGGGCGCGGTCGGTCATCGCGACGAAGTGCTTGATGGTCTTCACGCGGCCGGCGATCGCCTCGATCAGCGGCAGGAACGTGAGGTCGAAGCACAGCACCTCGTCTTCGGCGTGGTCGGCGATCCACACCACCTGGTCGGGGTGCAGCCGCGGGTTCAGCGTGTGCAGCACCGCGCCCGAGCCGCTGACCGCGTAGTACAGCTCCATGTGGCGGTAGCCGTTCCATGCCAGCGTGGCCACGCGCGTGCCGTGCTGCACGCCGAGCGCGGCCAGCGCATTGGCCAAACGGCGCGAGCGCGCGGCCAGCTCGCGGTAGTTGGTGCGGTGGATGTCGCCCTCGACGCGGCGCGACACGATCTGCTGCTCGCCGTGGTGGCGCTCGGCATGCGTGAGCAGGCTGGAGATCAGCAGCGGCTGCTGCATCATCGATGTGTTCATGGCAACTCCCGGTTCGTTCAAGCCGGCACTGCGGCCGGAGCCATAGCATGCGCGCTCGGCGGCTCGTTGGCGCGCGCCTTGTCGGCTTCGTAGCTGCGCGC
>DATDJF010000272.1:0-3681 GCA_036520715.1 Burkholderiaceae bacterium | reverse complement strand
GACCGGCTCGCCGCGCACGGTGAACAGCGGAAATGCTTCGTCGCGCCAGGCGACGATCAGGCCCTCGGCGCGCAAGGTGCCGTGCATCGTGGCCAGCGCGTCGGCGCGTGCCGGTGCCGCGCAGTGCAGCGTGACGCGCCGCGGCTCGACGTGCAGCCATTGCGGCCAGCGGGTGAGCGCGCGCAGATGCGCTTGCGCCACCGCGCCCACGGCCAGCGGCGGCGCATCCGCTTGCGCGACCTCGAACGGCGTGCGCGTCGCGGGGTCGTGTGCGCGCGCGGCTGCGATGGCTGGCCACGTCATCATGCGCACGGCCGGGCCAGGATCGGCGGTCAGCGCGCCGCGGCGAGGGCCGCCTGCGCAAACGCCGCCACCAGCGGCGGCACCCGGCCGCCCAGCGCGGCGCGCTCGGGCTGGAACAGCGTGGCGACGAAAAACGGGTGATCGGCATGCTCGATCGCACGCACTTCGCATGCGGCGTCGAACGCGCTGGCCACCAGCGGGCCTTGCAACAGCGCGCCGCGAAACGCCGGGTTGAGGCCGTAGCGGCAGTGGTAGCCCTCCTGTGCCTGGCTGGCACCATAAGCCTGCGCGATGCGCGTGCCGGCCACCAGGCGCACGACCTCGGTGGCCTCCACCAGCGCGCAGGCCAGCAGCGCGATCACCGGGCGCGCGGCGTCGGGTGAGGTCTCGGCATGTTCGGCATCGGCCCAGTGCAGCACGTGGCGCGCATGCTCGATCAGCGCGTGCTGAAAGCCACCGCAGGTGCCGAGAAACGGCAGGCCGTGCGTGCGCGCGTGGTGGATCGCCAGCAGCGCGCCCTCCGTGCTCTTGTAGGGGCTGCCCGGCACACACCACACGCCGTGTGCACCCCGCAGCGCCGTGGCATCGCCGATCGAGTCGGTGGGCAGCCAGTGCGCGTCGATCGTGATGCCGAGCGAGCGTGCCGTCAGCGGCAAGGCGGCCTCGATGGCGCGATGCGCGGTGATGCGCTCGTCGCGGTCACCCACCAGCGCCAGCGTCAGTCGCGCAGTCATCGGCAATGGGGCCTCTAAGCGCCGTCCATCACCAACTGCGTCTGCGTGACCACCGCGCACAGCTTGCCCTCTGCGTTGCGAATCATGGTCTGCCACACCATGGTCGTGCGGCCGCGGTGCAGCGCCACGCTCTCACCGGTGACCGTGGTGCCCACGCGCGCCGCGGCGATGAACTTGGTGCTCGAGTCGGTGGTCGTGGTGCGCTTGCCGGCCGGCAGGTTGAGCACCGTGCCCACCGCGCCCAGCGTGTCGGCAAACGCCATGATGGCGCCGCCGTGCAATACGCCGCCGCTGGTGCACAGGTCGGGGCGCACCGGCAACTCGGCCAGCACCCGCTCGGGCGCCAGCTCGCGCAGGCGCAGTCCCATCAGCCCTGGGAACAACGGGTCGAGGAGTTGCTGAAGCGCAGGCATCTCGATCATGCGGACCTCGCGAATCGCGGGCTGCAAGGGCCGCGATGGCTTGGCATTGTGCCCGCTGCAGGCAGCGGCGCTTCGGACGCGGGGTTACTCGGTTTCGAAGCGCAGCAGGTGGTCGTCGATGCGCCACCAGTTGGCCATCTGGCCGACGAAGTAGTGCGCGCTCGGACGCGTGCGCAGCGGGCCGTCGATGATGCCCACGCGGATGCGCACGACTTGCGGGTCGTCGGCGTTGGTGCTGAACAGCGGCGAGCCGCAGCGCTTGCAGAACATGCGATGGATGCCGGGCGACGACTCGTAGTTGGCGAGCAGTTCGGCGCCTTCGGTGACGTCGAGTGCGCCGGCGGGCATCGTGGCCAGAGTGGCGAACGGGCCGCCCTGCGCCTTGCGGCACATCGCGCAGTGGCAGATTTGAATCGGTCCCGGCTCGGCATTCAGTGCCAGCTTCACGCCGCCGCACAAACAACTGGCCGTGTATTGAGGTTCGCTCATCGGTACTGAGGCGTGCAGGCGATGCCGGCTTGGGCAGGCATCTTAGTCGCAGCATCGGTGCGCTTTCGCGCGCGTTGCGTGACGACTTGCCGCGGCTGCGCATCAGCACAAAGGCGCTGCGGCCAACCGCCGCCGCGCCCTGACGCGCAGGCCCTGCTCAGGGCTTGGGCGCCGACGCCGCGGCAGTGGGAAGGCCGATCTTCCTCGCGGTCGACTCCACGGCGCGCCCAGTGGCCTTGGCACCGCGCTCGACCCCCGAAATGCCCGCTTCCACGCCGCGCTTGACCGCGCGTTCGACTTTCATGGCGACGCTGGAGGCGCCGGCTGCCGCGCGTTGGGCCACCTCGGTGGCCGTGGCGCCCGCACTCGACGCCAAGCCCGCCAGCCACAACGCGGCAAGCAGGCGCTTGGCACTCGGCATCTGCGTTCTCCCGATCGACATGGAGCCAATCGTAGCGCCCACGCGGGTCATGTCATGGTCATGCACGCGTGACCTTTTTGCCGGAAGGTTCCCTCTGCATGTTCACCGGTTTGCATCACGATGTTGCAACGGCGTCCTGGCGCCACGAGAGCGCGCCGCGCCGCACGCCGGCAGCGTCCGCAACCCTCCATGGGAACCGTTGCTAGCATAGGGGCGAGGGTCAGTCACGCGAGGAGCCAAGATGACAACACCGGCTGCGGCCACGATTCGAGTCGGCGTCGGCGGCTGGACGTTCGAGCCTTGGCGCAATAACTTCTACCCGGCCGGCTGGCCGATCGCGCGCGAGCTCGAGTACGCGAGCCGCAAGCTTACGGTGATCGAGGTCAACGGCACCTACTACAGCCTGCAAAAGGCGGCCACCTTCGCCAAGTGGCGCCAGCAGACGCCCGACGACTTCGTGTTCTCGCTGAAGGCCACACGCTACGCCACCAACCGCCGCGTGCTGGCCGAGGCGGGCGATTCGATCGAGCGCTTCGTGAAGAGCGGCATCGCCGAGCTGGGGCCGAAGCTCGGCCCGATCGTGTGGCAGTTCGCGCCGACCAAGCGCTTCGATGAGGCGGACTTCAGGGCCTTCCTGCAACTGCTGCCGGAGGCCGTTGAGGGTGTAGCGCTGCGCCACGCCGTCGAGGTGCGGCACGAGAGCTTCAAGTGCGCGCCCTACCTGGCGCTGGCGCGCCGGCACCGAGTGGCCACCGTGTTCACCGACTCCGACGACTACCCGTCGTTCGCCGACATCACCGGCGGGTTCGTCTACGTGCGCACGATGCGCGCCGACAAGTCATTGCCCGATGGTGTCTCGCCGCAGGCGCTGGCGCAGCTCGCGGCGTGCACGCGCGAGTGGCGTGATGGCGGCGAGCCGGCGGCGCTGCCGCGCATCGAAGCGCCCACAACCGTGGCGGCGGCGCGCGACGTCTTTCTGTTCTTCATCAGCGCCGACAAGGAGAAGGCACCGGCCGCCGCGATGGCGTTGCTCGAACGTTTGCGTGAGTGATATTTGCGCGTGAACGGTGCGCGTCAGATCGCAGCCAGCAAAGCCTGCACGCCCAGCCGGGGGCTCGTGAGCACCTCCACGCCGAGGTCCTGCCGGGCATCGGCGGCGTCGGCCATCGACGCCTGGGCCAGCACCACCACGTCGAAACCGCGCGGCGCGGCGCGCACCGCGGCCACCACCGCGGCGACGTAGGCACCACGATCACCGCGCTCGAAGTGCTGCCAGGCGCCATCGACACACAGCGTCTGCAGCGCCACCTCG
>DATDJF010000271.1:0-2683 GCA_036520715.1 Burkholderiaceae bacterium | reverse complement strand
ACGTGCCGTTCATCACCCAGCTCGACAACATCATCTACGACGCGCGCCTGCAGCTCACCATGCCGGGCGGCGTCGACCAGAACATCGTCATCCTGGACATCGACGAGAAGAGCCTGCAGGAAGTGGCGCGCTGGCCCTGGCCGCGCGACGTGATGGCGGGCCTGGTGCACAAGCTGTTCGACAAGTACCAGATCGGCATCGTCGGCTTCGACGTGGTGTTCGCCGAGGCCGACTACTCGTCGGGCATCCGCTCGCTGGAGCAGCTGGCGCAGGGCCAGCTGAAGGACGTGCCGGCGTTCCAGCAGGTGCTGCGCGAGCTGCGGCCGAAGCTGGACAACGACGCGCTGTTCGCGCAGGCCATCAAGGGCCGCCCGGTGGTGCTGGGCTACTACCTGAGCAGCGAAAACGACGCCAAGCGCATCGCCACCATCCCGGAGCCCGTGCTGCCCAAGGGCACCTTCCAGGGCCGCAACATCAACTTCACCAGCTGGATCGGCTACGGCGGCAACCTCAAGGAGTTCCAGGCCAATGCGGCCAGCGCCGGCCACTTCAACCCGCTGCCCGACCCGGACGGCATCATCCGGCGGGTGCCGATGATCGTCGAGCTGGACGGCGCGTACTACGAATCGCTGTCGCTCGCGGTCGTGCGCACGATCCTCGGCTTCCCGAAGGTGGAACCCGGCTACGCGCCCGACCGTTTCCTGCAGCGCGGCTACAGCGGGCTGGAGTGGCTCAAGGTGGGGCCGCTGACCATCCCGGTGGACGATGTCGCCGCCACCCTGATCCCCTACCGCGGGCGCAAGGCCAGCTTCAAGTACATCTCGCTCGCCGACGTGCTCGCGGACCGCGTCCCGGTGGAGCAGTTGAAGGGGCGCATCGCGCTGGTCGGCACGACGGCCCCCGGACTGCTCGACCTGCGCGCGACGCCGGTGGACAACGTCTATCCCGGGGTGGAAGTGCATGCCAACCTGATCGCCGGCATGCTCGACAAGACGCTCAAGGAAAAGCCGCCCTACATGCTCGGGGCCGAGGTGGTGCTGCTGGTGATCGGCGGCGTGGCGCTGTCGTTGCTCATCCCGCTGCTCTCGCCGCTCGTCGCGACCCTGGCCACGGTCGCCGGCGCCACCGCGATCACGGCGCTCGACGTGGCCATCTGGCAGTACGCGCACACGGTGCTGCCGCTCGCCGCGTCGCTGCTGATGACCGCGGCGCTGTACACCATGAACATGGCCTACGGCTATTTCGTGGAGGCGCGCTCCAAGCGCCAGTTCACGGAGCTGTTCGGCCAGTACGTGCCGCCGGAGCTGGTCGACGAGATGGCGCGCGACCCGAAGAAGTACAGCATGGAGCCGCGCGCGGCCGAACTGACCATCCTGTTCTCCGACGTGCGCGGCTTCACCAGCATCTCCGAGGCGCTCAAGCCCGAGGAGCTGCGCGAGTACATCAACGAGTACCTCACCGACATGAGCGGCATCATCCGCAGCAAGCACCGCGGCACGCTCGACAAGTACATCGGCGACGCCATCATGGCGTTCTGGGGCGCGCCGGTGGACGATGCGCAGCACGCGAGGAACGGCGTGCTGTCCGCGCTCGACATGCAGGCCGAGTGCAAGGTGCTGAACGCGAAGTTCGCGGCGCGCGGCTGGCCGACGATCAAGATCGGCGTCGGCGTGAACTCGGGCAACGTGCGCGTGGGCGACATGGGCTCGCAGGTGCGCCGCGCCTACACGGTGATGGGCGACCCGGTGAACGTGGCCTCGCGCCTGGAGGGCCGCACCAAGGGCTACGGCGTGGGCATCCTGGTGGGCGAGACGACGCGCAACATGGTGAAGGACGTGGTGTTCCGCGAGGTCGACCGCATCAAGGTGAAGGGCAAGGATGAAGCGGTGAACATCTACGAGCCGCTCGGGCTCGAGGCGGAAGTCGACCGCAAGGTGCTGGACGAGCTCAAGGTCTGGAACCAGACGCTGCGCGCCTACCGCACGCAGCAGTGGGACCAGGTGGAGGTGAGCCTGCTCAACCTGCAGCGCATGAACCCGGAGTGCGGCCTGTACCAGGTGTACGTGGACAAGGTGAGCGACAAGCGCCGCAATCCCCCGCCGCCGGACTGGGACGGCGTCACGGCGTTCGACGAGAAGTAGGGGCGACGACATGCGCCTGCGGGTCCTGGGCTGCTCGGGAGGAATCGGCGGCCGCCACCTGCGCACCACGTCGTTCCTGGTCGATGGCGACATATTGCTCGATGCCGGCACCGGCGTCGGCGACCTGTCCCTCGCCGAGCTGTCGCTGGTGGACCACATCTTCGTCACGCACTCCCACCTGGACCACGTCACCTCGATCGCCTTCATCGCCGACACCGTGGGCGGCATGCGCGCCCAGCCGATCACGGTGCACGCCACGCGCGAAACCATCGCCATCCTGAAGAACCACATCTTCAACTGGGAGATCTGGCCGGACTTCACGCAGATCCCCACGCCGCAGGCGCCGTTCATGCGCTACGAGGAGATCGAAGTGGGGCGCAGCGTGTCCCTCGCCGGGCGCAGCTTCACCCCGCTGCCCGCGATCCACACGGTGCCGGCGGTGGGATTCCTGCTCGACAGCGGACGCGGCAGCCTGGTGTTCACCGGCGACACGGGGCCGAACGACGCGCTGTGGGTGATCGTCAACCGCCTCGACAACCTCA
>DATDJF010000270.1:0-17551 GCA_036520715.1 Burkholderiaceae bacterium | reverse complement strand
GAGCCCGACTTCGCGCCGCTGATGAGCGACATGGTGTTCAGCGCCGGCACCGACATCCCGATCAGCCGCTTCATCGCGCCGCGCATCGAGGTCGAGCTGGCGTTCATCCTCGCCAGGCCGCTGAAAGGGCCCGGCGCCACGCTGTTCGACGTGCTCGCTGCCACCGAGGTGGTGACGCCGGCGATCGAGATCATCGACGCGCGCATCGAGCAGCTCGACCGCGAGACCAGGCAGATGCGCAAGGTATTCGACACCATCTCCGATTTCGCGGCCAACGCCGGCATCGTGATGGGCGGCCGGCCGGTGCGGCCGCACGACGTCGATCTGCGCTGGGTCGGCGCGCTGCTGCACAAGAACGGCGTGGTCGAGGAAACCGGGCTGGCCGCCGGCGTGCTCAACCATCCGGCCAACGGCGTGGCCTGGCTGGCCAACAAGATCACGCCCTACGGCGAGTCGCTCGAGGCGGGGCAGATCGTGCTCGCCGGCTCGTTCACGCGGCCGGTGTTCGCGCAGGCCGGCGACACGCTGCACGCCGACTACGGGCCGCTGGGCAGCGTGGCCTTTCGCTTCGTGTAGCAAAAGCAAGGGCGGCCGCGATGCGGCCGCCCTTGCTGCGATTGCCTTCGTCGCTCGTCGATCAGCTGCCGCCCTTCGCGGCGGGCTCGCGCAGGAAGATCTCGACGCGGCGGTTCTGGGCCCGCCCGCCGACCGTTTCGTTGGCCGCCACCGGCTCGCGCGAGCCGTGGCCTTCGGTGATCACGCGGCCGCCGGTGACGCCCTTGGTCGCCATGTAGTCGCGCACCGACTCGGCGCGGCGCACCGACAGCGGGTTGTTGATCGTGTCGCTGCCGGTGGCATCGGTGTGGCCGATCACGCGCACCTGCATGTTGGGGTCCAGGTTCTTGGCGAATTCGTCGAGCACCGGGCGCATGTTGGTCTTGACGTCGGAACGGCCGACGTCGAACGAGAAGTCGCTCGGCACGTTCACCTTCAGCTGGTTGTCCTCGGTGCGCGTCACCGCGATGCCGGTGCCTTGCGTGGCCTGCTCCATCGCCTTGCGCTTGTCTTCCATGTGCTTGGACCACAGGTTGCCGGCCACCGCGCCGCCGACGGCACCGATCGCGGCACCCTTGCCGGCGTTGCCGCTGTTGGAGCCGATGGCGGCACCGAGGATGGCGCCGATGCCGGCGCCGGTGGCCGTGCCCTTCTCGCGCTCGCTCATGTTCGCGCAGGCGGCCAGCGTGGTCACTGCGGCGAGCGCCACCCAGGTTCGGACGGTCGGACTGTGAATCGTCATGGTTCCCTCGTTTGAATCCGCGTTGCGGATGCGATCGAACAACCATATCGAAGCGTCGCGGTTACTGTGTTTCCTTGGGTGTCGCGAGCGAAATACTGCACAGCCGGGTCGTCGTATGACGACATTGCGCCGCCGGAGCGACCATGTTGGAATGCGCCGCTCGAACTTCAGCCCGGAGGAGACATGACAAATCACACGACACGGCGCACCTGGTTGGCCGCGGCTGCCGGTGCATCGTTCGGTGCGTGGGCGCCCGGCACGGCGTCGGCCGCGATGGGCCCCAACGACAAGTTCGACCTGCTGGTGCGCAACGCCAACGTGCTCGATCCGAGCCAGAACCTGAAGGGCATGCGCGACATCGGCATCCGCCACGGGCAGATCGAAAGCATCGCCGCCAGCATCGCGCCGGAGCGCGCCGAGCGTGTGCTCGACGCCGCCGGTCGCCTGGTGACGCCGGGCCTGATCGATCTGCACGCGCACACGTTCCCGTATGGCTCGGCCATCGGCATCCCGGCCGATGAACTGGTGACCCACCAATGCACGACCACCGTGGTGTCGGCGGGCGACGCCGGCGCCAACAACATCGCCGCCTTCCGGCGCCTGGCGATGCCGGCCACGCGCACGCGACAGTTCGCCTTCGTGCACATCGCGGTCGCCGGGCTGGCGGGCTTTCCGGTGCCCGAGCTGTTCAACATCGACTATGCGCAGGTCGATGCGGCGGCGCGCGCAGTGGCCGAGAACGCCGACTTCGTGCTCGGCATCAAGGTGCGCATGAGCGAAAACGTGATCGCACGCCACGGCCTGGAGCCGCTGAAGCGGGCGATCGCAGCGTGCGAGAAGTCCGGCGTGCAGGCCAAGCTGATGGTGCACATCGGCGGCGTGCAGACAGTCGAGTTGATGTCGCAGATCCTCGATCTGATGCGTCCCGGCGACGTGCTGACGCACTGCTACTCCGGTGCCCCCAACGTCGCGGGCAGCGGAACCAACATCGTGCAGGACGGCAAGCTGCTGCCCGCGGCGCTGGCCGCCAAGCGGCGCGGCATCGTGTTCGATGTCGGCCACGGCGGCGGCAGCTTCGACTACACCATCGCCGAAGCCGCCATCGCGCAGGGTTGCCCGCCCGACACGATCTCGTCGGACATCCACGTGTTCTCGGGCAACACGCCGGGCATGCCGTACCTGCCCTGGGTGATGAGCAAGTTCCTCAACCTCGGGTTCACGCTCGAGCAGGTGTTGACGATGGCCACCGCGACGCCGGCGCGGGTGATCGGACGGGTGGCCAAGCTCGGCACGCTGCAGGCCGGCGCGCCGGCCGATCTCGCGCTGTTCGAGCTGGTCGAGGGGCCGGTGTCGTTCGTCGACACGCGCAACAACAAGCGCGACGGCAAGGTCTACCTCAAGCCATCGGCCACGGTGGCCGGCGGCGTGGTGTTCGGCCGGCCGTATCAGGCACCGTTCACGGTGCGCTGAGGTCGCTGCCGAGATAGGCGCGGCGGATCTCGGGGCGCGACATCAGCGCCTCCGGGGTTCCTTCGGCGACGATGCGGCCTTCCTCCAGCACGTACACGCGCTGCGCGATCTGCATCGCGATGGCCACGTTCTGCTCCACCAGCAGCATCGTCATGCCCTCGGCGCTGATGCGCCGCAACGCCGCGAAGAGGTCCTGCACCACCAGCGGCGACAAGCCGAGCGACGGTTCGTCGAGCAGCAGCAGCTTGGGCCGCGACATCAGCGCGCGCGCCACCGCCACCATCTGCTGCTGGCCGCCCGACAGCGAGGCCGCGGGCGCTTTCAGCTTGGGCTTCAGGGCCGGGAACAATCCGAGCGCGTGCTCCAGCGAGCTCGAGCGTTGTGCGCGCGCGCCCGGCAGCAGGCTGCCGAGCTCGAGGTTCTCCTGCACGCTCATGGTCGCGAACAGCCGGCGCCCCTCGGGCACGATGGCGATGCCCTCGGCGCAGAAGCGGTGCGGCGGCAGCCGCGTGATGTCGCGGCCGTCGAACTGAATCGTGCCGGCGCGCGCGCGCAACAGCCCGGCGAGGGTGTTGATCAGCGTCGACTTGCCGGCGCTGTTGGGCCCGACGACGCTGAGCAACTCGCCGCGATGCATCTCGATCGACACGCCCCACAGGGCGGGCGCGGCGCCGTAGGCCACTTCGAGCTCAGCGACCCGCAGCATGCGCCGCCCCCAGGTATGCGGCCACCACATCGGGCCGCCGCATCACTTCTGCTGCCGGGCCTTCGGCCAGCAACTGGCCGTGGTTCAGCACCACCAGGCGATCGCTCAGCGCCAGCACCGCGCGCATCACGTGCTCGACGAAGACGACCGTGGTGCCGTCGTCGCGGATGCGCCGGATCAAGGCGATCGCATCGTCGATCTCGGCCGGGTTGAGGCCGCACAGCACCTCGTCGAGCAGCACCAGCCGCGGCCGCGACGCCAGCGCGCGCGTGAGCTCGAGGAACTTGCGCTGGTGCAGGTTCAGCGCGTCGGGTAGCGCCTGTGCCTTGGCAGACAGGCCGGTGAAGCCGAGCCAGTGGTCAGCCTCGCGCCGCGCCTGCGATGCCGATAGCGCGGCGCCACCGAACATCGCCGCCGCCGCCACGTTGTCGCGCACGCTCAGGTGCGCAAACGGGCGCGGGATCTGGTAGGTGCGCGCGATGCCGGCGTGCGCGATGCGATGCGCCGCCAGGTGCACGATCTCGCGACCTTCGAACTGCACGCGGCCGGCGCTGGCCGCAAAGTGCCCGCTGACGACGTTGATGAAGGTCGACTTGCCCGAGCCGTTGGGGCCGATCAGGCCGAGGATCTCGCCGCGGCGAATCTCGACATCGATGCCGGCCAGCGCCTGCACGCCGAAGAACGACTTCGCCAGTCCGCTGGCGCGCAGCAGCGTATCGCCGGCGCGCGCCGCAGAGGCCGCGGCGCGTGCGTTCGTTTTCAACGGCTCGACGGCGGGCGCCGGCGCGGCACTCGCCAGCGGTGCCGCAGCCGATGGCGCGCCGGCACGCCGCTGCAGCAGCCGCGGCACGATGCCCTGCGGCATGAACAGGATCGCTGCGATCAACACCGCGCCGGTGGTGGCCTTGCCGGCCAACGCGAGGTCGCCCTTGGTGAAGGCGTACAGCAGCGCGGTGATCACGGTGGCGCCGACTGCCGGCCCGGCCCAATGGCGCGTGCCGCCGAGCACGCTCATCAGGATGACGGTCAGCGGCACGTTGATCGAAAACACCTCGGCGGTGGTGACGTACGAGATGAAGAGGGCATGCACGCCGCCGGCGACGCCGGCCAGCGCGCACGAGATGGCCAGCGCCAGCAGCTTGTAGCGATAGGTCGGCACGCCCATCACCTCGGCCGCGTCCTCGTCGTCGTGGATCGCGAACAGGCCGACGCCGAGCCGCGACTGCTGCACCGCGTAGGCGATCAGCAGCGCCGCCACCGCACCGATCAGCGCCAGCAGGTAGAAGGTGCCCGGCTGCGTCGGCGCCAGGTTGGGCACCGGCACCGCACTCAGGTAGATGCCGGGTCCGCCGTCGATCGGGGTGTTGAGCACGATGGTGGCCAGCACGAAGGTCACCGCCAAGGTGAGCAGCGCGAACAACTCGCCGCGCACCGAGCGCACCCGGAACACCACCGCGCCGAGCGCGACGCCGAGCGCGGTGGCCACCCCTGCAGCCACCGGCAGCGTGGCCAGAAACGGCCAGTCGAACTTGCCCGTCAGCACCGCGGTCGTGTAGACACCGGCGCCGAAGAACGCGCCGTGGCCGAACGAGAAGTAGCCCGAGTAGCCCGACAGGATGTTCCACGAGGTGGCCAGCAGCACCCAGTGCAGCACCAGGTAGAGGATCGACTCGTAGAACGCCGGCAGCCGCAGCAGCGGCACGCAGGCGAGGGCTGCGCCGCCGGCGAGGATGGCGATGACGATCGAGCGCCTCATGGGCCGGCAACGCTCACGTCTTGCCTGGGCGCAAGAGCAGCAGCGCGATCAGCAGCGTGAACGACACGATCGGCGCCCACGACGGCGCGGTGACGGCCATCGTCAGCGCCTCGCTGACGCCGATCACCACGCCGGCGGCCAGCGGCCCGAGCGCGCTGCCCAGGCCACCCATCATCACGGCCGCGAAGACGACGCCGATCCAGGCGTAGATCTGCGACGGCGCCAGCGTGAAGCTGAGCGACAGGCACACGCCGGCCACCGCGGCCAGCGCCGCGCAAGTGCCGGCCAGCAGCAGCGCCAGCGCGCGCTGGTTGACGCCGAACGCGGCGGCGATCGGCGCATCCTCGGCGGCAGCGCGCAGCGACTTGCCGAGGTCGGTGTGCTTGAGCAGCGCCCAGATGGCGAACGACAGCACCAGCGCCGCGCCGAGCGTGATCAGCTCGGGCACCGGCACGAAGAGGGCGCCGACCTTGAACTTGGCCTGGTTGTAGTGCGACTCCAAACGACGGAAGTCCGCGCTCCAGATGCCCTGGATGCCGGCTTCGATGATCGCGGTGAGGCCGAAGGTGACCAGCAACGAGTTCAGCGGCGACACCTCGAAGCGTTGCACCAGCCAGTGCAACGCCATGCCGAGCAGGAAGAACAGCGGCACCACCAGCCCCAGCGTCAGCAGCGGATCAACGCCGGTGCTGGCCACCAGCTGGTAGCACAAGTACGCCGCGGCGAACGTGAACGCGAAGTGCGCCAGGTTGATCGTGCGCAGCAGGCCCCACGACAGGCCCAGCCCGAGGCCGATCAGCCCGTACAGCGCGCCGACGAACAGGCCCGACAGCGCCGACTGCGCGAGCAGGGACGCACTCGGCAACGTCATCGTCGATCCGGCGGCGTCATCGCCACCGCCCGGCGGACCGCGGCGCCGTCACTTGACGATCATCTTCGCGCCGGGCGCCGCCACGTTGGCCGGATAGACGATCAGCCAGCGGCCGCCTTGCACCTGCTTCACGTGCATCAGGTCGTCGCCGTAGTTGTTGGGTCCATCGAAGCGCAGCTTGCCCTGGATGGTGTCGACCTTGTTGGCCTTGAGCCAGGTTGCCATCGCCTTGTCGTCGAGGCTCTTGGTGCCCACGACGGCGGCCTCCAGCAGCTGCCACGCCGTGTACGACGCCGCCGCCTGCACCTCGACGTTCGTCTCGGGCAGGTTGGCCTTGGTTGCGCGTTCGCGGAAGGTCTTCGTGAATTCGGCGGCCACCGGCGACGCGTTCATCGGCGCGTGGTCTTCGAAGATGCTGACGCTCAAGGCGCCCTCGGCGTCGGGCGACTTCACCATCGGCCCGGGCGCCGGGTAGACGTAGAAGTGCAGCGGCGGCGTGTAGTCGATCTTCTTCATCGCATCGATCAGCAGGTTGCCGTCCAGGCCGATCGCCCCGACCCATACGAAGTCGGGCTTGGCGTCCTTGATGCGGGCGGCGATCGGCCCGAAGTCGCGGTTGCCGAACTCCCACTCGAGGAACAGCACCTCCTCGATGCCGCGCTTCTTGGCGACCTCGCGCGCGCCCAGCGAGATGAAGTGCAGCGACGGGAACTTACTGGTCACGACGGCGATCGTCTTGGGCGCCTTGCCGGCGGCGGCCAGCGCATTGAACACCGTGGTGGGCACCGTGGCGCCGGGGTCGGGGCCGAGCGACCAAGCCGGGAACTGCCGCTCGTACTTGGCCATGCTCGGAATGCCGAAGGTGTGATGGATCAGGATCTTGTCGTAGCGCTGGGCCACGCCCATTGCCGACAGGATCGGGCCGGTGGCGTACGGCCCCATCAGCAGGTCCACCTTGTCGGCGGTGACCAGCTGCTCGTACAGCGTGCGTGCGACGTCGGCCTTGGACTGGTCGTCCTTGACGATCCACTCGACCTGGCGGCCGAGCAGGCCACCGCGCTTGTTGAGCTGCTCGACGTAGATCTCGCCCACCAGCTTGTGGATCTGCGCGGTGGCCGACAACGGGCCGGTCAGCGCCAGCGTGCTGCCGATGCGCACCGGGGTGGGCTGGGCGTGTGCGAACGCTGAGAGCAGGGCCAGCGTGGCGAGCGCCGCGACATGGCGCCAGGCTGAGATCGGACTCATCGGGTCTCCTGTTTCTTGTCGGACGAGGGTGACGCCGCAGCGTAGCAACCCGCTATCGCTTGGCATTGGGGCGAACCCGGGGCTCGCGCACGCGCCCGCCCGGGTTCTACACTCGGCAACGCGAATCGTTGACTTGAGGAGCCGCTCGATGGCCGACACCGCTGCCACCTCGACCACCCGCCGCCCCGGCGCGCTGGGCGTGCACTCGCTCGACCGCTTCGTGTTCACCGTGCCCGAGCTCGGCGAGGCCGAGCGCTTCTACAGCACCTTCGGGCTCGACGTGCGGCGCAGCGGCCAGCGGCTGGACCTGCACACGGTCGGGCATGCGCAGCGCTGGGGCTCGGTGTTCGCCGCGGGACAGACCAAGAAGCTGCAGTTCCTGAGCCTGGGCATCTACGCCGACGACGCGGCGGCGTTTCGCGAGCGCATCGGCAAGCTCGGCATCGGCTGCGAGGCGCACCCGCTGGCCGACCGCGACGGCCTGTGGCTGCGCAATCCCGACGGCGTGCCGCTGCAACTCGTGGTGGCCGGCAAGTCGTCGCCGTCGCGCAAGTCGGTGCCGACCGCGGTGGACCCGGTGCCCCCGGGCGCCGGCGCGGCACCGGGCCGCAGCCGCGTGCAGCCGGTGCGCCCGCGCCGCCTGTCGCACGTGCTGCTGTTCACTCCCGACGTGCTGCGCATGGTGGCGTTCTGCCGCGACGTGCTCGGCATGCGCCTGTCGGACCACTCGGGCGACGGCATCGCGTTCGTGCACGGCGTGCACGGCAGCGACCACCACCTGCTGGCGTTCGCCAAGTCGCACGCGCCGGGCCTGCACCACTCGAGCTGGGACGTCGGCAGCGCCAACGAAGTGGGCCTCGGCTCGGAGCAGATGCGCAACGCCGGCTACACGCGCGGCTGGGGCGTGGGCCGCCACGTGCTCGGCTCCAACTACTTCTACTACGTCAAAGATCCGTGGGGCAGCTTCGCCGAGTACTCGTTCGACATCGACTTCGTGCCGCACGACCTCGACTGGCCGGCAGCCGACCACCCGCCGGAGGACTCGTTCTACGTCTGGGGGCCGCCGCCGCTGGAGGAGTTCGTCGAGAACCACGAAGTGCCGGCCTGAGGTCGAGCGGCAGCGGCCACGGCAGCGATCGGGTTGAGGCCGAACACGGCGCGCAGCCACCTGACGCGGCGCACCAGCAGGTAGGCCGCGAAGCTGGCGCTGAAGGTCAGCGCCACCAGCACGGGCCCTTCCAGCGCCAGCGGCCAGCGCAGCGGCGCCAGCGCCGTCGCGAACAGCACGAGCAGGCTCTGGTGAACGATGTAGACCGGGAACACGCTTTCGGCGAGCGTGCTGCGCCAGGCATGGTCGCGGTTCAGGTGCACCCGCGCGAAGCCGATGGCCGCGACGATGGCCGACCACTGCACGGCCGCGAACGCGGGCCGCGTCAGCCAGCCCCAGCTCGCCTGCGCCGGCGTGCCGTGCACCCACGCGCCGATGGCCAGCATCGCGGCCCAGGCGGCGAGCGCGAGCGCCAGCGCCAGCCAGCGTAACGCGGCGCAGCGCTGCCACATCGAGGAATCGCGCGCCCAAATGGCGCCGAGCAGGAAGAGCGCGAAGTAGCAGGCGTGCAGGTACCAGTCGTCCACCAGCGCATGGGTCGGCCGAAAGCGGCTGACCAGCGCCACCCGCAACAGCGCCAGCACGACGATCGGCCACGCCAGCAGGCCCGCGCCGCGCAGGCCGCGCGACAGCACCGCGGCCAGCACGTCGAGCGCACGCGGCCACACGCGCAGCAGCAGCCACAGCGCCAGCGTGTAGACGAACAGGTAGGCCACGAACCACAGGTGGTTCCAGGTCGGCAGGATCAGGCAGCCGGCGCCGGGCCGGCAGAAGCCCCCGTAGCCGCTGTAGTACAGCCGCATGAACTCGAGGAAGCCTCCGGCGTAGCCGTGCTGCTGCACGACCTCGAAATACGACTGCGGCGGCACGATCAGCGCCATGCCGAACAGCAGCGGCAGCAGCAGCCGCTTGCTGCGCATGCCCAGCAGCGCGGCGCTGGCGCCGGCGCGCTGCAGCATGAACGAGGTGGCGGCGCCCGACACCAGGAACAGCAGCGACAGCCGCCACGGCGAGCTCAGCCGCATCCACGGTTCGAGCAAGGGGCCGGCGAACGGGCTCTTCACGTGCCAGTCCCAGCTCACGTAGTACATGCCCACGTGATAGAGCACCAGCAGCGCGAAGGCGCCGATGCGCAGCCAATCGAGGAACAGCAGGCGCGATGACACGGGCGGTGGCTGCAGCGTGGGCACGGTGATGGTCTCCGGGGCGATGGGTGACGGGCCACGCCACCGTACGCAGCGCCGCTGCCGCGCACCAGCGCCTTGGGGCGAAGTGGGGCCCCGCTGGGGCGAAGCGGTCGTCAGGCGCGCGGCGGCAGCCGCTGCGCCAGTTGGCTGCGGAACTGGCGCGAGCACGGCACCGACACGCCGCTGCGCAGCAGCACCAACGCGTCGCCCTTGGCCAGCGCTTGCACGCCGCTCACGTGTGCCAGCGCCACCGCGGCGCCGCGCTGCGTGCGCACGAAGCCATCGCCCAGGTCGGCCAACAGCGCGGTCAGCGTGCGGCGCAGCAGCGGCGCGCGC
Source organism: Burkholderiaceae bacterium (assembly GCA_036520715.1). Lineage (GTDB taxonomy): Bacteria > Pseudomonadota > Gammaproteobacteria > Burkholderiales > Burkholderiaceae_C > JAEUPI01. Next base: position 7,575 of record DATDJF010000270.1, on the reverse strand, counting down.
GCGCCGGCGTGCACCACCACGTAGTTGTCGGCGGCCTCCAGCCACTCGATCTCACCGACGGCCACCACCCAGGTGCGGCCACGGTCGGGGATCAGCAGCTGGCTCGGCGCCGGGCGCGGCGCGCCGGCACCCGCGCGGCGCGACGACAAACGCTGCACGGCACGCGCCACGTGCTCGGCGTCGGCCGGCTTGAGCAGGTAGTCCAGCGCCGCGGCGTCGAAGGCGGGCAGGGCATAGTGGTCGAAAGCGGTCACGAACACCACCGCCGGCGCCGGATCGGGCAGCGACGCGGCGACGCTCAGGCCGTCGACCTCCGGCATCTGTACGTCGAGGAACAGCGCATCGGGCGCATGCGTGGCGTGCAGTTCGAGCGCCTCGCGGCCGTTGCGCGCTTCGGCCACCACCTCGACCTGCGGATGCGCCAGCAGCAAGCGGCGCAGCCGCGCGCGCGCCGGCGCCTCGTCGTCGACGATCAGCACACGCAGTGAAGGCCCGCTCATCGTCGGCCCCGCTGGCTGCTGCCGGTCATTGGGTATCCTCCGTGCTTCGCACTGCGGTGCGAGCCCCCTTCGGAGCGGCCGGGCGGGGGCTCACGCCTGCGCCGGCAGCTCGAACCACGCGATCGCGCCGCCGCCGACGCGCCCGACCAGCCTGACCTGCGCGCGCTCGCCGTGCAGCGCGGCCAGGCGCTCGCGCAGCGTGCCGAGCCCGACGCCGGCGGCCGCCGCCGGCTCCACCGTGCCGCGGTCCTGCTCGACCTCGACACGCAGCATCTCGCCCAGGCGCCGCGCGCGCAGCGTCAGGGTGGTCGGCTCGCTGGAGGGCTCGACGCCATGGCGAAATGCGTTCTCCAGCAGCGGCTGGATCGCCAGCGTCGGCACGCGGCAGGGCCGCGCCTCGGGGTCGACCTCGATGCGCAGGGTCACGCGGTCGGCAAAACGTTCGCACATGATCGCGGCATAACCGTCGACCAGCTTCAGCTCTTCATCGAGCGTGCAGCTCGGCCGCCGCGTCAGGTCGGTGGTGGCGCGCAGCAAGGCTGCCAGGCGGGTGAGCAGCGAATCGGCCAGGTCGGGCTTGTCGTGGATCGTCGAGGCGATAGTGTTCAGCGCATTGAACAGGAAGTGCGGCTCCAACTGCTGCGTGAGCTGGGCGAGCTGCGCCGCCTGCGTGCGCAGCCGCTGCTCGGCCAGCGCCGCATGCGTGCGCAGCCCGAACAGGATGGCCACGAACAACATGTAGAACAGCGAAAACTTCGTGCACTCGTAGAGAAACACCTCGCCCCAGCCGGGGTGGCGGTAGTCCTGGCCGAGCAGCGCGAACACCGCGTGCCGGATCGCATAGATGGCCACCACGAACGCAGGCGCCAGCAGCGGCAGCCAGGCCAGCTGCTTTGCGAACCAGCGCAGCGGTTGCGTCAGCAGCGCATCGTGGCGCGGCGCACGGCGCCACAGGGCGGCCAGCATCAGGCTGGCCACCAGGCACGCGGAGCCCTCCCACAACAGCGGCCGCCACAACTCGCCGCGCTGATCGCGCAGGTGGTCCTGCACCGCCACCGTGAGCATCAGCAGCCAGAACGCCGCCCAGGCCAGCAGCCAGCCGGTGCGGCTGCGCGCCGACAGCGGTTTGGCCAAAGCGAAGGTGTTCATGGCCGATGGGTTGCATCTGAAATGCCGGCGCATTGTGCGGCAGCGCCGAACCGCCGGCGTCTCGCGGCATGATGCGCGGTGATGACGCCCAAGCCGAGCCCCGACACGTTGTGCGCCCAGGCGGCGCGCGGCGATGGCGCCGACTCGGCCATCGTGCCGCCGATCGTCTACAGCGCCACCTTCGCGGCGCGGGATGCCGAGGAGTTCGCCGCCATGGCGAGCCAGCCGCGCCACGCGCGCTACTACACGCGCTACGGCAACCCGCTGCACGAGCAGGTGGCAGCGCAGCTGGTGGCGCTCGAAGGAGGCGCCGCCGACACGCACGACGCACTCGTCACCGCCTCGGGCATGGGCGCCATCTCGCTGGTGCTGCTCGGCACGCTGAAGGCCGGCGACCACGTGGTGGCGCAGACCAATCACTACATGGCGAGCGCCAAGCATTTCTCCGAGTTGTTGCCGCGTTTCGGCGTGCGCTGCACGCTGGTCGACCAGACCGACCTCGCGCACTGGGAGCGTGCCATCACGCCGGGCACGCGGCTGGTGATGACCGAGACGCCCGTCAACCCGACCTGCGCGCTCACCGATCTCGCCGCGGTGGCACGGCTGGCGCGCGCGCGCGGCGCCCTGAGCGTTTGCGACAACACGTTCGCCAGCCCGCTGAACCAGCAGCCGCTGGCCTTGGGGCTGGACCTGGTGGTGCACAGCGCGACCAAGTACCTCGGCGGCCACCACGACCTCACCGCCGGCGCGGTGGTCGGCGCGCGCACGCTGATCGATGCGTTGTGGCCGACGCAGATCTGCCTGGGCGCCACGCTGAGCCCGATGGACGCCTGGCTGCTGCTGCGCGGCTTGCGCACGCTGGCGTTGCGCGTGCGTCAGCACAACGCCAGCGCGCTCGAACTGGCGCGCTGGCTCGAGCAGCAGCCGCAGGTCGAGCGGGTGTTCTACCCGGGCCTGGCGTCGCATCCGCAGCATGCGCTGGCGCAGGCGCAGATGAGCGGCTTCGGCGGCGTCATGAACATCGTGATCCGCGGCGGCTACGACGAGACCAGCCGCTTCGTGCACGCACTGAAGCTGCCGCGCCAGGCGGTGAGCCTGGGCGGCGTCGAGAGCCTGGTCGTGCACGCCGCGGCGATGTGGCGCGGCACGATGAACGACGAGCAGATGCGCGTGGCCGGCATCGCCCCCAATGCGGTGCGGCTGTCGGTCGGCGTCGAAGGCGTCGACGACCTGCGCGCCGATCTCGCGCAGGCGCTGGCGGCGACATGAGCTGACTCGGCAAAGGCGCGCGGGCAGGCATCGGCCCGCGCTCGATCGGTGTTGCTCCGTGCAACACCGCAGATGGAGACAACGATGATGGTCTGGATCCGCCGCGTGTTGATCGCGCTGGTGTCGTTGCTGGTGCTGGTGGCCGTCGCGGTGGCTGCGCTGGTGTGGAACGGCGAGCGCAAGCGCGAGCGCTTGGTGAAGCTGCCGCCATTGCAGTCGCCGCCGTTGGCCGACAGCGGCGCGGCGCTGGGACGCGGCGCGTATCTGTACGCATCACGCGGCTGCACCGATTGCCACGGTGCCGACGGTGCCGGCCGCGTCTTCGTCGATGACGGCAAGGGGCTCAGGATCAAGGGCCCGGCGATCCATCCAGGCCCCGGCAGCGTCACCGTCGGCTACACCTCGCAGGACTGGGACCGCATCGTGCGCCACGGCGTCAGGCGCGACGGCCGGCCGGCGATGGTGATGCCCAGCGAGGACTACAACCGCTTCACCGATGCCGACTTCGCGGCGCTGGTGGCCTACGCGCGTGCGCTGCCGCCGGCGGGTGGCGGCGTGGCGGAGATCGACCTGCCGCTGCCGGTGCGCGCGCTGTACGGCGCGGGCTACATCGAGGATGCGGCGGCCAAGATCGACCACACGCTGCCGGTGCAGCAGCCGGTGCCCGAAGGTGTGACGCTCGAGCACGGCCGCTACGTCGCCAACACCTGCCTGGGCTGCCACGGCCCCGATTTCTCCGGCGGCCGGGTGCCCGGAGGCCCGCCCGACTGGCCACCGGCGGCGCGTCTGAACAACAAGGGCGCCGACAACGCGATGGCGCGTTACGCCAGCGCCGACGCGTGGCTCGCGATGTTCCGCAGCGGCAAGCGCGCCGACGGCAGCTCGATCCAGGTGATGCCGTTCGGCTCGCTTTCGAAGATGAGCGACACCGACCTGCGGGCGCTGCACCTGTACCTGAAGAGCCTCTGACGCGGCCCCACTTCAGCGCGCCTGCAACGTCAGCGAGTCACCGGCGCAGGCACCGGCACGGCGCCGGTTTCGCCGGGCAGCAGGTTCACGATCAGCACGGTGGCCACCGCGATGCCGGCCATCGCGAATAGCAACGCGTCGAAGCCGGCCGCCTTGACCACCGGGCCGAGCAGCCACACCGCCAGCGAACTGAGGCCGATCGACACCGTCAGGCGCATGCCGGCCACGCGCGAGCGCATGCGGTCGTCGACATAACGCACCACCATCGCGTCGGTGAACGGGATCGCGCCGAACACCATCAACATCACGCCGGTCAGCGCCAGGTAGAGCCACCAGCCCTGCGCGTGCGCGGCCAGCGCGAACAGCGGCACCTGCGCGACCATGATGCCCATGTACAGGCGCTTGAGCGGCACACGGTCGATCAGGCGGCCGACCACCACCTGCGCCAGCGACGCCAGCGCATACACCGCGGCCAGCATCACGCCGAGCGTCGCCGGATCCTGCACGATCGTGTGCATGCGCTCGGCCAACAGCTGAGAGTTGCCGTTGGTCGTCATGTTGAACGACAGGCTGTTGGCGGTGGCCGCCACCGTCATCACCGTGAACGCGCGCGCCAGTTGCGCTGCGGGCAAGCCGACGCTGGTCTTGCGCGTGCGCGCGGCCGGCGGCTCGGTCTCGCGCGGCGCCAGCCGCCAGAAGACGATGCCGCACGCGATGCACACCAGCCCGGGCACCACGAATGCCCAGCGCCAGCCGAGCCACTGCACGAGGAAGGCGGTCACCAGCGCCGCCGCCGCGATGCCGAGGTTGCCGGCCAGCCCGTTGATGCCGATGGTGGCGCCTGGCCGCGTGGCGTGCTGCACCAGCATCGGAATGCCCACCGGGTGGTAGATCGACGCGAACGCACCGAGCAAGGCCAGCGCCAGCGCGATCGACCACGGCCCCTGCGTCAGCGCCACCAGCAGCGCGGAGGCGCCCATGCCGAAGAAGAACGTCAGCATCATCTGGCGGCGCCCCCACAGGTCGCCCAGCCGGCCGGCCGGCAGCGAGCCCAGCCCGAACATCAGGAACGCGCCGACGCTGTAGGGCATCAGGTCTTCCCAGCGCGCAAAGCCGAACTCGGTGGCGATCGTGCTGACGGCGGTGGCGAACACCAGCAGGAACAAGTGGTCCAGCGCATGCGCCACGTTGAGCAGCAGCGAGACGGAGCGGGGCAGTTGCGTCATCGAGGGGCCATCGGTACGGCGGTTCAAGCTGTATTGCACCACGTCTTTGGGCACGCGCAATGCGCGTCTCGGGCATGCCGTGTGCGCTGCGCGCGCACTTGAACGTCGCAGGAACGGGGCTTGCTGCCACTGCATCAAATGGTCAGCGCGGGCCTCATCAAAGACGGAGATCGATCATGAACACGAAGTCGGTATCAAGCGCCCGCGCGCAGCGAGGGCGGTTTGCGCGAAGCAGTCCATCCATGCGCGCGCTGCCGCTGCTGGGTGCCATCGGCGCCGCGGTGGCGTTGGCCAGCGCGTGCGGCGGCGACGACGACTCTGCGGCGCGACAGGCCGCGTTGGTGGCCGCAGGCAAGGATGTCTTTCGCTACGACACCTTCGGCGACGAGATCAAGTGGACCGATACGCTGCGCCTGCACGAGGCAGTGCGCAGCGCCGTCGACCCGACCACCGCGCTCGCGGTGGGCTTGAAGGTCGACTCCGAGGCGCTGCCGGCCGCGGTGGTTGCCGGCATCCAGGACGGCAGCATCAGCCTGACGAGCCCGGCCACCACCGTCGCATTGCTCAAGCTCAACGCAGTGGTCGGGCTGCAGGGCCGGGTGGAGACGATCAACGGGCAGGACACTCTGACCCGGCTGGGCGTCACCTGCGCGCTGTGTCACTCGACGGTCGACGATTCGTTCGCACCCGGCATCGGCAAGCGGCTGGACGGCTGGGCCAATCGTGATCTCAACCCCGGCGCCATCATCGCGTTGTCGCCGGCGCTCGGTGCGGCCGCCAAGCAGGTGTTCAACTCCTGGGGCCCGGGCAAGTACGACCCGCGCTTCAACATCGACGGCCTCAACAAGCCGTCGGTGATTCCGCCGGCCTACGGTCTCGACGGCCTGCACAGCGTCACCGCCACCGGCGATGGCACCGACCTCGCCTACTGGAACCGCTACGTCGCCGTCACGCAGATGGGCGGCCAGGGCACGATGAGCGAGCCGCGCCTGAGCCTGAACATCACCAACGGCACGCAAGACCTGGTGACCGACAAGTTGCCGGCGCTGCAGGCCTACCAGTTGTCGCTGCCGGCACCCACCGCGCCGGCCGGCAGCTTCAACGCCTCTGCGGCGGCACGCGGCAAGCTGGTGTTCGAAGGCGCTGGCACTTGCGCCACCTGCCACAGCGGTGAATTGTTCAGCGACGGCAACACGCGGCTGCATCCGCCGGCCGATTCGATGGCCGAGCCCGAGTCGCCGAGTTATGCGGCGCGCTCGGCCACCAAGCAGTACCGCACCGCGCCGCTGAAGGGGCTGTGGCAGCATGCACCGTACTTCCATGATGGCTCGGCGGCGACGCTGGCCGACGTCGTGCAGGTCTACAACACCAAGCGGGCGCTCGGGCTGACGGGCGGGCAGATGAGCGATCTGACCGAGTACCTGAAGTCGTTGTGACGCGAGTGGCGCGCTTCGCCGGCGCGCCACCATCTCGCGATGCGCAAGGATGAGGTCGCACGCGGACCACGCGGCTGCGTGATCGTGGTCGACTCGATCACCCAGCTCGACGCGGGCGACGCCGGCGCCATCGTGGTGGCGGGATCGCACGGCGGCGCCAGCTCGGGCGAGTTCGCGCTTGCGCTGCAGTTGTCGCTGCGGCTGTTGCTGGGCTGAGCCCGGCCGGTCGGGGTGTGGCCGCGCGCCGCGGCGCTCAGGCCGTCTCGTCGAGCAGCGTGCCGAGCAAACGGTCGCGCGTGCGCAGGACCTGCAGGTTGGCCTTGAACAGGTGCTCGCCGAGCTTCAGTGCCACCAGGTCCTCGGCCAGCGCGTCGCCCACTACCGGCGAGCGCTCGATCGTGGTCGCCACGCCGCCGCCCTCGACCGCCTGCTGCGCCACCACCTGGCGGCGAAAGCCCGGCGTCAGCGCGTTGGCGATGTTGTGGCCGGCGCTGCCGATGCGCAGTTGCGCGCCTTGCAGGCCCGACAGGGCGATCGAGGTGATCGAGTTCATCGTGCGGATCATTGTGTCGGCGCTTGCACGTTACATGTGCCCGGCGCGACGGCAGTTCGTCACGCGGGCCGCGGCGCTTACTCGGGTTTGCCGGTCTCGGCGAGCGACTTCAGGCGCTTGAACTGGTGGCCGATCACCTGGTCGACCGCCGGCGCCAGCTTGTCGAGCCCGGCATCGGGCGCGCCGCTGACGCGGTAGGTCACGCGCAGGATGGTCTTGGTCTCCTGCATCGCGATGGTGAAGGTCAGCACGCCATTGACGGCCAGTTCCTGCAGCGGCCCGAGGCTGGCAGACACACGCAGCGTGCGGCCCGGTTGCACCAGCATCACCTGGCCGTGCTGCGCCGAGTTGCCGTCGCCCCAGCGCTCGCACCAGCAACCGCCGGCCTGCGCATCGAGGCTCAGGTTCGCCGCGTCGCCCGAGTAGGTGTGCGCGCCGCTCCACCAGCGCGGCAGTTGCAGCAGCGCCTGCCA
>DATDJF010000269.1:0-4563 GCA_036520715.1 Burkholderiaceae bacterium | reverse complement strand
GCTGCGCCACCGGCAGCTTGTCGGGCGTGAAGTTGCGGCCCGATGCCTCGAGGAACACCAGCGGGCAGTAGTTGAGCACGAACCAGTCGTCGAAAAATTCGCTCGCTGCGCCGAAGCGCAGCGCGGCCCAGCCCCACAGCCGCCGCCCGCTCACCTCGGAGCGCGCGCAATCGAAGCCTTCGATCGGCCGCTTCGGGTGCTGGCTTGCCGGGCGCTCGACGCTCGCGTGCAGGCCCATCCACTCGCGCACCGCGGCCACCTCGCCGAACGGCACGCCGGTCTGCATCATGCCGAACGGCCCCGGGTTCATGCCGAGCAGCACCACCCGCTTGCGCGTGGCACCGTAGCGCGTGACGTAGGCCTGGTAAGGCGCCCAGGCGTACTGCAGCGGGTCGTACACGTGCACGATCGGCGGCGCGAAGCGCAGCGCCGCGAGCGAGCGCGACAGGTCGCGGGCGGCGGCCAGGAGCTGCAGTGCAATCGGTGACGTCATGGAAGCGCAGGGGCGATCAGCGCGAGCGCGGCGAGCCTAGCATCGGTGGCGCAGGTCGCCGGCCGGCGCGGCAGGCCCACGGTGTAGTCTTGGCGTCGCTTCTGATCCAGCACTGACTGACTTCACCCATGCCACTGCCTGCACCCGACTGCGCGCGCGAAGCGTCGCATCAACGATCCATCACCGTCAGCGCCTACGCCCGCAGCGACGGGCTGTGGGACATCGAAGGCCACCTCACCGATGCCTGGCCACACCCGGTGCCGTGCGCCGGCGGCATGCTGCCTGCCGGCGAGCCGATGCACTCGATGTGGCTGCGCTTCACGGTGGACCGCAGCGCCACCATCGTCGCTGCGTTGGCCGTCACCGACGCCGGGCCCTACGGCAGCGCATGCGGAACGATCGCGCCCGACTACGGCCAGCTCGCCGGCGTGCGCGTCGGGCGCGGCTACCGCGACACGATCCGCAAGCTGTTCGGCCGCACGGCCGGCTGCACGCACATCAACGAGCTGGCCGGCGTGATGGGCAGCGCCGTGCTGCAGGCGCTGTGGGACGACATGACCGGCGACCCCGACGAGAAGCCGTTCAGCATCGATGGCTGCCATGCGCTGAAGGCCTCGAGTCCCCAGGTGGCGACCTTCTATCCGCGCTGGTACCGGCCGGCCACCGAAGGCGCCTGACGCCGGGGGTGGCGATGCTCCCTCCCCACCATCAGCTGCGCATCTGCTTCGCCCACGGCGCCTACCGGTTGGCCGAGCGCTTCGCCTTGCGCGACACCGGCATCGCCCACGTCGAAGTGCGCTCGATCGATGAGTTGGCGCGCCAGTTGCCGCAGGCCGACGTGCTGGTGGTCTCGATGCTGTGGAGCAACGGCCTCGCCGCCAGCGCCGCCAAGCTGCGCTTCATCCAGTCGATCAGCGCGGGTACCGATCAGTACGACAAGGCGCTGCTGCGCGAGCGCGACATCCGGCTGGCCAGCGCCGCCGGCGTCAACGCCGAGGCGGTGGCCGAACACGCGATGGCGCTGATGCTGGCGCTCGTGCGGCGCCTGCCGGAGGCGCGCGACAACCAGCAGGCCAGGCGTTGGCGCGGCATGATCTCGGAGATCGCCGCCCGCGAAGACCAGCTCACCGGCAAGACGCTGCTGATCGTCGGCATGGGCCGCATCGGCGGACGGCTGGCGCGTCTGGCGAAGGCCTTCGACATGCGGGTGATCGCCACCCGGCGCGACCCCTCCCGCGGCGTCGACCCCTCCACCAGCGCCGGCGGCGCCGATGCGGTGTACGGCAACGAGCGACTGCACGAACTGCTGGGCCAGGCCGATGTCGTCGCCCTCACCTGCCCGCTGACGCCTCAGACCGAGAACCTGATCGATGCCGCGGCACTGGCCGCGATGAAGCCGACGGCGCACCTGATCAACGTGGCGCGCGGCCGCGTCGTCGACGAGCCCGCACTGGTCGACGCGCTGCAGCAGCGCCGCATCGCCGCTGCCGGCCTCGACGTCGTGCGTGAGGAGCCGCTGCCCGCGTCGTCGCCGCTGTGGTCGTTGCCCCAGGTGCTGATCACGCCGCACACCGCCGGCGAGACGCAGCGCTACGAGGACGCGGTGATCGACCTGCTGCTCGACAACCTTGAGCGCCTGTGGCGCGGCGAGGCGCAGCTCAGGAATCAGGTGGTGTGAGTCTCCGACACGCCGGGCTGCGGTCGTTGAGGTGCGTACCTCAAGCCGCCGCCGGGCACTCGTCGCTCAACCCACGTCTTCCCAGCGGCCGCTGCGCTCGGAGCGCCACAACGCGTCGATCACGTGCATCTGGGCCAGCGCATCGTCCAGGCCCCAGCCGAGCGCGGGCTCGCCACGCACCCGGCGCGAGAACGCCTCGGCCTGCAGCCGGTATTGGTCGGCGGCCGGCAGCGACTCGATCGTGATGCCGCTGCCGTCCAGAGCGCCGCCGTCGTCGATGGCAATGCGCATCGCGCCGCCCTGCGTCGCATTGAACGGAATCTGGACCTCGATGCGCCCCTTCGTGCCCACCGCCTGCACACGCTGGTACGGGCAGGCTTGCGTCGAGACGGTGAACCCGAGCTGGCGGCCGGCGCCGAAATCGAGCAAGGCGCTGGTCGTGCGATCGGTGCCCATCGCCGGGTCGCGGTCGACCAGCACGATGCCGCGCCGCGGCTCGGCGTCGAAGAGATAACGGCCGCTCAGGATCGCGTAGCAGCCGATGTCGTACAGCGCGCCGCCGCCGATCGTGGCCTGGTTGCGGATGTTGGCCGGATCGTCGTTGAAGTAGGAGAAGAACACCTGCACCGCGCGCAGCGTGCCGATGCGGCCGGATTGCACCAACTCGCGCACGCGCTGCCACTGCGGGTGGTGGCGCACCATGAACGCCTCTTCGATGTGCACACGCGTGGCGGCCTCGCGCAGCGCCTGCGCCTCGCTGGCGCTGAGGGCGATCGGCTTTTCGCACAGCACGTGTTTTCCCGCAGCAGCGGCCTGCAGCGTGAGCGGCACGTGCAGGTGATTGGGCAGCGGGTTGTAGATGGCCTCGATCTCGGGGTCGGCGATCAGCTCCGCATAGGAGCCGTAGGCGCGCGTGATGCCGAGCGCGCGAGCGGCCTCGGTCGCTGCCTCCAGCGAGCGCGATCCGATCGCGCGCACCTCGATCAGCGGACTCGCCACCATGGCCGGCAGCACCTTGTCGATGCCGATCCGTGCAGTGCTCAGCACGCCCCACACCACGCGCTTCATGGCCGTCTCCGTTGGTTGGCGCCCGGTGACAACGCGGCGGCTCCGCCGCGCTGAGTGGCGCACCTCATCTGGCACGTATGATAGTCAGATGCCAGAGGCCGCACGCACCAGCCTGCACGACGTGGCCAGCGCCGCCGGCGTCAGCCTGGCCACGGTGGACCGCGTGCTGCACGGCCGCGGCGGCGTGCGCGCCCGCACCGTCGAGCGCGTGCAGGCGGTGGTCGAGCGGCTGGGCTATCGGCCCGACCCGGCTGCCGCGCGCCTGGCCCGCAAGAGCCTGGCGCGGCTGGTGTTCGTGTTGCCGTCGGGCACCAACACCTTCGTCGACATGCTCGACAAGCAGGTGCAGGCGGTGACGGGCTGGCTGGCCGAACAGCGCGCCGCCGCGGTGGTGCAGCGTGCCGATGTCTTTTCGCCGCAGGCGCTGGCGCGGCACCTGGCCGGCCTGCGCGACCAGTGCGACGCCGCGGTGGTGATGGGGATCGACCACCCGCTGGTGCGCGCGGCGATCGACGACCTGGTGGCCCACGGCAGCGTCGTGGTCACGCTGGTGTCCGACGTGCCCGGGTCGCAGCGCAGCCGCTTCGTCGGCATCGACAACGTCTCGGCGGGCCGCACCGCCGCCTCGCTGCTCGGGCGCTTTGCCGGATCGAAAACCGGCCGTGTCGGCATCGTGATGGGAAGCCGCGCAATGCGCGATCATGCCGAGCGCCTGTTCGGCTTCGAACAGGTGATGGCGACCGAATACCCGCACCTGCACCTGTTGCCGCCGATCGAGGGCCACGACCTGTCCAAGCGCACCGAGCCGCTGGTGGCCAAGCTGCTGCAGCGCGAGGCCGATCTGGTGGGCCTGTACAGCATCGGCGCCGGCAACCGCGGCATCGAGGCCGCGCTCGAGCGCAGCGGCCGCGCCGAGCGCATCGTCTGGATCTGCCACGAGCTGACGCCGCACGCGCGCCGCGCGCTGCTCAGCGGCGTGGCCGACGCGGTGATCAACCAGGACGCCGGCCACGAGGTGCGATCGGCTTGCAGGCTGGCGCTGGCGGCGCTGTCGGGCGAGCGCGTGCTGCCGGACCAGGAGCGCATCCGCACCGACATCTTCCTGCGCGACAACCTCCCATGACGTTGCCGCATGACGCCCCATCCGCGATCGGGCCGCCGATGCCTTGCCGGCACGCGGCCTTTCGCTCCACACCCGGCAGGCGGGTTGCCTGTAGTTTGCGCATTCCTGAAACGAGGAGACAACCATGAGATTCGCACGCAAGCACCTGGCGCTCGGCGCGGCGATCACGGCCATCGTGGCCGTGGGGCTGGTGGCGGCGCC
>DATDJF010000268.1:0-7447 GCA_036520715.1 Burkholderiaceae bacterium | reverse complement strand
AACGCGATCATGATGATCGACTTCGCGCTCGATGCGCAGCGCAACCAGGGCATGGCGCCGCACGACGCGATCCGCCAGGCCTGCCTGCTGCGGCTGCGACCGATCATGATGACCACGCTGGCCGCGATGATGGGCGCATTGCCGATCGCGCTCGGCCTGGGCGCCGGCGCCGAGCTGCGCCAGCCGCTGGGCCTGGCGGTGGTGGGCGGCCTGATCGTCTCGCAGGCCGTGACGCTGTACATCACGCCGGTGATCTACCTGGCGCTCGACCGCTGGAGCGGCTCCGGCCCGATCGTCGATCCCGCGCAGGCCAAGGCGACGCGCCCGTCCACCGCACACGCGTGACCCGCGCGCCGGCGCGGGCGCCGCGAGCGGGCGCTACGATGCGCGCATGAAGATCGCGACCTTCAATGTCAACGGCATCACCAGCCGCTTGCCTCGCGCGCTGGAGTGGCTGGCCGAATCGAAGCCCGACGTGGCCTGCCTGCAGGAACTCAAGACCTCGGACGCGACCTTCCCTCACGAGGCCTTCGCCGATGCCGGCTACGGCGCGGTGTGGCACGGCCAGAAGGGCTTCAACGGCGTCGCCGTGCTGGTCAAGGGCGGCCAGCTCACCGAGCTGCGGCGCGGCCTGCCGGGCGACCCCGACGACACGCACAGCCGCTACATCGAGGTGCAGGTGGGCGACGCCGGCAGCGGCCCGATCGTCAGCTCGATCTACCTGCCCAACGGCAACCCGCAGCCGGGGCCGAAGTTCGACTACAAACTGGCCTGGTTCGAGCGCCTGATCCAGCATGCGCAGGCGCTGTGCGACCGTGCGAGCCCGGTGATCCTGGCCGGCGACTACAACGTGGTGCCGAGCAACGACACCGCCGACATCTATTCGTACAAGTCGTGGCTCAACGACGCGCTGTTGCAGCCCGAGTCGCGCGACGCCTACCGGCGCCTGCTGGCCCAGGGCTGGATCGACGCCATCCACCACCTGCATCCGGCCGAGCCGATGTACACGTTCTGGGACTACTTCCGCGACCGCTGGGCGCGCAATGCGGGGCTGCGCATCGACCACCTGCTGCTCAACCCGGCGGCGGCGTCGCGGCTGGCGCAAGCCGGCGTCGACCGCGAGGTGCGCGGGCGCGAAAAGCCCAGCGACCACGCGCCGGCGTGGGTGATCCTGAACGCTGCCTGACCGCGGACCGCGGGCGTCGGCGGCGGCCGCATCCGCGCAAGCAGTCACGCGCCGGCGGCCGGTGTGCGACAAGCGTCACACGGCGTGGCAATTGAAGTTCACTTTTAACAATTGGCCGGCCGGCGGACGCTAGGCTTCGCTCATCGCCACCCCATACCGCTGCAACGGCGGTTACCACCGGGCCGGCCCTCGCACCACCGCCATCCGATTCGCCCATGCCAGCAGCCCAGACCGCCAGCCACGGCAAGCGCGCCACCACAGCCAAGCGGGGTTTTCATCCGCTGCGCTGGATCAAGAAGTTCTTCAGCCGCCCGCTCAAGCTCAAACGCATCGGCCGCCAATGGCACGTGGTGTTCGACGTCTCGCGCATGGCGGCCCCCACGCCCTCCAAGCCGGCCGGGCGCGGTGAGGCGCTGCGCCTCGGGCACCTGGCGTTGCAGGCACTGCTGGTCGGGCACCCGGACGCCCGCCAGCTGATGCCGCACCTGAGCCACCTGGAGCAGGCGCTCGCGCGCCAGGGCTCGCGCGCGCTGATCGAGCTGCCGCTGAAGGTGCTGCAGCGGGCCCTGGACCAGCTCGAAACGATCCAGACCGCCGCGCAGGCCGAGGCGCTGGTGCCGCTGCGGCTGCGCGTGGAAGAGGTGGTGCGCCAGCGCACGCCGGTCAATCTGCGCGGCGACATCGCCAATGTCGAGGTGCGCGAAACCTCGGCGTCGCAGTACGACGAGGCCGAGGACGAGCTGACCAACCGCATGGCGCTCGACGAGGCGTCCAATCGCATGGCGCTGGACGCGATCTACGCCAGCGCGGGCGCCGCCGAGACGGCCACCACCAAGTGACTGCCTCCGCGCGCTGAGCGCGCGGCCGCCCCGTCGGGCTCTACTCGTCGAGCCCGAGCTCCTGGATCTTGCGAGTGATGGTGTTGCGCCCGATGCCGAGCTTCAGCGCAGCCTCGATGCGCCGGCCGCGCGTGTTTTCCAGCGCGACGTGAATCAACCGGCCTTCGAACTGCCGCGTCAGATGGCCCCAGACGTCGGGCACCCCGGCCTCGAGCAGGCGCCGCGCCTCTTGCGCGAGTTGCATCAGCCAGGCATCGACGCCCAGCGGCACCGACGGCGCCGCACCCACGCTCGCCTCGGTCAGCGGTGACGCCGCCACGCTGCGCGTGGGCGCCTCGACCAGCGGGCGTGGTGCCGCGTGCTCGGCCATCACCTCGGGCGGCAGGTCTTTCGGTTCGATCGACTGGGCCGGCGCCATCACGGTCAGCCAGTGGCACAGATTCTCGAGCTGCCGCACGTTGCCGGGAAACTCGAAGCGCATCAGGCGCTCCATCGCGGCATCGCTCAGCCGCTTGGCCTCGACACCCAGATCGTGCGCGCTGCGCGCAAGGAAGGTGCGCGCCAGGCCGGGGATGTCTTCGCGCCGCTCGCGCAGCGGCGGCAGGCGCAGACGGATCACGTTGAGGCGGTGGAACAGATCCTCGCGGAATGCACCATCCTTGACCCGCTGCTCCAGATTCTGGTGCGTGGCCGCGATCACCCGCACGTTGGCCTTCAGCGGCTGATGGCCGCCGACGCGGTAGAACTGGCCGTCCGACAGCACACGCAGCAGCCGCGTCTGCAGATCGAACGGCATGTCGCCGATCTCGTCGAGGAACAGCGTGCCGCCGTCGGCCTGCTCGAAGCGGCCGCGGCGCATGGTCTGGGCGCCGGTGAAGGCGCCGCGCTCGTGGCCGAACAGCTCCGACTCGAGCAGGTCCTTCGGAATCGCCGCCGTGTTGATGGCGATGAACGGGCCCTTGTTGCCCTGCTCGCCGCGCGGGCTGTGGCGATGCAGAGCGCGCGCGACCAACTCCTTGCCGGTGCCCGACTCGCCGGTGATCATCACCGTCACGTTGCTCTGGCTCAGGCGGCCGATGGCTCGAAACACGTCCTGCATCGCCGGTGCCTGGCCGAGCATCTCGGGGGCCGCGGCGCCGATGTCCTCGCCCACCTGCTCGCGCAGGCTCTCGTCGACCGCGCGGCGGATCAACTCCACCGCCTTGGGCAGGTCGAACGGCTTGGGCAGGTACTCGAAGGCGCCGCCCTGGAACGCCGACACCGCGCTGTCGAGGTCCGAGTAGGCGGTCATCACGATCACCGGCAGGCCGGGGTGCTGCTGCTTGACTTTGTTGAGCAGCTCGAGCCCGGAGCCGCCGGGCATGCGGATGTCGCTCACCAGCACCTGCGGCGCGTCGGTCTCCAGCGCCGACAGCACGTCACGCGGATTGGAGAAGCAGCGCACGTTGAACTGCTCGCGCGTCAACGCGCGTTCGAGCACGAAGCGGATCGATTGATCGTCATCGGCCACCCAGATCGGCTTCATCGGCTAGTGCGCTTCTCGTTGGACGCTGTGCGAAGGAATCTACGGCAGCGGAATCACGATCTTGAACACCGTGCGGCCCGGGATCGATTCGCAGTCGATGGCCCCATGATGCTGCTGCACGAACATCTGCGCCAAGGTGAGCCCGAGCCCAGAGCCGCCTTCGCGTCCCGACACCAGCGGGAAAAAGATGCGATCGCGGATCGACTCGGGCACGCCTGGCCCGTTGTCCTCGACATGCAATTCCAGTGCCAGTTTGCTGCGCTCCTTGCCGATCGTCGCCTGCCGCGCCACGCGTGTGCGCAACACGATGCGCGCGCTGCCCGCCGCGATGCGTTCGGCCAGCGCGTGCGCGGCGTTCTGCACGATGTTGAGCAGCGCCTGGATCAATTGCTCGCGGTCGCCGCGAAACTCCGGCAGCGACACGTCGTAATCGCGCACCACCGTCAGACCGCGCGGGTACTCGGCCAGCACCAGCGAGCGGACACGCTCGCAGACCTCGTGGATGTTGACGTCGCCCACCAGGTGGGGCCGGCGGTGCGGCGCCAGCAGACGATCGACCAGCGCCTGCAGGCGATCGGCCTCGTGCACGATGACGTCGGTGTACTCGGCAAGTTCTGGCGCCGTCAGCTCCATCGCCAGCAACTGCGCCGCGCCGCGAATGCCCCCGAGCGGGTTCTTGATCTCGTGCGCCAGGTTGCGGATCAACTCGCGGTTGGCCTCGATCTGATCGAGCGCACGCTCCTCGCGGTCTTGCCGAGTCTGCTGCTCGACCTCGAGCATCTCCACCAGCACCAGCTCCGACCCTTCCGGGCGGCGCGCGTCGCCGCGCGGCTCGACCTGCGTGACGATCACGTGCACCGGCAGGTCTTCGGCCGCCATCGCCGCCCCGGCCACCCGCAGCGTGGCTTCCAGGCGCCCGGTGGCGATTTCGTTGCGGGCCACCGCCAACAGTGTTTCGCGCAGCGGCGCTGGGTCGATGAAACGATCGAACAGGCTGGTGCGGGCCAACGCGCGCCGCGACAGGCCCACCGCGGCCTCGAAGCCGGTGTTGGCGAACAGCACCGTGCCGTCGGGCCGCGCCAGCGCCACCAGCGTGGCCAGCAGGTCGAACGCCTCGTAGCGATCGGCGGTCATCGCACGGCCCGGGAAATCATCGGCCCCCCTTGGCGCCGCACGCCGCACCGCCGAGCCTGCAAGCCCGGCCGCCTTGCGCGGCGCACGCTCACTGCAGCTTGGACAGCTCGCGCTTGATGGCGGCGATGTCTTCTTCCTTGCGGTTGATCGCCGAGCGCATCTCGGCCACGCGGTCGGCGTACTTCTGGTAGTTTCGCTCGCCGCCCTGGCGCTCGGGCTCGCCGTTGTTGAATTCCTTCTGCATCTCGGCCAGCCGGCCTTCCTCGCGCCTGAGCTCGGCTTCCAGCAACTTGCGGGCGTCGCCGTCGCGCTGCTTCTGGGCGTTGGGGTCGACCTTGCTGGCGTCGCCCCGCCCGTCGCGCGAGCTCGATGTGGTGGCGCGGGCCGGCGCCGGCTTGGGCGTCTGCACGATGGTCACCGGGGCACCTTCGATCGTGCGGCAGTTCTTCTCCTTGGCTTCGCGCTCGGTGATCTGGTCGGTGTAGAGGATCGGCGGCCCCGGGCAGCGATAGACCGGGCCGCTGCTGGGTGCCTGCGGCCAGGCGGCGGGCGCCGCGGCCAGCAACACCAAGGTCCACAACGAATGCTTCATGGCACCGAACTCCCGGGCCCGGACGGGCCAGCGCTGCACCAGCAACGCGGCATTGTCGCAAACCGCGGACAGCCAACAAGAAAGGGACGGCGCCCAGGCCGTCCCTTTGACACGCTCGGCCCCCGCCACGCAGCCGCGCCGGGGCCGTTGCGGCTCTATAGGCTGTAGTACATGTCGAACTCCACCGGGTGCGTGGTCATGCGGAAACGCGTGACCTCCTGCATCTTCAGCTCGATATAGGCGTCGATGTAGGCATCGGTGAAGACGCCGCCCTTGGTGAGGAAGGCGCGGCCCTTGTCGAGGTAGTCCAGTGCCTGGTCGAGGCTGCTGCAGACCGTGGGGATCTTCGCATCCTCTTCCGGCGGCAGGTGGTACAGGTCCTTGGTGGCCGCCTCACCGGGGTGGATCTTGTTCTCCACACCGTCCAGGCCCGCCATCAGCAGCGCGCTGAACGCCAGGTACGGGTTGCAGGTGGGGTCCGGAAAGCGCACTTCGATGCGCCGGCCCTTCGGATTGGCGACGTAGGGGATGCGCACCGATGCCGAGCGGTTCTTGGCCGAATACGCGAGCTTCACCGGTGCTTCGAAGCCGGGCACCAGGCGCTTGTAGCTGTTGGTGCCGGGGTTGGTGATGGCGTTGAGCGCACGCGCGTGCTTGATGATGCCGCCGATGTAGTACAGCGCGAACTCGCTCAGGCCGGCGTAGCCGTCGCCGGCGAACAGGTTCTTGCCGCCCTTCCACACCGACTGGTGCACGTGCATGCCGCTGCCGTTGTCGCCGACC
This sequence comes from Burkholderiaceae bacterium, assembly GCA_036520715.1. Classification (GTDB taxonomy): domain Bacteria; phylum Pseudomonadota; class Gammaproteobacteria; order Burkholderiales; family Burkholderiaceae_C; genus JAEUPI01. The sequence goes on along the minus strand of DATDJF010000268.1, from coordinate 1,388 downwards.
ACCGGCTTGGGCATGAAGGTCGCCGTCTTGCCATAGGCGTGCGCGACGTTGTGGATGATGTACTTCTGCACCATCAGCCAGTCGGCGCGCTGCACGAGGGTCGAGAATTTGGTGCCGAGCTCCTGCTGGCCCATGCCGCCGACTTCGTGGTGGTGCACCTCCACCGGAATGCCCATCTGCTCGAGCAGCAGGCACATCTCGCTGCGCATGTCCTGGAAGCTGTCGACCGGAGGCACCGGGAAGTAGCCGCCCTTGACGGCCGGCCGGTGCCCCAGATTGCCGCCTTCGAAGTCCATGCCCGTGCTCCACGGGGCTTCCTCGGAATCGATCTTCACGAAGCAGCCGGACATGTCGACGTTCCAGCGCACCTGGTCGAAGATGAAGAACTCGGGCTCCGGGCCGAAGAAGGCGGCGTCGCCGACGCCACTGCCCTTGAGATACGCCTCGGCGCGCTTGGCCAGCGAACGCGGGTCGCGCTCGTAGGGCTTGCCGTCGCCCGGCTCGAGCACGTCGCAGGTGAGAAACAGCGTCGGCTCTTCGTAGAACGGATCGATGTTGGCGGTGGCGGGGTCCGGCATCAGCAGCATGTCGGAGGCTTCGATGCCCTTCCAGCCGGCGATCGACGAGCCGTCGAACGCATGACCCGATGTGAACTTGTCTTCGTCGAATGCCGATACGGGCACCGAGACGTGTTGTTCCTTGCCGCGGGTGTCGGTGAAGCGGAAATCAACGAACTTGATTTCGTTTTCCTTCACCATGCTCATCACATCGGCGACGGTCTTTGCCATCAAGAATCTCCTAGCGGAACGCGAGTGTTGGTTGTGGATGGAGAGTGCGAAAGTCGCCTGCGGCGACCTCACGCGAGGCCGCGTGCCGCGAAGCACGGGCTTTCTAGCAGAAACCATGCCATTGACCTGCCCATCGCGGCGCCCTGCCGGGACCCTGCGGCCCACACGATATGGCACGTCGGCGGTGCGAGGATAGCACCGACATGGTGCCGTTCCTGGGCAGCTCAGCGCACCAGTTCAGGACCCAACGTCGCACCGAGTGCACCGAGGCCCGCCTTCAAGGCCACGAAAGCGGCCTGCGTGACCTCGGCTTCGCCCTTGACGCCGAGTTCGATGTGGCGGCCCCATTGCGGATGATCGACGCTCGGCAGGCTGAACACCTTGACGCCGGGGAATCGCGCTTCGAGCTGTTCCATCAGCGGCGTCAGCGTCGCCTCCATCGAACCGGTGACGATCACTGACTGCTCGATCCTTCGATGGCTGCCGTGCAGGCTCGCGTAGCGCGTGTCGAGCAACCACTCGACCATCGGGTGCGCCATCACCGGAAAGCCCGGCACGAAGTGCACTTCGCGCACGCTGAAGCCGGGGATCTTGTTGTAC
>DATDJF010000267.1:0-8719 GCA_036520715.1 Burkholderiaceae bacterium | reverse complement strand
GCCAGGGGACACACGGTGCTCGTCACGCGGGAGCCTGGCGGCACGCCGCTGGCGGAACAACTGCGCACGTTTTTCCTGCGCGACGAGATGGACGCGCTGACCGAATGCCTGCTGGTGTTCGCCGCCCGCCGCGACCATCTGCAGCAACGCATCGAGCCGGCGCTGGCTGCGGGCATCACGGTGTTGTGCGACCGCTTCACCGACGCGACTTTCGCGTACCAGGGCGCCGGGCGCGGCTTCGACTGGTCGGTGCTGACGCAGCTCGAGCGCTGGGTGCAGGGCGATCGGCAACCGGATCTGACGCTCTGGTTCGATGTCGAGCCCGGCGAAGCGGCCGCGCGGCGTTCGGCCGCTCGCCAGCCCGATCGGCTGGAGCGCATGGACCAGGCGTTCTTCGAGCGCGTGCAGGCCGGCTACGCGCGTCGCCATGCCGACCATGGCCAGCGCATCGCGCGCATCGATGCACGCGGCAGCCTGCAGGCCGTGTGGGCGCAGGTGGAGCAAGAGGTGAATCGCCGTGGCTGGTGGTGAGCCCAAGGCGGTGGGCGTCGCCGCCGACGGCAGCCTGCCGCTGCCGTGGCTGCGCGAGCCGTTGACGCGAGCACTGCGCCTGGACCGCGCGCACGCCTTGCTGGTGCACGCACCGCAGGACGTGGGCCAGTTGGAGCTGGCGCTCGCGCTGGCCCAGGCCTGGCTGTGCGAGCGCGCCGAGCAGCCGCCATGCGGGCACTGCAATGCCTGCCGCCTGGTGCGCCAGCGCAGCCACCCCGACCTGCGCATCGTGGTGCCCGAGACGCTGCGCCTGCAGTTCGAGTGGCTGCTCGAGGACGACTCTTTGCTGCGCGCCGGCAGCGCCAAGCCGAGTCGCGAGATCAAAGTCGCACAACTGCGCGAGGCCATCGAGTGGACGCAGCGCAGCGCGGGCTCGGTGCGCGGGCGCGCGTTGGTGATGTATCCCGCCGAGGCGATCAATCCGACCGCGGCCAATGCGCTGCTCAAGACCCTGGAAGAACCGCCCGGCCTCTTGCGAATCGTGCTGGCGGGCGGCGACCCCGAGCATCTGCTGCCCACGCTGCGCAGCCGTGTGCAACGCGTGCGCATCGACTTACCGGAGGCCACGCAGGCCCTGGCATGGCTCAGCGAGCGGGGCGTGTCGCAGGCGAGCCGAGCCCTCGCGGTGGCTGGTGGCAGCCCGCTGACTGCGTTGGCGCTGCACGAAGCTGGCCTCGACGAGCAGGTACTCGACGGGCTGCCCGCAGCAGTGGCACGCGGCGATGCGCAGGCACTGCTCGGCAAGCCGCTGCCGGTGGTGATCGATCTGTTGCAGCGCGTGGCGCACGACGCGATGACCCGCGCGGCGGGTGCCCAGCCGTTGTTCTTCGACCCCGCGCAGATTCCCCCGGGGGCTGCCTTGCCCCGGCTCGTCGAATGGCAGCGTGAATTGCTGCGCGTCGCGCGCCACGACGAACACCCCTGGCATGCACCGTTGCTGGTGGAGGCGCTTGTGACGAATGGCGCGAGATGCTGGCCGGTCGCGGCCGCGACCGCACATCGAAGCAGGGGGCATTCGCTACACTCAGCCGGATGAGCGAAGCTTCAGGCCGATCTGCCGCCGCCGGCGCCGTTGCCTCACGGCCGAGCGTGATCCAGCTCGTGTTCCGCGAGAAGGGCGCGCTCTACGCAGCCTACGTGCCGATCCTGCTCGACGGCGGCCTGTTCGTGCCCACCACGCGCGAGTACAAGCTCGGCGACGACATCTACCTTCTGCTGTCGTTGCCCGACGATCCCCAGCGTTATCCGGTGGCGGGCAAGGTCGCCTGGATCACGCCCGCCAATGCGTCGGGCGGCCGCACGCAGGGCGTGGGCGTGCGCTTTCCCAACGACGAGAAGACGCGCCTGCTGAAGCTGAAGATCGAAGAGCTGCTGGGCACCCAGCTGCAATCGGCCAAGCCGACCCAGACGATCTGACCGGCGCCGCCGGCTAAACGGCGGGGACGCCACAATGGCGTCCCATGTTCGTCGACTCGCATTGCCATCTGACCTTTCCGGAGCTGCACGGCCGCGTGGATGCGATCCGTGCCGACATGGCGGCGGCGGGAGTCGACGCTGCGCTGGTGATCTGCACCACGCTGGAGGAGTTTCCGCGCGTCCACGAACTCGCCGTTCGCTTCGACAACTTCTGGGCCAGCGCCGGTGTCCATCCCGACAACGAGGAAGTCGAAGAGCCGACCGTCGAGCGCCTGGTGGAAATGGCGCGCCTGCCCAAGGTGGTGGCCATCGGTGAAACGGGCCTCGACTACTACCGCCTGAACGGCCGCACGCGCGAGCAGATGCACTGGCAGCGCGAGCGCTTTCGCGTCCACGTGCGCGCGGCGCGGCAGGCCCGCAAGCCGCTGATCGTGCATACGCGCAGCGCGTCGGACGACACGCTGGCCGTGCTGCGCGACGAGGGTGCTCGAGAGGCGGGCGGGGTGTTTCACTGCTTCACCGAGACGATGGCCGTGGCGCGGGCAGCGCTCGACCTCGGCTTCATGGTGTCGTTCTCCGGGATCCTCACCTTTCGCAACGCCGAGGAATTGCGCGACGTGGCGCGCTACGTGCCGCTCGAGCGCTGCCTGATCGAAACCGACAGCCCCTACCTGGCCCCGGTGCCGCACCGCGGCAAGGTCAACAGCCCGGCCTGGGTGCCGCACGTGGCAGCCAAACTGGCCGAGGTCAAGCAGATCTCGGTGGAGCGGGTCGCCGAAGCGACCCGGTCGAATTTCGCCCGCCTGTTCCTACCGGTGACCCTTTGATCCGCGCACTTCACAATCTGATGAATCACATTAAGTTAGCGCTCTATCTGCTGGTGGTTGTGAGCTTTTCATCCACAAATGCCGGCAGCTTCGACGACTTCTTTCGCGCCGTGCAGGGAGACGATGCTGCTGCCGTGACCAAGCTGCTGCAGCTCGGTTTCGACTCCAACGCGCACGATGAGAGCGGCCAGTCCGCCATCGGGCTCGCCGTCCGTTCAAAGTCGGATCGTGTGCTCGACGCGTTGTTGAAGGACCCTCGGCTGGACATCAACTCGCGGAACCGCGCCGGCGAGACGGCGCTGATGCTGGTGGCGCTGCAAGGGCGCCTCGAGCTGGCGCAACGGCTGATCCAACAGGGCGCGAAAGTCAGCCAGGATGGCTGGAACCCTTTGCACTACGCAGCCACCGGGCCGGAACCCAGGATCGTTGCCTTGCTGATGCAGCGTGGCGCGCCGATCGAAGCGCGATCGCCCAACGGCACCACGGCGTTGATGATGGCAGCGGGCTACGGCAGTGAAGACTCCGTCGCGCTGCTGCTTGCGCAGCACGCCGATGCAACGGCTCGCAACGAGCGTGGTTTGAACGCCGCAGACTTTGCGCGCCTGGCGGGCCGCGAGTCCCTGACCAAGCGACTTGAATCACGCTTGCGCTGAGTGCGTGCAGGCGCCGCAGCGGGATCATCGGTCGGCAATGAATTCCGGCACGAACGTGTGCCCCCCGCGGGCTATGAGCGCATGCGTTCACTGCTTACATTCGAAGCCATCGGCACAGCCGCACGGAGCTTCGAATGCAAAACCCCCCGGACACCATCGTCGTCGGTGATCCCTTTGCGATGCTGATCAATCCGCAGGCCGTGTTGATCGCAATCGAGCAGTCCGGGCGACTCGGCGCGCTCAACAGCCGCGTCTGCCGGCCGTTGGACAAGCCGCTGATTCCCAAGCGCGACAACGAAGAACAGCAGCGCACGCTCGACGAGAGCGCCGACGAGGCGCGCGAACGCGTCGAAGATACCGAGCTCGGCACGATCTACTGAAAGGTCACAGAGGCGCCGCGCACGGACAGCGGCGGCGCCCATGGGCGCTTTGAGTCTCCCCGCGGTGACTCATGTCGTTTGAAGTGACAAGGCAGACCTGCTGAGGCAGGCCCAACAAACAACGGCCCGGTCGGCCGATTCAACAGCCTGACTGAGGGCGACGCGTCGCAGCGCCTTCGCTTCCAAAACCAGGCATCGGTGACCGCCACTGGGTTCGGGGCACAACCCGTCCGGCTGCGCGCGCCAGAACCCGCTTGGCGAGCAGTTCCGAGGACACCGACCGCTCCAGCGGTGCGCGCGAGAGCCCCGAGTGGCTGTAGTGCAGGTTTTCGAAGAGCTGGCCAGTCGCCGGATAGGTGTTCAGGATCGCTTGCAGCGCCTCGGCGGGAATCTCTTCGGAAAGGGCCGCCTGCAGGCGCAGCACCAAGCCTCGATACCCGTCGGCACTTGCGCTGGCAGTGCCCGTTTCAACGCACTCCAGCAAGTGTGCAAGCGCGACGACTGCCTCCAATCTGGTCCGAATCCACGAGCTCATGCAAGACTCCAGCAAACTTGCTTTGAGTTGCACGGCGCCACGTTCGCGTTCACGTTCGCAAACGCGGATCTCAGGGTCTGTGTATGCGCGCCAATGTATATTATGTTAACTATCAGACTGATCTGACCATCACGGCGTGCCGATCGGGCTGCGGCCTCGCTGTCACGCCAGTTGCTGCTCGAGTTGGTGCAGCACCTCGTAGCACGGCAGCACCTGTGCCACGCTGGCGTTGGGCTCGCGGCCCTCGCGGATGGCAGCGAAGAACTCGCGGTCCTGCAACTCGATGCCGTTCATCGACACGTCGACCTTCGAGACGTCGATCTTCTCGTCCTTGCCGTTGAACAGATCGTCGTAGCGGGCGATGTAGGTGCCGGTGTCGCCGATGTAGCGAAAGAACGTGCCCAGCGGACCTTCGTTGTTGAAGCTCAGCGAGAGCGTGCAGATGGCGCCGTTGGCTGCCTTGAGCTGGATGCTCATGTCCATCGCGATGCCCAGGGTCGGATGGATCGGCCCCTGCACCGCATTGGCCTTCACGATCGGTGAGCGCGCCTGATAGGCGAACAGGTCCACCGTGTGCGCCGCGTGGTGCCACAGCAGGTGATCGGTCCAGCTGCGCGGCTGGCCGAGCGCATTGATGTTGGTGCGGCGGAAGAAATACGTCTGCACGTCCATCTGGTGGATGTTGAATTCGCCGGCGACGATGCGCTTGCGCACCCATTGGTGGCTCGGATTGAAGCGTCGCGTGTGGCCGCACATCGCCACCTTGCCGGTGCGCTTCTGCGACGCGACAACGGCCTGGCCGCCATCCAGCGCGTCGCACAGCGGAATCTCCACCTGCACATGCTTGCCGGCCTTCAGGCAGGCGATGCTCTGCTCGGCATGCATCTGCGTCGGCGTGCACAGGATCACCGCGTCGAGCGCCTCGAGCTTCAAGCTCTCCGACAGGTCGGTCGCGACATGGGCGATGCCGTACTTCTCGGCCACTTCCTTGGTCTTGTCGTACTCGCGGCCGACCACCGAGATCACCTTCACGTCGGCGATGTTCTTGATCGCATCGAGGTGCTTGATGCCGAAGGCACCGGCACCCGCGAGGGCTACGTTGATCGTCACGTCAGTTCTCCAGGATCAGGTGGCCCACGGCGGTGTTGGATGCCGGCACATGGTAGAAGCGATGCGTCACCTTGGGCTGCGGGCCGCCGGCGACGTCGGCCATCGCACCGCGCGCGATCAGCCACATCACGAGCTCGATGCCCTCGCTTCCAGCCTCTCGCACGTAGTCGATGTGCGGCAACTGGGCCAGTTGCGCCGGCTCGTGGATCAGCCGATCGAGGAAGCGGTTGTCCCACTCCTTGTTGATCAAGCCGGCGCGCGGGCCCTGCAGCTGGTGGCTCATGCCGCCGGTGCCCCACACCTGCACGTTGAGCGGCTCGTCGAACGACTCGATGGCCTTGCGGATCGCCTGGCCGAGCGCGAAGCAGCGCCGCCCCGACGGCACCGGGTACTGCACCACGTTGACGGCGAACGGGATCACCTTGCACGGCCAGGCCGCCGGCTGGCCGAACAACAGCGACAACGGCACGGTGAGCCCGTGGTCGACGTCCATCTTGTTGACGATGGTGAGGTCGAAGTCATCCTGGATCACGCTTTGCGCGATGTGCGAAGCCAGCTCCGGGTGGCCGATCACCTTGGGCACCGGGCGCGGGCCCCAGCCCTCGTCGGCCACCGCGTACTCGGCGGCGGTGCCGATCGCAAACGTGGGGATGATCTCCAGGCTGAACGAAGTGGCGTGGTCGTTGAAGACGAGAAACACCACGTCCGGCCGGTTCTCCAGCTCCCAGCGCTTGCTGAATTCGTAGCCGCTAAAAACCTTCTGCCAATACGGCTCCTGCGCCTTGCCCAGGTCGAGCGCCGCGCCGATGGCCGGCACGTGACTGGTGTAGACCGATGCGGTGATGCGTGCCATTCAGAGGGTTCCCTTGCCGTGGCCCTGCGGCTGGCGGTTTGCCTGCGCGTCGCCGCCTTCGCCGATCACCCGGTTACCTTGCACCGAGCGCCCTCCCCGGATCATCATGTCGCGATACTCCTCTTCGGTCATGCCGGTCATGCTGCCGGCCATCTGCTGGAAGCTCTTGCCGTCGGTGGCGCCGATCTTGGCCAGGAAGTAGATGTTGCCGCCGGCTGCGATGCAGCGGTTGAGGTCACGCGCCAGCACGGCCAGCTTCTGCTCCTCGCTCATCGGCCACTCGTCCAGATAGGCACGTTCGTCGGCCTTGAAGCGCCCGCGGTTGTCGGCTTTCATCAGCGACATGCAGAACTGGTTGAGCCAATAGCCTTTGCGCGACTGCTCGGCATCGAAGATCGTCGTGCCGGGCACGTCTTGGTAGGGTTTGTGCAGCGCCATCGATGGGTCTCGCCGGTTCAGGAGTCGGGCCAGTACAGCCGCATCGGGTTGTCCACCAGCAGCTTGCGTTGCAATTCGGCCGTGGTGGCGATGTGGGGGATGAAGTCGACCAGCAGGCCATCGTCGGGCACGTGGTCCTTCAGGTTCGGATGCGGCCAATCGGTGCCCCACAGCACGCGCTCGGGAAACGACTCGACGACGCGCCGCGCGAACGGCACCACGTCGCGGTAGGCCGCTTGCTCTGCGTTGAGCGCCCGCGGCCCGCTGACCGAAAGCCGCTCGGGGCAACTCACCTTGCTCCACACATTGGGATGCTCGCGCATGAAGCGCAGGAACAACGAGAACTCCGGGCCGTCCACCGGCTTGCTCACGTCGGGGCGGCCCATATGGTCGACCACCACGGTGGTGGGCAGCGCGGTGAAGAAATCCCACAGTTCGGGCAGGTCCACCGCTTCGAAGTAGATGACCACGTGCCAGCCGAGCGCCTGGATGCGCCCCGCGATCTCCAGCAACTCGTCTTTCGGCGTGAAGTCGACCAGGCGCTTGACGAAATTGAAGCGCACGCCGCGCACGCCCGACGCGTGCAGCTCGTGCAACTCGCTGTCGCTGACGCTGCGGCGTACCGTGGCCACGCCGCGCGCCTTGCCGTTAGAAGCGCGGCAAGCGTCGGCCATCGCGCGGTTGTCGGCGCCATGGCAAGTGGCTTGCACGATCACGTTGCGCGCGAACCCGAGGTGATCGCGCAACGCAAAGAGCTGCGCCTTGCCGGCATCGCACGGCGTGTACTTGCGCTCCGGCGCGTAGGGAAACTGTTCTCCCGGGCCGAAGACATGGCAATGCGCATCCACGCTGCCTGCCGGCAGCTGAAAGCGCGGCTTGCTGGGCCTGTGATACCAGTCCAGCCAGCCAGGGGTCTTTTCGAACGCCAACTTTCAGGCTTCCTTCTTGAGTTGCACCAGCAGGCGATCGGCCTCGGTGCGCCAATCGGCACAACGCGCAAAGCCCGCCGCACCCTTGGCGCCGAACACGCCCGCATCGGCGAGGTCGGCGATCCACGCCTGCCGCTCGGCAGTGCCGGCCGCGCTCCAGGGCTCGAGGCCGGCTTCGTGCACTGTGACCGCCACCTCGCGCAATTCTTCGCTGCGCCGGCGGCCGTGCTCGATCACGCGCTGGAAGAAGTAGGCGCCCTGCTTGTTCCAGTCGATGGCCGGAAACGTCTCGTGCAGCGACGCGATCACGGCGTCTTCGACGCCGTAGTGGCGCGCCGTGGTGAAGGCCTCGATCACCATCGCCTCGAGACCCTTGATCATCACGCTGCGGCACATCTTGGTGGCCGACGCCACGCCGAGCCGATCGCTCGCCACCTTGGCAGCGAAGCCGAGGTCGCCCAGCAACGGCAGCAGCGCGGCGGCGTCGGGGCCGCCCAGCAGCAGCGGCACCTTGATGCGGTACGGCGGCACCGAGGTCATCACCGCACCCTCGACATAACGGCCGCCGGCGGCGCTGACCCCTTGCGCCGCGCGGATCTTCGCGCCCGGCGACGCCGAGTTGAAGTCGAGGAAGAAGCTGCCCCGCTGCAGCCCGGGTGCACACGCCTGGGCCACCGCGACCGCCTGGCTGGCGGTGACAGCGCTGACGACCAGGTCGCTCCGCCGCACCGCCGCCGCATGCGAGTCGGCCAGCGCGACGCCGTGCCGCCGCGCGTGCTGGCGCATCGCATCGGAGGTCGGTGATGCCGCGGCGGCCAACAGGATGTCGAACGCAACCACCGTGGTGCCACGCGCGCGCAGATCCTCCGCCAGGATGCGGCCGACCTCGCCGTAGCCGATCAATGAGATCTGCATCGCCGACCGCTCAATCGATGTACCTGAGCCCTGCTCTTTCGAGCGGCTCGCGCATCTTGTACATATCCAGTCCGAGCACGCCGGAAGCCAGCCTGGCGCGCTTGTCGCCCT
>DATDJF010000266.1:0-15350 GCA_036520715.1 Burkholderiaceae bacterium | reverse complement strand
GCAGAGGCGGCAGCGCGACGTGCATGCCTGCGAGCCTACGCAAGACGCCATCGCGCCGCGATATGTACGCACTGACATAGTGGCTCGCGCGTCTGCGCCTGTGATCGTCAGCGCGACGTGCGTTTGCGCTTGCGCACGCGAAAAGTCCACCACGGCAACGCCTGCGTCAGCGACAACACCTGGCCGGCGCGGTCGCCGCCATACCCCGGCAAGCTCTGCACGGTCTGCTGCCAGGTGGGGCTAGCCAGCACCTCGCGCAGCTTGAGCACCGCCGGCTGATCCAGCGCGTCACGCAGGCACACCAGGAAATAGTCCTCCGTCGCCAACGGCACGAAGTGCAGACCGTATCGCTGCGCGGCCGCTTCGATGCCCATGCCGACATCGGCCACGCCGCTGGCCACCGCCGCAGCCACGGCGAGGTGGCTGTCCTCGGCGCCCGCGGCGTAGCCGGCGATGCTTTCCGGCACGATGCGCTCGATCTGCAGCAGCTGGTCGGTCAACAAGCGCGTGCCCGAGCCGCTCTGGCGGTTGACGAAGCGCACGCCTTCACGCGCCAGGTCGCGCAGCGACGCCAACCCCAGCGGGTTGCCGCGCGCGACGATCAGGCCCTGGCGCCGCGTCGCGAAGCCGATCAACTTGTGGATGCCCGGCTTGAGCAGCGGCTTCAGGCTCCTCTCGAACAGCTTGCCGCCGGCCGGCAGCCGCGGCACATGAAAGCCCGCCACCACGCAGCGCCCTTCTGCCAGCGCACGCAGAGCGTCGACGCTGCCGGCGAACTTGAGCTCCACGTGCAGCCGGTGCTCGGCGCCCGCGCGCTCGCGCAGCAGCGGCAGCGCGAGGTCGTGGCTAGCGTAGAGGGTGAATACCTGCTGCGTGCCGTCGAGCGCGTCGCTGAGCACGCGCTCTAGTTCGACGCGCAGCGCCTCGATGTGCGGCGCCAGGCGCGCGCGCGCCCGCGCCTCCGCCCAAACCAAACGCTGCGCGAACGGTGTCAGCCGCGCCGGCTGGCCCTGCGACCAGCTGACCAGCGGCTCGCCGAGCACGCCCTCCCAATGCTTGAGCGCGCCCCACACGTGGCGGTACGACGCCCCCATCGCCTTGGCCGCGTGCTGGATCGAGCCGTGCTCGCGCACCGCCGACAGCAGCTCGAACAGCGGGTTGTGGACGTCGGCGCCGTGCTGGCCGTCTGGCTGGAAGCTGTATTCAAGGTGAACGCCGCGCGCATGCATCGCGCGCAGGTTAGCCGACCGTCGCCTCGGCCAGTATTCGGCCGCCCCCGAAGCTCGACGTGGCCGCGGTCGGTTCGGGCCCGCCGATGCTGATGCGCACCGCGCAGTATTTGAACTCGGGAATCTTGCCGAACGGGTCCAGCGCGGGATTGGTGAGCTTGTTGATTGCCGCCTCGTAGTAGCAAAACGGTACGAACACCGCACCGGGCGGCGAGCTGTCGTCGGCGCGCGCGTACAGGCTCACGCTGCCGCGGCGCGACTCGATCGTCACGGTGTCGCCTGGCTTGACGTTCAGTCGCGCCAGGTCGATCGGGTGCAGCATCGCCACCGGATCGGGCTCGATCGCATCGAGCACGCCGGCGCGGCGCGTCATGCTGCCGGTGTGCCAGTGCTCGAGCTGGCGGCCGGTGATCAACACCATCGGGTACTCGCTGTCGGGCCGCTCGTTGGCCGGGATCAGGTCGGCCGGTACGAACCTGGCCTTGCCGGTGGCGGTGGGGAAACGGTCGTCGAACACCACCGACCTCCCCTGGTCGCCTTCGTTCGGGCATGGATAGGTGACGCTGTGCTCGCGTTGCAGCCGATCCCAGGTGATGCCCGCAATGCTCGGCATCGTGTGGCGCATCTCGTCGAACACGGCGGCAGTGGCGGGCTCGCCGTCGGCGCCGTAGTCGGGCCAGTTCACGCCCAAACGTTGTGCCAGCTGGCGAATGATGGCGAGGTCTTGCCGCGCTTGGCCAGGAGGCGTCAGCGCCGCGCGGCCGAGTTGCACCATGCGGTCAGTGTTGGTGAAGCTGCCGTACTTCTCGGGAAACGCCGAGGCCGGCAGGATCACGTCGGCAAGGTAGGCGGTCTCGGTGAGGAAGATGTCCTGCACCACCAGCATCTCGAGCGCGGCCAGCGCGTGGCGCGCGTGGTCGGCATCGGGGTCGCTCATCGCGGGGTTCTCACCCATGATGTACATGCCCTTGATGGTGCCGGCATCGATCGCCTTGATCACCTCCACCACGGTGAGGCCGGGCTTGTCGTCGAGCGACTCGGGCGCCACTTTCCAGGCACTCGCGAAACGCGCCTTCGCCTGCGGGTTGTCGACGCGCTGGTAGTCGGGGTACATCATCGGGATCAGGCCCGCGTCTGACGCGCCCTGCACATTGTTCTGGCCGCGCAGCGGGTGCAGCCCGGTGCCCGGGCGGCCGATCTGCCCGGTCATCAGCGACAGCGCGATCAGGCAGCGTGCGTTGTCGGTGCCGTGCACGTGCTGGCTGATGCCCATGCCCCACAGGATCATCGAGCCCTTGCTGGTGGCATACAGGCGCGCCACTTCGCGGATGGTGGCGGCATCGATGCCGCAGATCGGCGCCATCGCCTCGGGGCTGTAGCCCTTGACGTTGCTCGCCAGTGCGTCGTAGCCGAGCGTGCGGTCGGCGATGAACTTGTCGTCGACCAGCCCTTCCTCGACGATCACGTGCATCATCGCGTTGAGCAGCGCGACGTCGGTGTCGGCCTTGAACTGCAGGTAGCGGTGCGCGTAGCGCGACAACTCGCTGCGCCGTGGGTCCATCACGATCAGCTTGGTGCCGCCGGCGACGGCGTTTTTCATCCAGGTGGCCGCCACCGGGTGGTTCACGGTCGGGTTGGCGCCGATCAGGATCACCACCTCGGCCTGGGTCACGTCCATCACCGGGTTGCTCACCGCGCCGGAGCCGATGCCTTCGAGCAATGCGGCCACGCTGGAGGCGTGGCACAAGCGTGTGCAATGGTCGACGTTGTTGCTGCCGAAACCCGTGCGCACCAGCTTCTGGAACAGATAGGCCTCTTCGTTGCTGCCCTTGGCCGAGCCGAAACCGGCCAGCGCATAACGGCCGTGCTGGTCGCGCAGGCGCTTGAGCGTGCCGCCGGCCAGATCGAGCGCCTCGTCCCACGTGGCTTCACGGAAGATGCTCATCACATCGTTGGGGTCCATCGTGAAGTCGCCGCGCTTGGGCGCGTCGGCACGTCGGATCAGCGGCACAGTCAGGCGCTGCGGATGATGCGCGTAGTCGAATCCGTAGCGCCCCTTGACGCACAGCCGGCTGTGGTTGGCCGGGCCGTCGCGGCCGTTGACGAAGAGGATCTTGTTGTCCTTGATGTTGTAGGTGAGCTGGCACCCGACACCACAGTACGGGCACACCGACTCCACCTGCTTGTCGGGCACCGCCATCGCCGCCTCGCGCGCCGGCGACAGTGCGCCGGTCGGGCAGGCCTGCACGCACTCGCCGCAGGCCACACAGGTGGACGCCCCCATCGGGTCGTCCATGTCGAACACGATCTTGGCGTGCTCGCCGCGCAGTGCGAGGCCGATCACGTCGTTCATCTGCTCGTCGCGGCAGGCGCGCAGGCAGCGCGTACACTGGATGCAGGCGTTGAGGTCGACCGCGATCGCCGGGTGGCTGGCATCGGCCACCACTTCGGGGCGCGGCGCGAAACGCGGCTTGCCGACCTTCAGCCATTCGGCCCAGAAGTCGACTTCGTTGCGCCGCGTCAACGCGGTCTCGGGCATGTCGGCCTGCAGCAGCTCGAGCACGAGTTGCTGCGACTTGCGGGCACGATCGCTCGCGGTCTGCACCACCATGCCGTTGCTCGGGGCGCGGCAGCACGACGGCGCCAGCACGCGCTCGCCGTTGATCTCGACCATGCACGAGCGGCAGTTGCCCACCGGATCGAGCCCGTCCTTGTGGCACAGGTGCGGGATGCGCACGCGGTTGCGCCTGGCCACATCGAGGATGGTCTCGCCGGCACGAGCCTGCACCTCGCGCCCATCGAGCGTGAAGGTGACGGTCGGGCCCTCGAGCTTGGCGCGTTCGGCGCGCGAGATGGCGTTCATGGGATTGCCGCTTTCAACTCGTGCGGGAAGTACTTGATCACGCAGTCCACCGGGTTCGGCGCCGCTTGGCCCAAACCGCAGATCGACGCATCGCGCATCACCTGCGACAGCTCGGCCAGCAGCGCCACATCCCACTGCGGCTGTTCGATCAGCATCAGTGACTTCGCGGTGCCGGCCCGGCACGGTGTGCACTGGCCGCACGACTCGTGCTTGAAGAAGCGCATCGTGTTGCGCGCCGCCTTGACCGCAGTGTCTTTGTCGGACAACACCACCACCGCGGCCGAGCCGATGAAGCAGCCGTGCGGCTGCAAGGTGTCGAAGTCGAGCGGCACGTCGGCCAGCGACGCCGGCAGGATGCCGCCCGACGCGCCGCCCGGCAGGTAGCCGTACAGCGTGTGGCCATCGACCATGCCGCCGCAGTGCTCGTCGATCAACTCGCGCAGCGTGATGCCCGCCGGTGCCAGCTTGACGCCCGGGCTCCTGACGCGGCCCGACACCGAGAAGCTGCGCAGGCCCTTGCGCCCGTTGCGGCCTTGCGACGCGAACCAGTGGGCACCTTTTTCCAACAGATCGCGCACCCAGTACAGCGTCTCGAAGTTGTGCTCCAGCGTCGGCCGGCCGAACAGGCCCACCTGTGCCACGTACGGCGGACGCAGCCGCGGCAGCCCACGTTTGCCCTCGATCGATTCGATCATCGCCGACTCTTCGCCGCAGATGTAGGCACCGGCGCCGCGCCGCAGCTCGATCGTCGGCAGCGGGCCGGCCGGCGGGTTCGCACGGAGCTTGGCGAGCTCGGCTTCGAGCAGTGCGCGGCAGCCGTGGTACTCGTCGCGCAGATAGACGTAGATCGAGTCGATGCTCACGGCCCAGGCAGCGATCAGCAGGCCCTCGATGAAACGGTGCGGGTCGCGCTCGAGGTAGTGGCGATCCTTGAAGGTGCCGGGCTCGCCCTCGTCGATGTTCACCGCCATCAGGCGCGGCGCCGGCTCGTTGCGCACGATGCGCCACTTGCGCCCCGCCGGAAACCCCGCGCCGCCGAGGCCGCGCAGGCCGGAGTCCTCGAGCGTCTTGATCACCGATTCGATGTCGCGCCGGCCTTCGACGCAGTCGCGCAGCGTGGCGTAGCCGCCCTGGGAGTTGTAGGCCGCGAGGTCGACGTACGCATCGGGCGTGGGCGCGGTGGCCTTGGCGCGCACCAACGCTTGCACCGCATCGGCCGTTGCCGACGGCACGGCGTTGTGATGCACCACCGCCACCGGGGCCTGCTCGCAACGGCCGACGCACGGCGCCGGAATCACGCGCACCTCGGTACCTAGCAGCGCCGGCAGGCGCGCCAGCAGATCCTGCGCGCCCGCCATCTCGCAACTCAGGCCATCGCACACACGCACCGTCAGTGCGGGCGCGGCCGGCACGCGGCCGTCGGGACCCTCTTTCACGATGTCGAAGTGGTGGTAGAAGCTCGCCACCTCGTACACCTCGGTCTGGGCCAGCTTCAGCAACTGGGCCAGCGCGGCCAGGTGCGGCGCCGCCAGCTGGCGGTGGCGGTCGTTGATGCGGTGCAGGTATTCGATCAGCCGGTCGCGCCGCAGCGGCTCGCTGCCGAGCAACGCCTGCACCTCGGCGAGCGCTGTCGGGTCGACCTGCCGCCCCTTGGGAGCCTGCCGCTTGCGCTGCCGGTTCGGCGCTGCCAGCACGATGGGGATGGTGGGATGGTTCAACGACGCGTGGATGGGTGAAATTCGAAGCTGACACTATCGCTGGGCGGGCGTGCACCTGTCCAATGCTTTGCCTGAACTGCCCGATTCGCCTTCGTGATCGCTCGGCGCCTAGAACAAACCCGCAGGCCACGCACCGGCGCACCCGCAGCCCCCACAGTAGAGTGAACCGTGCGATGAACCACCCGAGCCATCCGAGCCCCGAGCGCAGCCCAGCCGACCGCCTGAGCGACGGCTGGCAGCGCAGCGCCGTGCTGATCGTCGACGATGAAGAAGGCATGCGCAACTTCCTGGGCAAGACGCTCGAGCGCCGCTGCGGCCATGTGATGGCGGCCGCCAGCGCCGAAGAAGCAGAAACCCTGGCCCGCGCCCACCGCTTCGACCTGGTCATCCTCGACATCACGCTGCCCGGCAAGAGCGGCATCACCTGGCTGCGCGAGTTGCGCGAACAGGGCTATTCGGGCGAGGTGGTGCTCATCACCGCGTTCGCCGACCTGGAAACAGCGATCGAGGCGCTGCGCGCCGGCGCATCGGACTTCATCCTCAAGCCGTTTCGGGTGTCGCAGATTCTCAATGCCGTCAAGCACAGCCTGGAGCGCTCGCACCTGAAGCGCGAAAACTGGGTGCTGCGCCGCACGTTGCGGCAGCCGGTGCCGCCGATGGAGGCGCTGGTCGGCGACTCGGCGGCGATGCGCACGCTGCGCGCGGCGCTGGTGCGTGCCTCGGGCGTGGCCAGCACGGTGCTGCTGACCGGCGAGTCGGGCACCGGCAAGGAGCTGGCGGCGCGCGCGCTGCATCACGATAGCCCGCGCACCCGTGCGCCGTTCGTGCCGCTGAGTTGCGCCACCATGTCGCCCGATCGCATCGAGACCGAGCTGTTCGGCCACGCCAAGGGTGCGTTCGCCGGTGCCACCAAGAGCCGCGACGGCTTGTTCTACTACGCCCAGGGCGGCACCCTGTTCCTCGATGAGGTGGCCGAGCTGCCGCTGCCGGTGCAGGCTGCATTGCTGCGCGTGCTCGACGATCGGCGCATCCGCCCGGTGGGCAGCGAGCAGCAGCTCGCGGTCGACGTGCGCATCATCGCTGCCACCAACCGCCACCTCGCCGACGAAGTGGCGGCCGGGCGCTTTCGCAAAGACCTGTACTACCGGCTGCATGTGGTGGAGATCGCATTGCCGCCGCTGCGCGAGCACAAGGACGATATCCCCGGCCTGGTGGCGCACTTCATTCAGTTACTGTCGCCGCAGCTCGGCGTCGAGCCGATCGACGTCTCGCCGACCGAGTTGGACTACCTGTGCCAGTACCACTGGCCAGGGAACGTGCGCGAGTTGCGCAACCTGATCGAGCGCTCGCTGATCCTTGGCACGCTGAACGTTTCGGCGCTGTACCCCGGCGGTGGCGCGCCGGTCGCCGCCGAGCCGCAGGCGCCGACCGACCTGCATGAACTGGAAAAGCGCCACATCCTGGCGGTGCTCGAGTCCGTGGCGGGCGACAAGACACGCGCCGCGCAACTGCTGGGCATCTCGCGGCGCACCCTCGAGCGGCGCTGCGCCGAGTGGGCGTGATCCGCTGGCGCGGCTTCGGCGCGCTGTCGATCCGCCACAAGCTGCTGGCGCTCGGGCTGTTGCCGCTGCTGCTGGCGCTGCCGCTGCTGGCGGTGATCCTGGTGGTGTGGGGCGACACCGCGCTCGATGCCCTGTTGATCACCAAGGTCCGCAGTGACCTCGCGGTAGCGCGCGGCTACTTCGACCGCGTGCAGGCCGAGGTCGGAGCCAGCACGCTGGCGGTGGCGCAGTCGCATGCGCTGGTCGACGCCGTGCAGCGCGACGACCGCGCCGCACTGGCGCGTCTGCTGGCACGCGCCAGGCAGCAGCATGCGCTGGAGTTCCTCGAACTGCTGCCGCCCGACGCGTTGGCCGCCAGCGCGGTGCAGCAGGCCGGCGGCGAAGGTCTGGCCCGTGTGGTGCTGCTGGAGAGCGCGCAGTTCGAACGCATCGCGCCTGAGCTGGCCGGCCGCGTGCCGGTCAAGCTGGTGGCCACCCGCAATGCGGCACCCACCGAGCGCACCAGCGAAGACCGCGCGATGTCGATGATGGCGCTGGCCCCGCTGCAGGCGCTGGACGGACGGCCGCTCGGGTTGCTGCGCGGCGGCGTGCTGCTCAACCGCAACCTCGCGTTCATCGATCACATCAACGAGATCGTCTATCCGCAGGGTGCGCTGCCGTTCGGCAGCCAGGGCACGGCGACGTTGTTCCTCGACGACGTGCGCATCTCCACCAACGTGCGCCTGTTCGGCAGCGACGGCGAGCGCGCGATCGGCACCCGCGTGTCGCAGGCGGTGCGCGACGCGGTGCTCGGGCGCGGCGACACCTGGCTCGGGCGCGCCTTCGTCGTCAACGATTGGTACGTCTCGGCCTACCAGCCGCTCACCAACCCCGCCGGCCGCCGCATCGGCATGCTCTACGTCGGCTTCCTCGACAGCCCGTTCCAGCAGGTCAAGCTCGGTGTGCTGCTCGGCATGGGCACGGTCATGTTGGCGCTGATGGCGGTGGCGTTCACGCTGGCGGTGAATTGGGCGCGCCGCATCTTCAAGCCGATCGATCGCATGACGCAGACCATGCAGGCGGTCGAGGCGGGTGACCTCGCGGCGCGCGCGCAGGTCGCCGACGGCAGCGACGAGGTGGGGCGCTTGGCCGGGCACCTCGACCGCCTGCTCGACACCATCGACGACAAGACACGTGCGCTGCAGGCCTCGCACGACGAACTCGACCGCAAGGTCGTCGAGCGCACACGCGAGCTGCAGTCGGCGCAGGCACAACTGATCAAGAGCGAGAAGCTGGCCGCCATCGGCCAGTTGACCGCCGGCATCGCGCACGAGGTAAACAACCCGATCGCGGTGATCCAGGGCAACCTCGACCTGCTGCGCGAGACGCTGGGGTCGAAGGCCAAGCCGGTGAAGGCGGAGCTCAAGCTGGTGGACGAGCAGATCGAGCGCATGCGCCTGATCGTGACCCGGCTGCTGCAGTACGCGCGCCCGGGCGAATTCGCAGGCTACGTGGAGCCGGTGGACACCGAACAGGCCATCACCGACAGCCTGGTGCTGGTGCACCACCTGCTGTCGCGCACCCGCATCGAGGTGCAGCGCGACGGCCGCGCCACCCGCCGCGCGCTGGTCAACCGGCAGGAACTGCAGCAAGTGCTGATCAACGGCATCGTCAACGCCATCCAGGCCATGCCCGAGGGTGGCACGCTGACCTTGTCGAGCCGCGACGCCGGCGAGGCGGAAATCGAGATCGACATCGCCGACACCGGGCCTGGATTCCCGGCCGACAGCGAGCTCGCCCGCTTCCAGCCGTTCAAGACCACGAAAAAGGAGGGCACTGGCCTCGGCTTGTGGATCAGCAGAAGCCTGGTGGAACGTTACGGTGGCGACATCCGGGCCAACAACCGCACGGATGGCACCGCCGGCGCCCTATTGACGGTGGTGCTGCCGGCCGAAACGTTGGCATCCGGCTTGCCGATGACAGCGTAAGACCCGGTCAGTGGGCGAGACCAGCCGCCAACCGAGGAACGTTTGAACCGTTGTGGATGTGGGTGCAACAAAAGGTCAGATGTAGGACGAATCCGACCCGCCGCACCAAGGAGATGACGCCATGAACAGCCAAGCCAATCAGATCCAAGTCAGGGGCTACATCCTGCGCTTCGAATCGCTGTTCGATGGTGGCCGTGCGCTGGCCTTCGAATGTGACGCCGGCGGCCAGGTCGACCTCGACACGCTGTCCGAGCGCGCCAAGCTGAACTACCTGTACGCCCGCACCGTGATCGGCCGCGACTTCGCGATGCCCCGGGTCGAGCTGCACTGACTTCTTTTCCCTTTTCTCCCTGGTCTCCTCCTCTACTTCGCACCCCCATATGCAAAGCGGCGCCTCAGGGCGCCGCTTCTTTTTCCAGGCTGCTTCGGGTCAGGTGTTGAGCACCGCCACCGACTTGGTGTTCAGGTAGGCCTCCAGCGCCTCCGGGCCACCCTCGGAGCCGTAGCCCGAGTCCTTGACGCCGCCGAACGGCATCTCGGCCCACGGCATCGCCGCCTGGTTGATCCACAGCATGCCGGTCTGGATGCCGTGAGTCAGCTCGTGGGCGGTCTTCAGCGAGGTCGTGAAGGCATACGCCGCCAGGCCCCACGGCAGGCGGTTGGCCTCCGCAATCGCGTCTTCGAGCTTGTCGAAGCCGCGCACCGAGGCCATCGGGCCGAACGGCTCTTCGGTCAGCAGCAGGCTGTCGAGCGGCGCGTCGACGATCACCGTCGGCTCGAAGAAGTTGCCGCTTTGCCCGATGCGCTGGCCACCGGTGGCCAGCGTGGCGCCGCGGGTGAGCGCGTCGTCGGTGATCTTCTGCATCGCGCTCAGCCGCCGCGGGTTGGCCAGCGGGCCGAGCGTGGTGCCGTTCTCCAGCCCGTGGCCGACCTTGGCGCCCTTGGCCACCGCGACGAACGCCTCGACGAAGGCCTTGCGCACGTCGTTGTGCACCAGGTAGCGCGTCGGCGAGATGCACACCTGGCCGGCATTGCGCAGCTTGGCGGTGCCGGCGACCTTGGCCGCCTTGGCGACGTCGGCGTCGGCGGCGACGATCACGGGGGCGTGGCCGCCGAGCTCCATGGTCACGCGCTTCATGTGCTGGCCGGCCAGCGCCGCCAGCTGCTTACCGACCACGGTGGAGCCGGTGAAGGTGATCTTGCGGATCGCCGGGTGCGGGATCAGGTGCTGCGAGATCTCGGCCGGGTTGCCGTAGACCAGGTTGACCACGCCGGCCGGCACGCCGGCGTCGGCGAAGGCGCGGATCAGCTCGGCCGGCGAGGCCGGGGTCTCCTCGGGCGCCTTGACGACGATCGAGCAGCCGGTGGTCAGCGCGGCGGACAGCTTGCGCACCACCTGGTTGATCGGAAAGTTCCACGGCGTGAACGCCGCCACCGGGCCCACCGGCTCCTTGAACACCTGCTGCAGCACGCCGGCCTGGCGCGGCGCCAGGATGCGGCCCTGCACACGGCGGCCCTCTTCGGCGAACCACTCGATGATGTCGCAGGCCATGATGATCTCGCCCTTGGCCTCGACCAGCGGCTTGCCCTGCTCCTGCACCATCCAGCGCGCGATGCCGTCGGCGCGCTCCTTGAGCAGCCGCGCGGCCTCGCGCATGATCTTGGCGCGCTCGAACGCGGGCACCTTGCGCCAGGCCTCGAAGCCCTGCAGCGCTGCGACACAGGCCGCGTCGAGGTCGGCCTTGGTGGCCACCGCCACGCTGCCGATCGGCTTGCCGGTGGCCGGGTCGTGGACCGCCAGCGTCTTGCGATCGCCGCCGTCGCGCCACTGGCCATTGATGAACAACTGCACCGACGGGTAGCCGGCTTCGGTGGTGGGGGTGGTGGTGGCTGTGGACATGCGCGGCCTCGCTGGGGGGTTCGACGGGAGCGCGCCGCCCGGACTCGGGCCACGCGCGGGAAGGGACCGCGATTTTGCGTCATCGCCGGCCTGCGAGGGCTGCCAGGGATACCGCGCCGGCTGTCACACGGCCTGAACCGAGTGGTGGGACGCTGCAACCCAGTGCACATCGAGACCCGTCAACCGCTGGAGACCCCCATGCACATGTCGACGATCAGTCCCCTGCCCTACACCCGCAATGCCTCGCGCGACGCCGCGATGTTCGGCGCCGGCTGCCTGCTGGCGCTGGAATCGGACAACGCCGGCCTGGTCGACACCGACTCGTTGACCGAGCGCGGCCAGCTGCATCACCTGTTCGAAGGCGCGGTCGTGGTCAGCGAGTGGGACGACGACGAGCCGGACCTCGACGACATCGAATTCGACGACTGATTCCTAGCTGAGGCCGCGGCGGGCCCCGCCGCGGCCTCAGCGCTCCAGCGCGGCCATCGCTTCGCCCAGGCGGATCAAGGCCCCGGGAGCCCACGCGGAGTTGAAGCGAAGCCGCTGCGCGGGCGGGAACAACATCACTACCGTCGAGCCGAGCAGGAAGCGCCCCATCTCGTCGCCACGTTCGAGGCGCACCTCGCGATCGTCGTAGCGCCACTCGCGCACCCGGCCGGGCCGCGGCGGGTTGACCACGCCGTGCCACACGGTGGCCATGCTGCCGACGATGGTGGCGCCTACCAGCACCAGCACGAAGGGGCCGAACGCCGCCTCGAAGCAGCACACCACACGTTCGTTGCGTGCGAACAGGCCAGGCACTGCCGCCGCGGTGGCTGGGTTCACCGAGAACAGGTCGCCCGGCACGTGAACCATGCGAGTCAGGCGCGCCGCGCACGGCATGTGGATGCGGTGGTAGTCCTTCGGGCTCAGGTACAGCGTCGCGAAGTGGCCGTCGGCAAAGCGCGCCGCGAGCTGCGCGTCACCCGCCAGCAGCGCGTCGGTGGTGTAGCGATGTCCCTTGGCCTGGAAGATGTCGGCGCCTGCGATGGCGCCGAACTGGCTGATCGCGCCGTCGACCGGACACAGCAGGTCGGCCGCCGCCAGCGGCCGGGCGCCGGGCTTGAGCGCGCGGGTGAAGAACTCGTTGAAGCTCGGGTAATGCGCCGGGTGGGGATCCGCGGCTTCGCTCATGTCGACGCCGTAGCGCCGGATGAACCAGCGGATCACCGCGGTCGTCGCTGCGCCGCCGCGGGCCGCTGCCGCGCGACCCACCAACACCGTGAGCGCCCGTTTGGGCAGCAGGTATTGCGGCAGCACTGCCAGGCGGTCCGACATGGGCACGAATTCCAGCTCGTCGAGGCCCACCGGCGAGGGTGGGCGGGGCAGTGTATCGGCATGTGCGAGATGCCAATTCCGTCACGGCCCTGACCCCGCAAACGCGGGAGTTCGTGCTGCACGACACGTTTCGAGGGCTCGAAGCGAGAACTCCGCGCGTGAACTCCGTCACCTCGCGCCGGTTACATCCGAGCGCCTGCGTAAACAAGCTGAAATGATTCGGCCGCCTTGTGATGCGTCACCGCATCGCCGGGCAGTCGGAGGACGCAGCGCCTTTGCTGCGGATGGGGAGAACAATCATGTCGAACCTGCTTGCGCCGTTCATCGTGTTGATCGAACGCCGGCGCCTGCGCCTGGTGCTCAGTGCGGCGCTCACCGCCACGCTGCTAGCCGTGATGGGGCTGCATGCGCGCAACGCGGCCGCCGAGCCCGGGTCACCACACGTCAACCGCAAGATGGCCCGCGACCTGCACGACGAGGTCGACGGCAGGCGTTCCGCACGGGCGAAATGGGCGCGCGAGGTGCGCGGCGTACGGCAGGTGCAGGTCATCGTGGTCAGCAATTCGCCCGATCCCGAGATGAAGGATCTGCGCCGCCACGTGCTGCGCATCGGCGGCTCGGTGCACGCCGTGCATCCGGCGGTGCATGCATTGACGGTGCAGATCCGCCCCAGCCAGGTACGAACGCTCGCGCAGCGCGACGACGTGGTCAGCGTATCGCCCAACCGCGCCACGGTGCGCACCGCGAGCCTGCTCGAATCGGCATCCGGCGCGCTGAGCAGCCGCGTGCGGCCCACCAGCAGCAAGAACGCCTACACCGGCCTCGACGGCAGCGGCATCGGCATCGCGATCGTCGATTCCGGCGTGATGCGCAGCCACTACGCGTTCGCCGATGCCAGCGGCGCGTCGCGCGTGCGACGCAACGTCGACATGCTCAACACCAACGTCGCCAGCTGGAACGGCGGCGTCGATGCAGTGACCTCGATGCTGCCCGGTGGCTCGACCCTGCAGGCTTACGAAGCGTTGGTGGCCAACGACAACGGCCTGGTGCAGGACCCGTACGGCCACGGCACGCACGTCGCCGCGGTGGCGGCGGGCATGTCGCGCTTCTACTCCACCAGCACGCCCGACACCACCGGCATCGCACCCAACGCCAATCTGTACGACGTCAAGGTGCTCAATGCCGACGGCTTCGGCACGGTGAGCGATGCGCTCGAGGGCATCCAGTGGGTCATCTACCACGCCAAGGAATACAACATCCGCGTGATGAACCTGAGCCTGGCCACCGACTCCACCGAGAGCTGGCGCACCGACCCGCTGTGCGCGGCGGTGCGCAGCGCTGCCGCGGCAGGCATCACGGTGGTGGTGGCAGCGGGCAACTTCGGCTTCGATGCCGGTTCGCAAGAGGCGTACGGACGCATCGGCTCGCCGGGCACCGACCCCACGGTCATCACCGTGGGCTCGGCCAACCCGCGCAACACGCCGTCGCGCAGCGACGACGGTGTCAACGGCTTCAGCTCGCGTGGGCCCACGCGCGGTGTCTACACCGACACCTCGGGCGTGCGCCGCATCGACAACCTGCTCAAGCCCGACCTGGTGGCGCCTGGCAACAAGGTGGTCGCCGCCGCGGCAACAGCGGCGCCTCCGCTGGCACCGGCGTGGAACACGATCGCCGCCGCCCACTACGATGATCTGGTCGGAGCGTTGGGCTTCGCGCAGCGCACCAACGAGTCGCAGATGGTGCTCAGCGGCACCTCGGTCGCCGCGCCGGCGGTGGCGGGTGCGGTGGCGTTGCTGCTGCAGGCCAACCCGGGGCTGACGCCGCCGCTGGTGAAAGCGATCCTGCAGTACTCGGCGCAGCCGCTGGCTGGCGCCAACTTGCTTCAACAGGGCGCCGGCCTGCTCAACATCGATGGCGCCGTCGGCTTGGCCAAGGCACTGCGCACCGACCTGTCCGACGCCATCTCTGCAGGCACCATCGCCCCGGGCCAATCGATGCTGGCCGCGGGCGCCACCATGCCCCTGGCGAATTCGACGCTGGTGGGCGGCCAGTTCGACTGGTCGCGCATCGTCTACGCCGGCGGCAACGCCGTGGTCAGCGGCAGCGCGCTGTTCACCAAGTACCAGCCGATCTGGGATCCGCGCCTGTCATGGGCCAACGGCGTGGTGCTGAGGCGCACTGCGACCTATTGGTCCGGCTCGGGCATCCCGGCGAACACCTACGCCAAGTCGTTCAGCGAGATCCGGCTGCCGAGTCAACAGTTGCTCACCTGGGGTGTGGTGCGCGCCGATTCGCTGCTCGGCGCGAGTTCGTTGTCCGGGCAGACCGGCACCTTCACGCGCACGGCCACGCTCGCCGCTTGGCTGGCCAGCGGCAGCGGGTTCGCGCTGTCGCAAGGCGTCGTGCTGAGCGAGGGCCTGGTGTTGAGCGAAGGCCTGGTGCTCAGTGAAGGCCTGGTGCTGAGCGAAGGCCTGGTGCTCAGCGAAGGCCTGGTGCTCAGCGAAGGCCTGGTGTTGAGCGAAGGCCTGGTGCTCAGTGAATCCGTGGTTCACGGCGAACCCTGAGCTTCACCCGGCGCCTGCAATGAATCCGCTCACCCCGCTCGACGCCCCGCGCCCGCACACGCCGTGGTGGACGGCGCTGCACACGGCGCTGATGCCCGACTACAACCGCAAGGCTGCGGGCTATTGGTGGTTGATGGTGCTGCTGGGCCTCGGCTCGCTCGCCGTGGCCCTGGTCCACGTGGCAGCGTTGTCGCCGGGGGCGCAGGCGCAGGTGGCGATCGGCTGCGGGG
>DATDJF010000265.1:0-3626 GCA_036520715.1 Burkholderiaceae bacterium | reverse complement strand
CGTGAAGATGGGCCAATCGAGCAACGTGTTCGCCGTCGCGATGATGGCCGACGGCAAGGTGTTGTACGCACAAAAGGAAGTCAAGGTCACCCTCGGTGGCTGTGGTGGGTGAACCCGGCATGCAAGCCGGGCCCGTGGGTGATTGAGAAAGGAAAGTCATGGCAGACCCGATGCGAATCCGTGCGCAGGCCGCTGGCGACAAGGCCACCGTGCGCGTGCTGATGAGCCACGAGATGGAAACCGGCCAGCGCAAGGACACGGCCGGCAAGACGATCCCCGCCTGGTTCATCGCGGAAGTCAACGCGCAGCACAACGGCAAGACCGTGCTCGACGCGCAATGGGGCCCGGCAGTGTCGAAGAACCCGTTCCTGCAGTTCGTGGTCAAGGGCGCCAAGGCGGGCGACAAGATCACGGTCACCTGGGTCGACAACCGGGGCGACAAGCGCACCGACGAGGCCACGGTGACCTGACCGTGGCGCGGCACATCATGAAGTCGATGTGGGGCATCGTGGCCGGCGCCGCGCTGCTGGCGGGCCTGCCGGCGCTGGCGCAGAAGTCCACCGCCGACGGCATCGCCGAGTACCGCAAGATGCTCGAAGACGGCAACCCGGCCGATCTGTTCGAGGTCAAGGGCGAGGCCTTGTGGAAGCAAAAGCGCGGCCCCAAGAACGTGTCGCTCGAAGCCTGCGACCTCGGCAAGGGGCCCGGCGTGGTGAAGGGCGCCTTCGTCGAAATGCCGCGCTGGTTTGCCGACACCGGCCAGGTGCAGGACCTGGAGTCGCGCCTGGTCAGCTGCATGGCCACGCTGCAGGGCTTCAACGCGGCCGAGGTCGCCAACACGCCGTTCGGCCGCGGCGAGCAGAACAACGTCACCGCGCTGGCCACCTACGTGGCCGCCGCCTCGCGCGGCCAGCGCTTCAACCTGCCGCAATCGCATGCGCAGGAAAAGCGCATGTACGAGATCGGCAAGCGGGTGTTCTACTTCCGCGGCGGGCCGTACGACTTTTCCTGCGCGTCGTGCCACGGCGAAGACGGCAAGCGCATCCGCCTGCAGGACCTGCCCAACCTGACCCGCAACCCGGGCGACGGCGTCGGCTTCGCGGCCTGGCCGGCCTACCGCGTGAGCAACGGCCAGATGTGGGGCATGCAGTTGCGCCTGAACGATTGTTATCGCCAGCAACGCTTCCCGTATCCGGGCTTCGGCTCGGAGGCCACCATCGCGGTGAGCGTCTACATGGGCGTCAACGCCAAGGGTGCGGAGTCGATCGCGCCGTCGATCAAACGCTGACACGTCTGAGCAACCACCGATGAACATCCCCTCCTCCGTGGCGGCCGCCGTTGCAGCGTGGGCGCTGGCCGGCTGCACGTCGATGCCGTCGTCGGCCGAGCTGGACCGCGAGGCCGTCGCGGCGATGAAGGCGTCGTTTCGCGACCAGGGCATCGCCAAGGTGAATCGCCTCGATCAAGACCTCGGACAGGCCGCGTGCTCGTCGGCGCAACCGCCGGCGCCCGAGGTGGCCAAGCGCATCGAGGCCGAATCGCTGGCGAGCGTGCGCTGGCCCGCCGGCGGCCGCTACGTGGGCGACTGGCGCGAGGGCGAGAAGCTGGCGCAAAACGGCCGCGGCATGACCTGGAGCGACGCCTCGGCCTCGCCCAAGGACAACGGCGCCAACTGCTACAACTGCCACCAGATCGACAACAAGGAGATCTCCTTCGGCACCATCGGGCCCAGCTTGTGGAACTACGGCAAGCTGCGTGGCGTCAAGGACGCCGCCGACCCGGCTTCGGCGGCGATCGTGCAATACACCTGGGGCAAGCTGTGGAACAGCAAGGCCTATGCGGCGTGCTCCAACATGCCGCGCTTCGGCCACATGGGCCTGCTCGACGAGGATCAGCTTCGCCACGTGATGGCGCTGCTGCTCGATCCGAAGTCGCCGGTCAATCAGTGACGCGGGGCCGCGCCCCAACGGTCCACGCGCGCAGCTCTTCGGCGGCCACGTCGGCGACGCCTTGACGTGAGCCTGGGCAAGCGTGAGTTCCTGCAGGTGCTGGCGGCGGCCGGCGCCGCCGGGCTGCCGCTGGCGCGCTGGGCCCATGCCGACCCCGCGCGGGCCGGCCGTGCGATCTACGACGTGGCGCCGCCCTTCAAGGGCCCGGGCGCGGTGTCGCTGCTGCACTTCACCGACTGCCACGCGCAGTTGAAGCCGCTGCGCTTTCGTGAGCCGAGCGTCAACCTGGGCATCGGCGCGATGCAGGGCCGCTGGCCGCACCGGGTGGGCGCGCACCTGCTGCAGGCGGCAGGCATCGCCGCGGGCTCGCCGCTCGCACACGCCTTCACCCACCTGGACTTCGAGGCGGCATCGCGCCGCTACGGCAAGGTGGGCGGCTTCGCGCACCTGGCCGCGCTGGTCAAGCGTTTGAAGGCCAGCCGGCCCGGCGCGCTGCTGCTCGACGGCGGCGACACCTGGCAGGGCTCGGCCACGTCGTTGTGGACGCAGGCGCAGGACATGGTCGACGCGCAGCTCGCGCTCGGTGTCGACGTGATGACCGGCCACTGGGAGTTCACCTATGGCATGGAGCGCGTGAAACAACTGGTCGACCACGATCTCAAGGGCCGCATTCACTTCGTCGCGCAGAACGTCAAGACCGCCGACTTCGGCGACCCGGTGTTCGAGCCCTGCGTGATGCGCGAGATCAACGGCGTGCCGGTGGCCATCGTCGGACAGGCGTTTCCGTACACGCCGATCGCCAACCCGCGCTACTTCGTGCCCGATTGGACCTTCGGCATCCAGGACGACAACCTGCAGAGGGTGGTCGAGCAGGTGCGCGGCCAGGGCGCGCAGGTGGTGGTCGTGCTGTCGCACAACGGCATGGACGTGGACCTGAAGATGGCCACGCGCGTGCGCGGCATCGATGCGATCTTCGGCGGCCACACCCACGACGCGGTGCCGGTGGCGGTGCCTGTCAAGAACGGCGGTGGCACCACGCTCGTCACCAACGCCGGCTGCAACGGCAAGTTCCTCGGCGTGATGGACTTCGAGGTCAAGGCCGGCAAGGTGGCCGACTTCCGCTACCGCCTGCTGCCGGTGTTCGCCGATCTGCTCGAGCCCGACGCCGCGATGGACACGCTGATCACCAAGGTGCGGGCGCCGTTCGAGCCCAGGCTGGCCGAGCAGCTCGCGGTGAGCGACGGCCTGCTGTATCGGCGCGGCAACTTCAACGGCAGCTGGGACCAGCTCTTGTGCGACGCGCTGATCGAGGTGCAGGGCGCCGACATCGCGTTCTCGCCGGGCTTCCGCTGGGGCACCACGCTGCTGCCCGGCGAGACGATCACACGCGAGATGATGATGGACCAGCTCGCGATCACCTACCCGTACGCCACGCTCGGCGAGATGACCGGCGAAACGATCAAGACGGTGCTCGAGGACGTCGCCGACAACCTGTTCAATCCCGACCCGTACTACCAGCAGGGCGGCGACATGGTTCGTGTGGGCGGCCTGACCTACTCGATCACGCCCGGCGCCGCGATGGGCGCGCGCATCGGCGACATGCGCTTGAACGGGCGGCCGATCGAGGCCGACAAGAAGTACAAGGTGGCCGGCTGGGCGCCGGTGGCCGAGGCGGCG
>DATDJF010000264.1:0-7296 GCA_036520715.1 Burkholderiaceae bacterium | reverse complement strand
CCGCGCTGCCGCTCAGCACCAGCTTCTCGAGGTTGGCCCCGAGCGTGTGGCTGGCGCTGGCCTGCACGGTGTCGATCTCGCTGGCCAGGGTGCTGGTCTCGATCACCAGGTCGCCTGCACTGTCGACGACGTACACGTCGTTGCCGGTGCCGCCGATCAGCAGGTCCGCGCCGGCACCGCCGTCCAACGTGTCGTTGCCGCTGCCGCCGTCCACGACGTCGGCGCCATTGCCGCCCAGCAGGGTGTCGATGCCGCCCAGGCCGAGCAGGGTGTCGTCACCGTCGCGCCCCTCGAGCCGATTGGCGGCCGACGAGCCCGACACGGCCTCCGAGCCCGCGGTGCCGATCAGCGACTCGAAGCCGCTGAAGGTGGCGCCGCTGGCGAGCGTGAACGAGCCGGCACCGAGGGCATAGTTGGTGTCATCGGCCACGGCGCCGACGCTGGACAGATCGATCAGGTCGGAGCCGTCGCCGCCGTCGAAGCGGCCGGTGAGCGCGCCGACCAGCGAGTCGTTGCCGGCGCCGCCGAGCAGGGTGTCGATGCCGCCGCCGCCATTGAGGATGTTGGCGCCGGTGTTGCCGACGATCTCGTTGTGGCTCTGGTTGCCGGTGGCGTTCAGGTTCGCGCTGCCGGTCAACTCGATGCGCTCGATGCCGAAGCCGGCCTGGCCGGCGGTGCTCGACAGCGTGAACGAGACGCTGGTGCGCAGCGTGTCGCTGCCGCCGGCCGCGTCGTTGGAGGCCTCCATCGGCGCGTCGCCGGTGTTGTCGACGACGTAGAGGTCATCGCCGGCACCGCCTTGCATCGTGTCGGCGCCGCCGCCGCCATCGATCGAGTCGTTGCCGGCACCGCCGGAGATGATGTTGGCGCCGCTGGTGCCGATCAGCGTGTCGTTGCCGGCGCCGGCGACGAGGTTCTCGAACTCGGTGAAGCTCTCGGCGATGAAATTGGACGCGCCGATGGCGAGGTTGACGAGATAGTTGCCGTTGTAGGAGGTGGTGTCCAGCGTGTCGATGCCAGCGCCGCCGACCGCGCTGTCGTCGCCCAGCACGGCGTAAACGAGGTCGTTGCCGGCGCCGCCCAGTGCGGTGTCATTGCCGCCCGCGCCGTTGATCGTGTCGTTGCCGTCACCGCCGGAGATCGAGTTGGCACCTCCAGTGCCGGTCAGGCTGTCGTTGCCGACCCCCGAGATCAGGTTCTCCATCTCGGTGAAGCTCTCGCCGGCGAAGTTGGTCAGCCCGGTGGCGAGGTTGACGACGTAGTTGCCCGTGAAGGCGGTCGTGTCCAGCGTGTCGATGCCGGCGCCGCCGACGATGGTCTCGGGCGTGCCGAGCGAGGCGAAGATCAGGTCGTTGCCGGCGCCGCCCAAGGCGGTGTCGGCGCCGCCGGCGCCGTTGATCGTGTCGTTGCCGTCACCGCCGGAGATCGAGTTGGCACCTCCAGTGCCGGTCAGGCTGTCGTTGCCGATCCCCGAGATCAGGTTCTCCATCTCGGTGAAGCTCTCGCCGGCGAAGTTGGTCAGCCCGGTGGCGAGGTTGACGACGTAGTTGCCCGCGAAGGCGGTCGTGTCCAGCGTGTCGATGCCCGCGCCGCCGACCGCGTTGTCGTTGCCCAGCACGGCATGGACGAGGTCGTCGCCGGCGCCGCCCAGTGCGGTGTCCTGGCCGCCGCCGCCGTTGAGAGTGTCGCTGCCGTCGCCACCGTCCAGCCGGTCGTTGCCGGCCCCGCCTTCGATCGAGTCGTTGCCGCCGCCGCCGTTGAGGGTGTCGTTGCCGTTGCCACCGTCCAAGCGGTCGTCGCCACTGCCGCCGTCGAGCAGGTCGCTGCTCGAAGCTCCGACGAGGGTGTCGTTGCCGCCTTCGCCGTTGATCGTGTGGTGGAAGCTGCCCAGATCGGTGTTGCTGACGTAGACCGTGTCGTTGCCGTCGCCAGCAGACAGCAGGATCTCGGCCGGCAGGCCGAAGCCGGGCGACCAGGTGTTGAACGGGCGGAAGTCGTAGCTGTCGTCGCCTGCCGTGCCGCGGAAGTCGGTGAGGAAGGTGTCGAGCAACTCGACCTCGACGAACGGCAGCGTGGTGCCGAGTTGCAACACGCCCTGGATCAGGTCGACGCCGTCGTTGCCGACCCCACCGTGGACGATCCAGCCGGCCACGTTGACCACCGCATTGAGGTCGAAGCCGTCATCGCCGACATCGCCGAACATCGAATCGACGCCGGCACCGCCGACCAGCAGGTCGTTGCCGTCGAAACCGTACATGACGTCGTCGCCGTTGCCGCCGACCAGGGTGTCGTTGCCGTACCAGCCGCTCACCGTGTCGTTGCCGTCGCCGCCGACGACCGAGTCGTTGCCGTCACCGCCGAACAGGCTGTCGTTGCCGCCGAAGCCGTTGATGACGTCGGGGTCGGCCGTGCCGATCAGCGTGTTGTTGTTGTCGTCGCCGTTGATGATCACGATGCGTCCCCCGTCGCGAGCACGCCACCGCGGCGGGCTCAGAAGGCTCGATCATCCCGGCGCCAGCGTTAGGTGGGCGTTAGGCGGTGACGTATCCTGCGAACCGATGGCGACCGCAGCCCGTCCGTTTCACCTGCACGTGCCCGATGACGCGCTCGCCGACCTGCACGAACGCCTCGCGCGCACGCGCTTTCCCGACCAGGCTCCCGGCGAACCGTGGGCCCATGGCACACCGGTCGACTACCTGCGCGAGCTGGTCGCCTACTGGCGCGACGATTTCGACTGGCGCGCGCAGGAGGCGCGCCTCAACGCGCTGCCGCAGTTCATGGTGCCGCTGCACGGCATCGACCTGCACTACTTGTGCGTGCCGGGACGCGGCCCCGATCCGTGCCCGCTGTTGCTGTCGCACGGCTGGCCGGGCTCGGTGTTCGAGTTCCTCGAGCTGATCCCGCGCCTCACCGACCCGGCCCGGTTCGGCGGCGATGCGGCCGATGCGTTCACCGTGGTGGCGCCGTCGCTGCCGGGCTACGGGCTGTCGTTCGCGCCCGGCCAGCCGCGCTTCGGCGTCGAGGCGATCGCCGATTGTTTCGCCGAGCTGATGACCGAGGTGCTCGGCCATCGGCGCTTCGCCGCGCAGGGCGGCGACTGGGGCGCCTTCGTCACGTCACGCCTGGGCGCGGTGCACGCCGACAAGGTGATCGGCATCCACGTCAACCTGCTCACGGTGCGGCGCGACCCCAAGATGCTGGCCAATCCGACGCCCGAGGAGCAGCAGTTCCTGCGCGAGCTCGAGCACTTTCTGAAGGAGGACACCGGCTACCAGTGGATCCAGGGCACGCGGCCGCAGACGCTGGCGTTCGGCCTCAGCGATTCGCCGGCCGGGCTGGCGGCGTGGATCGTCGAGAAGTTCAGGGCCTGGTCCGACTGCGGCGGCGACGTCGAGAGCGTGTTCACGAAAGACCAGCTGCTGGCCGACATCGCGCTGTACTGGTTCAGCGGCGCGATCGGCGCGTCGTTCTGGCCGTACTACGCGCGTCTACACGGCCCGTGGCCGATTCCGGACAGCGGCGTCGCGGTGCCGATGGGGTATGCGCAGTTCCCGCGCGAGATCCTCAAGCCTCCGCGCTCGGTGGCGCAGGCGATGTACAAAGACATTCGCCGCTGGAGCGTAATGCCGCGTGGCGGCCACTTCGCCGCAATGGAGCAGCCGCAGGCGCTGGCCAGCGAGATCGTCGAGTTCTTCAGGCCGCTGCGCGGCCACTGATCACAGCGGCCGCGAAAGCGGGCAGGCCGCGCATGCGCGGTGAACGCAACGCGCGCCACCGCGGTTCAAATGCGGGCAAGCGCGCGGCGTGTACGCCATGGTGTGCGAGGATCGCCGCCTTTGCCCGGCCAACGACCCTTCATGAGCCACCTGTTTTCACCGTACACGCTGGGGCCGCTGACGCTGGCCAACCGCATCGTCGTGGCACCGATGTGCCAGTACAGCGCCGACGACGGCAGCGCCAGCGCCTGGCATCCGATCCACCTCGGGCAACTCGCCATCTCGGGCGCCGGGCTGCTGATCATCGAAGCGACGGCGGTGGAGGCGATCGGCCGCATCACGCCGGGCTGCCTGGGTCTGTACAGCGATGCCAACGAACGCGCGCTCGCCGACGTGCTGGCCGGCGTGCGGCGGTATTCGCAAGTTCCGGTGGCGATCCAGCTCGCGCATGCCGGACGCAAGGGCTCCAGCGAGGTGCCGTGGCGCGGCGGCGCGTTGATCGCCGCCGAGCAGGGCGGCTGGCGCCCGGTGGCGCCGTCGGCGCTGCCGCATGCCGAGGGCGAAGCGGCACCGCTGGCGCTCGACGACGCCGGGCTCGCGCGTGTGCGCCAGGCCTTCGTTGACGCGGCGCTGCGTGCACATCGGCTCGGGCTCGATGCCATCGAGCTGCATTCGGCGCACGGCTACCTGCTGCATGAGTTCCTGTCGCCGATCGCCAACCGGCGCGGCGATGCCTATGGCGGCTCGCTGCGCTCGCGCATGCGTTTTCCGCTCGAGGTGTTCGAGGCGGTGCGTGCCGCTGTGCCGGCATCGATGCCGGTGGGCGTGCGCCTGTCGGCGATCGACTGGGTCGACGATGGCTGGGATCTCGAGCAAAGCGTCGCCTACGGCCGCGCGCTGCACGAGCGCGGCTGCAGCTACCTGCACGTGTCCAGCGGCGGCGTGTCGCCGTTGCAGAAGATCGCCGCCGGGCCAGGCTACCAGGTGCCGTTCGCGCAGCGGCTGCGCGAGGAGGTGGGCCTGCCGACGATCGCGGTGGGCCTGATCACCGAGCCCGAGCAGGCCGAGGCCATCATCGCGGCCGGCCATGCCGACCTGGTGGCGATGGCGCGCGCGCTGCTCTACAACCCGCGCTGGCCCTGGCATGCCGCCGCGCAGTTGGGCGCGCAGGTCAGCGCGCCGCCGCAGTACTGGCGCTGCCAGCCGCGCGGCCAAGGCAAGCTGTTCGGCGACGCGCGCACCGGGCAGCGCTGACTGGCCGCCCGGGCCGCCGCTGCGGCGGTATGGGTTCCACGCAAACGCGAGGTGCTTCCGGACATCGCCCCCTACACGGGCCACCGGATGCAGCGTTTTCGCAGGCAGGCCCGTACGTGGCTTGAACCTTTGGTGCCGGGTGCTCAACCCAGCGCCGATCAAGCCTGATGGAGCCCACGATGATCTCTGTGCCCGCCACCACAGCTGCGCCGATCGGCGGCCGCGGCGACTTCGACGGTCCTTACGCGCCGCAAGGCGAGGAGGTGCCGGCCACGGCAACCGCGACGCCTGCGCCGGCGGACGCCGGCAGCGACGCGCTCGCCCGTTACGGCGCCGAGCACGGCCTGCACCGACAGGCGCAGCAGCAAGGCACTTCCGCACCACCACAGGCCGCCGGCGGTACAGCGGGTGCCGGGGCGACCGGTCCCACCGACGCGCAGCGCGCCCAGGCCCAGAAGCTGATGGATGAAGGGGTCAAGCTGCTGAAGGCCAAGGACTACGAGGCAGCACTCGAGCGCTTCGAGGCAGCCTACCAGCTGGTGCCGTCACCCAAGATCCTGCTCAACAAGGCGGCGACGCTGCGCGACATGGGGCGTCACGCCGAGGCAGTGCTGGCCTACGAACAGTACCTGGCCAGTCCCGGCGACCGGCCGCGCATCGACGAGGCGCGCCGCGCGATGGAAGACTCGCGTTCGCACCTGAACGGCCGCACCTACACCGCGGCCGACATTGCCGAGGGCAAGCGCCTCACCGACGAAGGCATCGCCGCCTATCGCCAGGGCCGCTACCAGGACGCGTTCAACGCCTGGGGCGCCGCCTACGAGCGCAACCCGAACCCGAAGCTGCTGCAGAGCCAGGCGACGTGCATGCAGCAGCTCGGCGCCAACTACACGGCCGCGCGGCTGTATCGTGCCTATGCCGAGGCCGACCCGAAGATCGCCACCGAGTTCAACCAGCGCGCCGACCGCCTGCTCGAGCGCGCCCGCAAGGAGCCGATCACCGCTGGTGGCCAGGCCGGCGGCATGGAGTGGATGGCGCGCGGCAACGAGCTGCTGCACGCGCGCCGCTACGACGAGGCGATCGCCGCGTACGACGAGGGCTTTCGCACCTATCCGTCGAACGCATTCGGCCTCAACAAGGCGTCGGCGCTGCTCGATTCCGGCCGCTACGCCGAGGCCGACCTCGCCTACGGGCAGTACCTCAGCAACCCCGATGCGCCGCGTGCCGACGAGGCGCGCGCTGCGCAGTTGCGTGCACGCGAGCACATGGGCGGCCGCGAGGCCACCATCACCGGCGTGGCCGAGTCGCACCGCCTGATCGGCGAGGGCGCGGCGCTGTACAAGGCCGGCAAGTTCGCCGACGCGCTGCAGGCGTACGAGCGCGCCTATGCGCTCAACCCGCTGGCCGACCTGCGCTACAACCAGGCGGCGTGCATCGAGAAGATGGGCGCCTACGAGATCGCCGCATCGCGCTACGAGCAGTACCTGAAGGAAGCGCCGGACACGAAGGACGCCAACCGGGTGCGCGGCCACATCACGGCGCTGCACGACAAGGCGCTGGGCGCGTCGCGCGAGGCGTTCGACCGCGCGCAGGAGGCTTACCTGGCGCACGACTTCAAGGGCGCCGCAGCCGCGTTCGCCGAAGCGTTCTCGCACGTGCCGAAGCCCGAGTACCTGTACAACCAAGGCGCGGCGCTCGACAAAGCCGGCGATGCCAAGGGCGCCGTGAAGGCCTACCAGCAATACCTGAACTTGGCGCCCAACGCCGCCGACGCCGGTAAGGTTCGTGCGCGCATCGACGACCTGCAACGCGCCCGCGGTGCCGCGCTCGAGAAGCCGGTGGACCCAGTGGCCGAAGCGAAGCTGAAGCTGGCGCAGCGGGAGTACGACAAGGGACAGCAGGCTTTCGAGCAGAAGCGCTACGGCGACGCGGCGCGTCACTTCGCCGCCGCCTACGAGCTGCGGCCGTTCCCGCAGTTCATCTACAACGTCGGCGCGTCGCTGCACGCGGCAGGCGACACCTGGGGCGCCGTGAAGGCATACCAGGAGTACCTCAACGCCGCGCCCGACGCGCCAGACGCCGCCAAGGTGCGCAAGACGATCGAAATCCTGCTCGAGCGCATCGGCGCGGGTTTGGAGAAACCTTGACGGCGCCGCGGCGGCGACGCGGCTAGGCCACGCGTCGAGAAGCGCAGGCGCGGCGTGAGCCGCGCGCCTCTTGTCGCCGCGGCGGGCGACCTCATCTGTGGCGAGTCGTCCCTGCCTGATCGGGCTGGGCGGCCCAGCCGGTTGGCGGATGCGCGTTGCCATCGCAACGCGCACGATGG
>DATDJF010000263.1:0-7857 GCA_036520715.1 Burkholderiaceae bacterium | reverse complement strand
AGCTTGCCGGCGGCATGATGCGCGACGTGGTCGCGCGCATGGCCGACATCCAGCTCAGCGCACGCCGCATCTCCGAAATCATCGGCGTCATAGACGGCATCGC
This sequence comes from Burkholderiaceae bacterium, assembly GCA_036520715.1. Classification (GTDB taxonomy): domain Bacteria; phylum Pseudomonadota; class Gammaproteobacteria; order Burkholderiales; family Burkholderiaceae_C; genus JAEUPI01. The sequence continues at coordinate 7,754 of DATDJF010000263.1, read as the reverse complement.
CTTTCAGACCAATATCCTGGCGCTCAACGCTGCTGTCGAAGCGGCACGCGCCGGCCATCAAGGCCGCGGCTTTGCGGTGGTGGCCTCCGAGGTGCGCAATCTGGCGCAGCGCTGCGCCGACGCCGCGCGCGAGGTGAAGGCCTTGATCGTCGATTCCAGCACCAAGGTCGACGCCGGGTCCAGCCTGGTGGGCGACGCCGGCCGCACGATGGACGAGTTGCTGCAGCGTGTGCTGGGCGCCGCCAGGCTGGTCGACGACATGGCGCAGACCAGCGATGGACAAAGCAGCGGCATCGACCAGGTCAACCAGTCAGTGCGGCAAATGGACAGCGTGACGCAGCAAAACGCGGCACTGGTGGAACAAGTGGCCGCCACCGCCTTGACGCTCGACGAGCAGGCGCGCTCGCTGGCGCAGGCCGTCAGCGTGTTCAGCGTGGAGACCTAGTCCCCTGAGACCTGCTGCGCCGCCAGCAACCGCGTGACCGTGCGCTGCAGCTCGGCGATGTCGATCGGCTTGGTCATGTAGGCCACGAAGCCTGCCGCCTTGCCGCGCTCGACGTCCCTGGGCATCGCGTTGGCGCTGATCGCCAACACCGGAATGTGCCGTGTCGCCGCGTCCTCGCGCAGGCATTGCATGACCTCGTAGCCGTCCATGTCGGGCAGGTTGATGTCGAGCAGGATCAGCGCCGGCTGGTGCGTTCGCGCCAGTTCGAGCCCCAACCCCGGCGCCAGCGCGCTGAGCACGCGTATGCCGGCCTGCCGCGCGAGGATGCCCTCGATCAGCCGCAGGTTGGCCGGGTTGTCCTCGATGCACAGCACGTCGATCGGCGCCAGGGGCATACGCTCGGAAGGTGCCGCGTCGCAGTCGTCGGCTGCGGGCTGCGCTGCCGCGTCGGCGGCCAGCGGCAGCCGCACCGAGAACGTGCTGCCTGATCCCGGCGTGCTCTCGACACCGATCGTGCCGCCCATCGCCTCGACCAGGCGCTTGCTGAGTGCCAGCCCGATGCCGGTGCCTTCGATGCGCCGCTGGTCGGCCTGGAGCCGTTCGAACGGCACGAACAGGCGCGCCATCTGCTCGGGTGCCAGCCCGGGCCCGGTGTCGATGACACGCACGCACACGGTCGGCACCGGGCCATCGAGCTCGGCCACGCAGACGACGTCGACGCTGCCGTACTGGCGGTTGTACTTGACGGCGTTGGACAGCAGGTTGAGCAGCACCTGCTTGAGCCTCGTGCGGTCGGCGCGCATCTGCACGTCGCAAACGCCCGATCCCTCGTGCAGGCGCACGCCCGCGGCTTCGGCCTGCGGGCGCAGCAGCGTGAGGCATTCCTCGAGCACCGGCCGCAGCGCCACCGGCTCGGGGCTGACCGTGAACTTGCCCGACTCCACGCGCGCCAGATCGAGCACGTCGTTGATCAGCTCGAGCAGGTGCTTGCCCGCGGCCACGATCTCGTGCACCCAGCCGCGGTTGCCCGCAGGCAAGGCGGGCGACCTCTCCAGCAGTTGCCCAAAACCGAGGATGGCGTTCATCGGCGTGCGCAATTCATGGCTCATGCGCGACAGGAACTCGCTCTTGGCCTGGTTGGCCCGCTCCGCTTCGTCACGCGATGCCGTGAGCTGTGCGGTGCGCTGCTCGACGCGCTGCTCCAGTTCGGCATTCAGCGCCGCCAGCTCGCGCTCGGCCTCGTCGCGGCGCCGCAGCGCGGCGCGAAAGGCGTGCACGGCCCGATTGACCGCACCGAACTCGTCGCGGCGTTCGCGCCCGGGCGGCACGGTCGTGGTGTCGCCTGCGCTCAGGTGCTCCAGCGTCTTCATCAGCGAGGCGACGTCGCTGGCAAAACGGCGCGACAGCAGCACGCTGGCCACCGCGATCAGCACAATGGTGACCGACAGCGCCACGAAAAAGCGCAAGCGCGCGGCCTGCAGCCGCACGAGCAGCCGGTCACTCTGCTGAGCGAGGTCGCCCTGCACACGCGCCACCAGGCCCAGGAAATCGGCGTTGGCGGCGTCGTAGGCCTGGTTGGCCCCCAGCGTCACCCGGGCGATCTGATCCAGGCTGACCGACGACAGCAGCACCGCCTCGCCCATCTGGTCGCGGTACTCGATGAGGCGGCGCTGCAGCTGCTGCGCCAGCGCGCGCGTCGGGTCGTCGTGCGCGATCCTTTCCGAGGCATCCCGCAGTTCCTCGATGGTGCGATTGGCGGCCAGGATTCGTTGGCGCCCCGCGCGGTAGAACTGCGCCTCGCCGGTGGCGCCGCGCAGCGACTCCGCCAACAGGTTGATGAACTGCACGTGATTGGTCGAGAACTGCGAGAACTGGCGCGACAGCTCGTTCAGTCGCGGCACGTCCTGGCTGCTGATGCGCTCCTGCAGCGCCACCGTGTCGCGCTGCTCCACCACGTACAGGCCACCGAGCACCACCATCAGCAGCGCCGCGATCGCCGGCAGCAGCAGAAACTTCGCCAGGATCGGCAGGTCGGCCAGCAGTGCCTTCATCGCGGCCAAGGCCCAGGCCTAGCGCTTGGTCTTTGCCGGTGGATGGGCCTGTGCCAACTCGGCCCAGCGGGTCGGCCCGACGGTCGCCACGTAGCTGTTCGCGCCGCGGCCGTCGGGCTTGAACACGATGGCCACCCCTTCGGGACTGGGCCAGATGCCGGTGGCCTCCTCCAGGTTGCCGGTGTGGCCCGACAGCACGGTGTTGGTGCCGGCAGTCGGCACCGTGCCCAGCAGCTTCGACAGTTCGCCGGCGCGTTGCCGCGTGACGCCTTCGTCGGCGGTGACCGTGTGGGCAAGGTCGCGGTTGGCGACCACCTTGCCGAACGCGAGCTTGGCGGTGTCGATGCAGCGGCAATAGGGGCTGGAGAGCACGATGCCCACCGGAATGCGCAGGCGCTGGATCTGCTTGCCGATGTCGGTCATCTGCTGGCGACCTTCCTGCGACAGGATGCGCTGCGTGGCGCAGTTGGCCAGGCTCGTGCGATCGGAGTCACTGGTGGAGAGGTCGGTCTTGCCGTGGCGGAAGTACACCACGTAGCCGCCACCGCGCAACGCCTCGACCAGCGCGGCGCCGTCGATCACGTTGGGCGGGCTGTTGGACTTGTCTTCCCGCTGCGGGCTCGCGTACGCCGGCCACAGCAGCACGGCCACCACCGCAACGGCCTGCCATCGGCGAACCCAGGCACTCGTCATGATTCACTCCTTGAGGGTCTTGGCGCCCCGCGACGTTACGCCTGCCGCCCCCGCGTTACCCTGGGATAAACCTTGGCTTCGCCTGCCAGACACGCCAGCCACCCTTGCGCGGCGCGGCGAGGTGCCTACCATCGGCACTCCCCTCACGACGTGCCGGAGACGCCCCCATGAGCTCGCCCACCAAGTTCCTGCTCGACGAAAGCAAGATGCCGCGCCATTGGTACAACATCGCGGCCGACCTGCCCAAGCCGCCGCCTGCGGTGCTGCATCCGGGCACGCACCAGCCGGTGGGCCCCGACGACCTGGCGCCGCTGTTCCCGATGGCGCTGATCGCGCAGGAGGTATCCACCGAGCGTGAGGTGGAGATTCCGGAGCCGATCCGCGAGGTGTTTCGCCTGTGGCGGCCGTCACCGCTGATCCGTGCACACCGCCTGGAGAAGGCGCTCGGCACGCCGGCAAAGATCTACTACAAGTACGAAGGCGTTTCGCCCGCCGGCTCGCACAAGCCCAACACCGCGGTGCCGCAGGCCTGGTACAACGCGCAGGCCGGCATCAAGAAGCTGACCACCGAGACGGGCGCCGGCCAGTGGGGCTCGGCACTGGCGTTCGCCGGCTCGCTGTTCGGCATCGACGTCACGGTCTTCCAGGTGCGGGTGTCGTACGACCAGAAGCCGTACCGCCGCGCGCTGATGGAAACCTACGGTGCCAGGTGCATCGCGTCGCCGTCGAATCAAACCAACGCCGGCCGCGCCATCCTGGCGCAACGCGCCGATCACCCGGGGTCGCTGGGCATTGCCATCTCCGAGGCGGTGGAGGTGGCCGCCACCCACGACGACATCAAGTACTCGCTCGGCTCGGTGCTCAACCACGTGCTGATGCACCAGACCATCATCGGCCAGGAGGCGATGCTGCAGCTCGAGATGGCGGGCGACGACCCCGACGTGATCGTCGGCTGCACCGGTGGCGGCAGCAATTTCGCGGGCATCGCGTTCCCGTTCATCGGCGCGCAGCTGCGCGGCGGCAAGAAGCGGCGCATCGTGGCCATCGAGCCGGCGGCCTGCCCGTCGCTGACGCGCGGCAAGTACGCCTACGACTTCGGCGATACGGCGCACATGACCCCGCTGGTCAAGATGCACACGCTGGGCTCGACCTTCACGCCGCCCGGCTTCCACGCCGGCGGGCTGCGCTACCACGGCATGGCGCCGCTGGTGTCGCACCTGCTCGAGCTCGATCTGATCGAGGCGCGGGCCTACCAGCAGAAGACCGTGTTCGACGCCGGCGTGCAGTTTGCGCGTGCCGAGGGCATCGTGCCGGCGCCCGAGGCCAACCACGCGGTGAAGGGTGCCATCGACGAGGCGTTGCGCTGCAAGGCCGAGGGCAAGTCGCGCACGATCCTGTTCAACCTGTGCGGCCACGGCCACTTCGACATGAGCGCCTACCAGGCCTACTTCGCCGACAAGCTGGTCGACCAGGACTACGACGAGGCCGAACTGGCGATGGCGCTCGCCGGGCTGCCGTCGGTGGCGGCCTGAAGGAGCGCCGCATGAAGCTCGTGATCGCGCAGATGAAGCACGAGACCAACACCTACTCGCCGGTGCCCACGCCGCTGGGTCGCTTCGCTCACGGCAGCGCGACGCCGCCCGAAGGGGCCGACGCGATCGCGGCGTATCGCGGCACCGGCTCGGCGATCGGCGCGTTCATCGAGCTGGCTGAAAGCGCGGGTGCCGAGTTCGTGGTGCCGATCGCGGCCAGCGCGTGGCCCAGCGGCCCAGTCGACGACCGCGCGTTCGAGCACATCGCGCAGCGCATCTGCGAGGCGGTGGCGTTAGGCTGCGACGGCGTGCTGCTCGACCTGCACGGTGCGATGGTCACACAAAGCCATGAAGACGGCGAAGGCGAGCTGCTGCGCCGCATCCGCGCGATCGCGCCGGGCGTGCCGATCACCGCGGCGATGGACATGCACACCAACCTCTACGACGCCTTCGCCGAGCGCGTGAACGTGATCGCGGGCTACCAGACCTACCCGCACATCGACATGTTCGAAACCGGCCAACGCGCCGGCCGCGCGCTGCTGGCGCAGTTGCAGCGCAAGGCCGAGCCGACCATGGCCTGGGGCCGCCAGCCGATGCTGCCGCACGTCATGCGCCAGGGCAGCGACGATTCGCCCAACCGCGAGCTGCAGGCGCGCTGCAGGCAGATGGAAGCACAGGGCGCGTTGTGCGCCACCGTGTTCGTCGGCTTTCCGAACGCCGACATCCAGTTCGCCGGGCTGTCGGCGGTGGTGGTGACCGACAACGACCCGGCGCTGGCGCGCCGCTGGTGCGACGAGCTGCTGGAGATGGCGTGGTCGCAGCGGACGAAGTTCGTCTACGAAGTGCGGCCACTGGCCGAGTCGATCGCGCAGGCCCAGGCGATCGCAGCCGCCAAGCCGGCCGACAGCGGCCCGGTGGTGCTGCTCGACCACAGCGACAACTGCGCCTCGGGCGGCACGATGGACACGATGACCGTGCTTGGCGCCATCCTCGATGCCGGCCTGGAGGACGTGGCGGCGTTCGCGATCTTCGACCCGCAGGCGGTGCAGCAGATGATCGCGGCCGGCGTCGGCAACCGCGTCACGCTGTCGCTCGGCGGCAAGCTCGACATGCCGGCCATCGGGCTCAAAGGCCAGCCGCGCACGGTGAGCGGCACGGTGCGCCTCGTGTGCGACGGCCGGTATCGAAACTATGGGCCGATGGCACGCGGCGAGGTCAACGACATGGGGCCGACCGCAGTCCTCGACACCGGCCGCGTGAAGATCGTGGTGATCTCCAACCACGTGGAGCCGCACGATCTGGCGGCGTTCACCGCGGTCGGCATCGCGCCGGAGCGTCAGCGCTTCGTGATGCTCAAGAGCCGCATCCACTGGCGCGCGGGCCTGAAGCCGCTGGCGCACGCGGTGGTCGAGTGTGCCGGCACCGGGGTGTGCACGTCGGACTACGCGACGCTCGCCTTCAAGAACGTGCGGCGGCCGATCTATCCGGTGGACGCGATGTAGCGGGCATCACCAGGCGGCGCTGTCGAGCGCCGCCCGCTCGGCGACTCAACGCATCGCTCAAGCCGCTGGACCAGGCCCTCCGCCCGATGACGTGCTTGCCTTGTTGGCGAACTTGCCGTAGAGAAACAGCACCACGACCGCGCCGACGATCGAACCGATGAAGCCGGCGCCCTCGCCCGCCTGGTACCAGCCGAGCGCCTGGCCGACGAAACCGGCCGCCAGCGAGCCCACGATGCCCAGCACCGCGGTCAGGATGATGCCGAGCTTCTGGTCGCCGGGCAGCACGGCGCGCGCGATCAGACCGACGACGAAGCCGACGATGACCATCCAGACGAATTGCATGAGCGGGCTCCTTGCGCAAGCGGCGACATCGTATCTCCGCAGGGCGCGACTGTAGGCCGGATGCGTGGCGGTGGCTAGGGCCGGCTCGGTTCGAATGCCGGCATCAGCTCGAAAGCTGCTGCCATGCTTTTTCCAAGCGCTTCACGCTCACTGGCTGCGGCGTGCGCAGCTCCTGCGCGAAGAAGCTGACGCGCAGCTCCTCGAGCAGCCAGCGGTACTCGTCGAGCCGGGCGTCGGGTGCACCGCGCAGCTCGGCCACACGGCGCGTGTATCGTTGCTCGAGCGGCCGCAGCTCGGCCAGCCGCGAAGCATCACGCGCCGGGTCGGCGCGATGCTTGTCCAGCCGCAGCGTGATCGCCTTCAGGTAGCGCGGCAAATGCTGCAGCGCGGACAACGGCGTGCCGGCCACGAAGCGTTTGCCGCACAGGCGTTGCAGTTGCGCGGCGATGTCGTCGGCCACCTCCTTCGGCGGCCTCGCATCGCGCAGCTTGCGCAACGCGGCGGCAAACTCGGCCAGCACCACGCCCACCTGGCGCGCCACCTCCTGCGCCACCAGCACCAGGCGTGCACGCCCTTCGTCGAGCCGGGCCTGAAACGACGGCGCGTCGTGCGGCAGCGGGTCGGCCAGGAACGCACGATCGAGCGCCACCTCTACGAGCTGGCTGCGCAACTCTTCCAGCGTGCCCAGCGGCATGAAGGCTGCCGCCATCGTCTGCAGGCCGGGGATGTTCTTCTCCAGGTACTTCAGCGGCTCGCGCAGTTGCAGCGCCACCAGCCGCCGCAAGCCAACGCGGTGCCTGGCCGCCGCGGTGTCGGGCTCGTCGAAGACCTCGATTTCGACATGATCGCCGTGGTCGATCAGAGCCGGAAAGCCCACCATCGTCTGGCTGCCCTTGCGCACTTCCATCAGCTCGGGCAACTCGCCGAACGTCCACGCGGTGTAGTGGGCCGACGGCGAAGGCGCGCCGTCACTGTCCACGGCGCCGCGAGCACGCGGCGCCGGCTCGTCAGGCGTGCGAACGTCGGCGACATGATGCTCGCGGTCGCGCTCGCCCTTCAGCGCGGCCAATGCCTGGAACGCGCTGCGCGCCTGCGCGCCCCACTGCGACTTCAGCGACGCCAGATGCCTGCCCATCGCCAACTGCCGGCCGTGTTCGTCGACCACGCGCAGGTTCATGAACAGGTGCGC
>DATDJF010000262.1:0-3960 GCA_036520715.1 Burkholderiaceae bacterium | reverse complement strand
CCGCCGCTTCGACCAGGCCGAGCTCGGCCAGCCCTGCGGCAGCGCGTGCATGCAACGTGGCGCGCTCCTCGGCCGGCAGCAAGGCGAAGCGGCGCCGCAATTCGTCGCGCGCCAGCGAGTGCATGCGCAGCCACTCGCTGGCCTCGCCGGCGGCGAACACCGGCGTGTCGCGAGCCAGCCTGGCCAGCCGCTCCAGCGCGTCGGCCTGCGGCACCAGGCGGCGGCACAGATCGGGATGCAAGTGGTCGAGGATCGCGATGCGGGTGAGGAAGGCCACATCGCCGGGGTCGAGGTTGGCCAGCAGAAGCTGCACGAATTGCTCGCGCAGCGCACCACCTTGTGCGGCCATCGACGACACCTCGGCCTGCGGGTCACTGCCGGCCGCCATCACCGACAGTGCGAGCTGCAGGCCGAGCGGCCAGCCTTCGGCCAGGTCGTGCAGCCGCGCCGCCGCATCGCGGTCGACGCGGTCGCCGAAGCGCGAGCGCGCCAGCTCGATCGTCTCGTCGAGCCGAAAGCGCAGTTGCGCCGGGCCGACGACGGTGCAGCTGCCGTAGGCCACCAGATCGTCGATCTCGATGCCGTGGTCGGCGCGGGTGGCGGCCACGACCCGCAGGTTGGACGGTGCGTTGTGCAGCAGATAGGTCAGTGCCTCGTGGGTGGCCTCGGGCAGGCGCTCGGCCTCGTCGACGATCAGCACGATGTCGAGCGCGGTCTGCGCCACCTCGGCCAGCCAGGCGGTGACGCCTTCGAGGCCGGCGGCCGGCGCCGACTCGATCAGCGTGTGGCCGAAGGTCGGGCGGCCGGCGCCGGCGCGCACGGCCAGCGCCAGGCTCTGCACGAAACGCGGCACGTCGTCCTGCGGCTGCGCCGACAGCCACGCCACCACGCTGCCGCGCGCCAGGTGTTCGCGGCGCCACTGCGCCAGCAGCGAGGTCTTGCCGAAGCCCGCCGACGCCTGCACCAGGATCACCGGGCAGTCGCGCAGCGGCCCGGGGTCGGACTGCAGCCGCGGCCGCGCCACCTGATGGCGCGGCACACGCGGCGGCGTGACGCGCAGCAGCAGGTCGTCGGGCGCGCCGACGGAGGCGCGGGCAAGGTGGGTTGCCACGTGGTGCCTGGGCTCACTAGGTTCGGCGACACCGGTCGGGCCGGCGGCGTGTGCCGCGCCTGTCGCCGTGCGGCATGGTAAGCGCGCGCGGCGGCGGCCTGGCACCCGCCCCCCCGCGGCGGGGAGGTTCCAGGCCACAGCGCCTGCCTAGCATGGACCCAACCCCATTCGAGAGACCATCATGTATCGCCACCTGCTCGTTCCCATCGACGGCACCGACCTGTCGGTGGAAGTGATCGGCAACGCCGTCGCGCTGGCGCGCGTGCTGGCCGCGCGCATCACCTTCTTCCATGCCGTGCCCGACAGCGCCGGCCTGCTGCACGGCGATGCCGAAGTGCTGCGTTTGACTGCGCACGACGAATTCGAGTACGCCTACCAGGGCAAGGCGGGCGAGCTGCTGGCCAAGGCCGAGGCGGCCGCACGCGCGCTCGGCGTGCCGTGTGCGTCGCGCCAGTCGGTGAGCGACCGGCCAGCGCAGGCGGTGATCGAGGCCGCGCGCGCCTGCGGCTGCGACCTGATCTTCATGGCCTCGCACGGCCACAGCAAGCTCGGCATGCTGTTCGGCTCGGAGACGCTGTCGGTGCTGATGAACGCCGGGCTGCCGGTGCTGGTGTCGTCCGCCGGTGAGCTGCCCGCGCCGGCGCGCTCGATCGCCATCATCCGCGACGAGCACCGCTCGCTGGCGGCGGTGATGCACGCCTGGATGCAGGCCCTGGCCGACGCGCGCCGCGCGGGCGCCGCGGCCGATCCGGCGCAGATGCACACGATCCTCCAATACCTGCAGCAGTTTCCGCTGCAGGTGCACCACCCGAAGGAAGAGGCGCATCTGTTTGCGCGCCTGCGCGAGCGCACGACGAGTTGCCACGCCGAGCTCGACGAGCTCGAGCGCCAGCATCAACGCGACACACAACTGGTGGCCGAGCTGGCGCAACGCGTCGAGGCCCTTGCGGCCGGCGAGCTTGGCGTGCGCATCGCCGCGACACGCGCGCTCGAAGGCGACGTGGTCCGCTACGCACGTTTCCTGTGGGAGCACCTGGGCCGCGAGGAGGGCGTGATCCTGCCGGCTGCGCAACGCCACCTGCGGGCAGAGGACTGGGCCAGCATCGACGCGGCTTTCGCGCAGAACCGCGACCCGATGGCCGGCGGCAACAGCGACAAGGAGTTCCGCCAGCTCTTCTCGCGCATCGTCAACCAGGCCGTGGCCTGATCGAGCGGCGCGCGCCACCCGCGCGCCGCGACAGCGAGGTCGCAGCGGCCGCGAGGGGCGCTACTTCACCTGCTGGCGCACCGAGGTCGGCCGGAAATCCTGGGTCAGGTGGTACACGAGCGTGGGCACCATTTCCTCGCGGGGATTGGATTTGCGCATCGATCCGGTCACACCCTGATCGACCGATACGCTGAGGTTGCCGAGCGACCTGCGCGCCCATGCCGAGCTGCTCCAGACGCTGGCGCCCGAGCGCGTCTCGACCAGCTTGCCGGTCATGTCGCCCCTGACCTCGATGCGCACGCCGCCCTCGAGCCTGGTGGCGTCGGTGACCTTGACGTCGGTCTTCGGCTGCGAGTAGGCGATGTTGCCGATGAAGATCGCATCGACGCCGTACTTCTCGCCGATGCGGCGCAGCGCCGGGGCGTCGAGCTGCCGGCTGCCCACCGCCGCCAGCATTTCCTCGCGGGTGCCCAGCTCGAGGATGCGCGTGCCCGGCTGCGCGGAGTGGATGTGGGCCTGGAACTCCCGCGTGCTCTGGCTGTTGATGGCCGGATCGGAGTTGGAAGTGAATTCGACGATGCCCAGCGTGCCGAAGCTTTGCAGATCCAAACGCGGCGGCACCGGCACGACCACCGTCTGGGAGGAACACGCCCCCAGCACGGCGGCAGACAACATGAGCACGAAGCTGTTGAAACGGCGCATTGGATTTCCTTGCTGCTCGTGGCCGCGGCAGCCGGGCTGCGGCGCTCCTGCGGATCCAATGCTTGTAGCGCCTGCCGCGGCGAGCGTGTGCGGCGGCGCCCGCGGACGCGGCGGGATTCGTGAATTCCGGCGCGGCGCGCAACGCGCGCGACGCCGCGCGTTACAGCAACGCGCGCTCGACTTCGGAAAAGCTGCTGGCGATCTCGGCGATGTCGATCAATGCCCCAAGCTGGCGCTCGACCTGCGTGCGCGAGATCACGCCGCGCACGCGCCGCGGCGCGCCGTGCGAGGCGGCCTGCACCACCAGCAGGTGGTTGCGGCCCACACGCTTGAGCGTGGCCACCACGTTGCCCACCGTGGCGCCGACCATCGGCTCGTAGTCGATCGCATCTAGCATCGACAGGTCGGTCATCACGTCGGCCACGCGCATGTCGTCGAACTTCATGTTGCGCGTGTGCACCAGGCTCATCTGGCGCTCGCCGCGCAGGTCGGTGCTGGTGATCAGGCCCTCGAGCGCCGGCATCTCGCTGACCACGAACAGCATGCGCACACCCTGGTAGATCATCGTCTGCTCGGCCTGGTGCAGCGTCTGGTCGGGGCGGATCGTGGCCGCCTTCACCTTGGTGAGATCGGTCATCACGTCGAGCGCCGGCGACTCCAGCGTCACCGCGGCCGTCTGCCACGGCGAGGCCTGGATCATCGAGACGCCGACGGTCAGCCGGAACGAGGGCAGCGGGGCTTCGGGGTGCATAAGAACCTCCTGCTCGCGGTTTGCTTGGGCCAAGCAGCATCGAGCGTACGCCAAACGCGCTGCCGTGCGGCCCGCTAGCATGAACGAATGACGCGCCGCCTCCTGCGCTGGATCACGCTCGGCCTGCTGGTGCTGGCGCTTCTGGTGGCCGCGTTCGTCCTGGTTCAAGCCAACCGCAGGCCATCGCTC